>CAYREA010000289.1:0-5405 GCA_964423075.1 uncultured Rubrivivax sp. | reverse complement strand
ACGAGATCGTGCCCAGCATCCAGAAGACCAGCGAGCTGGTGCAGGAGATCGCCGCCGCCTCGCAGGAGCAGAGCGAATCGGTGACGCAGATCGGCGGCGCCATGGGCCAGCTGAGCAAAGCCACGCAGCAGAACGCCTCGGCCTCCGAGGAACTGGCGGCCACCTCCGAGGAACTCTCGGGCCAGGCCGAACAGCTGCAGCAGGCCGTGGCCTTCTTCAGCACGGAAGGCGACGCGGCTCCCGCACGCCGCGGCAAGGCCGATGCAGCCGGCGAGCGCCGCGCGCCGAACTCGCCGATGCGCGGCAGCGCCCGCGTCGCCGCGCCGCGTGCCGCGGCCACCGGCACCCACGGCAACTTCCGCCCCTACTGAGGCCGCGCGATGAGCAGCCCAGAGAGTGGCACCTCGGCCCAGTTCCTCACCTTCACGCTGAGCGAGGAGGTGTTCGCCATGGACATCCGCACCGTGCGCGAGATCATCCAGCACGGCGCCATGACCACCGTGCCGCTGATGCCCGACTTCGTGCGCGGCGTGATCAACCTGCGCGGCGCGGTGGTGCCGGTGATCGACCTGCACGCGCGCTTCGGCCGCCCGCCGGCGCGCATCACCAAGAAGACCTGCATCGTCATCTTCGACGCGGCCGGCCAGGGCTCCGCCGAGCGCGTCGAACTGGGCCTGCTGGTGGACGCCGTGAGCGAGGTCATCGACATCGCTGCGGCGCAGATCGAGCCGCCGCCGCATTTCGGCGCCGCGCTGCGGCGCGACTTCATCCGCGGCATCGGCAAGGTCGGTGCGCGTTTTGTCGTCCTGCTCGACCCCGACCGCGCCTTCGACGTCGACGAGATGGCCGGCCTGTGCGAGGCCAACCAGCAGGCGCTGGCGGCCTGATCATGAGCACCCCGCAGCTCGACGACCGCAGCTTCGCCCGCATTGCCGGCCTGATGCAGTCGAGCATCGGCCTTTCGTTCGCGGTGGGCAAGAAGTCGCTGGTGGCTTCGCGCCTGAGCGGGCGCATCCAGCGCCTGGGCCTGCAGGGCTTCGACGACTACGCCGCGCTGATCGAAAGCGCCGACGACGGCGGCGAGTTCCAGATGGCGGTGGACCTGCTCACCACCAACGAGACCTACTTCTTCCGCGAGCCGGCGCACTTCGCGCTGCTCGAAAAGGAACTGGCGCACGAGAAGCCGCGCCAGCTGCGCGTGTGGAGCGCGGCCTCGTCCTTCGGCGACGAGGCCTACAGCACCGCCATGCTGCTGGCCGACATGGCGCAGATGGGCCGCATCGGCAGCGACTGGAACGTGCTGGGCACCGACATCAGCGACCGCGTGCTGCACAGCGCTGCCCAGGGCATCTATCCGGCCGACCGCCTGCGCCAGGTGGCGCCCGAGCGCCTGAAGCGGCACTGCCTGCGCGGCGAGGGCGAGTCCGAAGGCCTGGTGCAGATGCACGAACGGCTGCGCCAGCGCGTGCGCTTCGGCCAGCTCAACCTGTGTGCGCCGATCGAAGGCCTGGGGCCCTTCGACGTGGTGTTCCTGCGCAACGTGCTGATCTACTTCGACGCGCCCACCAAGAGCGCCGTGGTCGACCGCGTGCTGGGCCAGTTGCGCCCCGGCGGCCTCTTCTTCATCGGCACGGCCGAAGGGCGCGTGCCTTGCAAGACACCGCTGAAGGTGCTGGGGCCGGGCGCCTTCCGCAAGGCCGCCCCGTGATGGCCCCGGCGACCCGCCCGGCCGCGCTGGGCCCGAGCCGCGTCTACACGCTGCACCCCGGCGACGTGGTGTGCGCCGACCGCGACGAGCGCCTGGAGACGCTGCTGGGCTCGTGCGTCACCCTGCTCTTCACCGACCCGCGCCGCACCGTGGGCGCCATGTGCCACGTGGTGCACGCACGCCCCCCGCTGCACGGCAACCCGGGCAACACGGCGCACGGCGACGCGGCCCTGGCGCACATGGGTGCGCTGCTGCGCGCACGCGGCATCGAGCCGCGCCTGTGCGAAGCCTGGGTCTTCGGCGGCGGCAACATGTTCCCCACGCTGATGGCCTGTGGGCCGGGCGAAGGCCACGTCGGCACCGCCAACGTCGCCTGGGCGCTGGACCGGCTGCAGGCAACTGGTGTGCGCGTGCTGGGCACCGACCTGGGTGGCAACGCCTACCGCAAGGTGCGCTGGACGGTGGGCCCAGGCCTGCCCGAAGTCGAGACGGTGGCGACATGATTCAGGTCTTTCTCGTCGACGACTCGGCGGTGGTGCGCCAGACCCTGCAGCATCTGCTGCAGGGCCACCCCGAAGTGGAACTGATCGGCAGCGCGCCCAACCCGCTGATCGCCGCGCCCCTGCTGCGCAAGCGGCGCCCGGACGTGCTGCTGCTGGACATCGAGATGCCCGGCATGGACGGCCTGACCTTCCTGCGCCAGCAGATGGCCGAAGACCCCATCCCCACGGTCATCTGCTCCACGCTCACCACCGAAGGCAGCCACATGGCGCTGGAGGCGCTGGCCGCCGGCGCGGTGAGCGTGGTGTCCAAGCCGCGCCTCGGCCTGAAGCAGTTTCTGGAAGACTCACGGCGCGAACTGGTGACCGCGCTGAAGACCGCCGCGCGCTCCCGGCCGCGGCGGGGTGGTGCCCCCAGGCCTGCCGCCAGCCCATCCGCCGCGCCGCGCCCGCGCGTGGCGCCCGCGGGCCTGCACGCCCTGTCGGTCAACAAGCCGGTGGTGATCGGCAGTTCCACCGGCGGCACGCAGGCGCTGGAGCAGATCCTCACCGCGCTGCCCGGCGACAGTCCCGGCATCGCCATCGTGCAGCACATGCCCGAGAAGTTCACCGCCATGTACGCCCAGCGCCTGGACGGCCTGTGCGAGATGCGCATCCGCGAGGCGCGCGAGGGCGACCGGCTGGAGCGCGGGCTGGTGCTCATCGCGCCCGGCGGCCGCCACCTGCAGCTGCGCCGCGCCGGTGGACAGTACTTCGCCGTGGTGAAGGACGGCCCGCCCGTGAACCGGCACAAACCTTCGGTGGACGTGCTGTTCCGCTCGGCCGCGGAATGTGCCGGTGGCGACGTGCTGGCCATCATGCTCACCGGCATGGGCGACGACGGCGCGCGCGCGATGAAGCTGCTGCACGACGGCGGCGCACGCACGCTGGCGCAGGACGAGGCCAGCTGCGTGGTCTTCGGCATGCCCAAGGAAGCCATCAAGCTGGGCGCGGTCGACCAGGTGCTGCCGCTGGACCGCATGGCCGGCGCCATCACGCAGTTTGACGCGCGCGGCTGAAGCGCCGCGGGCCTGCCGGCCCCCGTGCCAGAATCGCGCCCGGTCAAAACCAGCGCACGATTCTTGGAGACAACCATGGGCTTTCTGGCCGGCAAGCGGTTCCTCATCACCGGCGTCCTGTCCAACCGGTCCATCGCCTACGGCATCGCCCGTGCCTGCCATGCGCAGGGGGCCGAGCTGGCCTTCAGCTACGTGGGCGAACGATTCAAGGAACGCATCACCGAGTTCGCCGCCGAGTTCGGCTCGAACCTGATCTTCGACTGCGACGTCGGCAGCGACGAGCAGATCGCCGCCACCTTCGAACAACTCGGCAAGAGCTGGCCGCAGTTCGACGGCTTCGTGCACAGCATCGGCTTCGCGCCGCGCGAGGCGATTGCCGGCGACTTCCTCGAAGGCCTGTCGCGCGAGGGTTTCCGCATCGCGCACGACATCTCGGCCTACAGCTTCCCGGCCATGGCCAAGGCCGCCCTGCCCTACCTGTCACCCAAGGCCGCGCTGCTCACCTTGACCTACCTGGGCAGCCTGCGCGCCATACCCAACTACAACACCATGGGCCTGGCCAAGGCCTCGCTGGAGGCCAGCGTGCGTTACCTGGCGCGCAGCCTGGGCGGCAAGGGCATCCGCGTCAACGGCATCTCGGCCGGGCCTATCAAGACGCTGGCGGCCTCGGGCATCAAGGACTTCGGCAAGCTGCTGGCTCTGGTGGCCTCGGCCGCGCCGCTGCAGCGCAACATCACCATCGAAGACGTGGGCAACGTGGCCGCTTTCCTGCTTTCGGACCTGGCCGCCGGCGTGACGGCCGAGATCACCTACGTCGACGGCGGGTTCAGCCACGCCATGGTGGCCGGCCCCGACGCCTGAAGCTCGATCAAGCCTCGCGGATGCAGTCCACGTAGTAGCTGCGCGAGCCGGGCACGCTGTCGTCTTCCACCAGGCCGTGCACGTCGGTGTCGAAGCCGGGAAAAGCGGCGTTGAATTCGCGCGTGAAGCGCAGGTAGTCGACGATCTTCTTGTTGAAGCGCTCGCCGGGAATCAGCAGCGGAATGCCCGGTGGGTAGGGCGTGAGCAGGCTGGTGGCGATGCGCCCTTCCAGGCCGTCGATGGCCACGCGCTCGGTCTTGCGGTGCGCGATGTGCGCAAACGCGTCGCTGGGCTTCATCGCCGGCTGGATGTCCGACAGGTACATCTCGGTGGTGAGCTTGGCGATGTCGCCCTTGGCATAGACCTCGTGGATGCTCTGGCACAGGTCGCGCAGGCCCATGCGTTCGTAGCGCGGGTGGGCGGCGCAGAACTCGGGCAGGATGCGCCACATCGGCGCGTTGCGGTCGTAGTCGTCCTTGAACTGCTGCAGCGCCGTCAGCAGCGTGTTCCAGCGGCCCTTGGTGATGCCGATGGTGAACATGATGAAGAACGAGTACAGGCCCGTCTTCTCAACCACCACACCGTGTTCGGCCAGGAACTTGGTGACGATGGAAGCCGGAATGCCGGTCTTGGCGAACTTGCCTGACAGGTCGAGCCCCGGCGTGATGATGGTGCACTTGATCGGGTCGAGCAGGTTGAAGCCCTCGGCCAGCTGGCCGAAGCCGTGCCACTTGTCGCCCGCCTTCAATATCCAGTCGGCCTGCCGGCCCACGCCCTCGGCCACCAGCTTGTCGGGGCCCCAGACGGTGAACCACCAGTCCTTGCCGAAGTCCTTGTCGACCTTGCGCATGGCGCGGCGGAAGTCGAGTGATTCGGCGATGCTCTCTTCCACCAGCGCCGGCCCGCCCGGCGCTTCCATCATCGCCGCGGCCACGTCGCAGCTGGCGATGATGGCGTACTGCGGGCTGGTGCTGGTGTGCATCAGGTAGGCCTCGTTGAAGAGGTTGCGGTCGAGCTTGCGGTTGCCGGCGTCCTGCACCAGCACCTGTGAAGCCTGGCTGATGCCGGCCAGCAGCTTGTGCGTGCTTTGCGTGGCGAACACCATCTGGTCCTTCGGACGCGGGCGGTTCTTGCCCATGGCGTGGAAGCAGCCGTAGAACTTGTGGAAGGCGGCGTGCGGCAGCCAGGCTTCGTCGAAGTGCAGGTTGTCGATCCAGCCGTCCAGCATGCCCTTGATGGTCTCGGTGTTGTAGAGCACGCCGTCGTAGGTGCTCTGCG
>CAYREA010000288.1:0-5420 GCA_964423075.1 uncultured Rubrivivax sp. | reverse complement strand
CCTTGCAGGCCGCGCGCTTCGAACCAGGCGGCGAGCTCGCCGCTGAGCTTGAGGAAGGGCTTGCCGCTGCGCTCGTTGAGGATCTCGCAGGCGCGCCAGGTCATCGGCATGCGGATCCCCAGGCCCACGGCCTTGGAGAAGGCCTCCTTGGCCGAGAAGCGCGTGGCCAGGAAGCGGATGCCACGCACCGCCGTCCGCGCACGGCGGGCGTGGAAGATCTCCAGTTCGGCCGGCCCCAGCACGCGTTCGGCGAAGCGGTCACCGCGGCGCGACAGCGTGGCCTCGATGCGGCGGATGTCGCAGATGTCGGTGCCGATGCCGTAGATCACGTCAGACGGTCGCGTAGGCGGTGCGGATGCAGCGCTGGTAAGCGCGCACCGTGTCCGGCAAGCCGGCTTCCAGCGCGTCGGCGATGAGCGCATGGCCGATGGAGACCTCTTCCACGCCGGGCACGGCGCGCAGGAAGTCGGCCAGGTTGGTCTGGTTCAGGTCGTGGCCTGCATTGAGGCCCAGCCCCGCCGCCTGCGCCGCCACGGCCGCGGCGGCGAAGCGCGCCAGCTGCGCCGCCTGCCGGGGCGTGCCGTGCGCCGCGGCGTAGGGCTCGGTGTAGAGCTCGATGCGATCCGCACCGACGGCGCGCGCGGCAGCCATGGCTTCGGGCGTGGCGTCCATGAAGAGGCTCACGCGCACACCGAGGGCGTGGCATTCGGCGATCAATGGGCGCAGGCGCTCGCCGTCGGCCGCCAGGTCCCAGCCGTGGTCGCTGGTGAACTGGCCTTCGCTGTCGGGCACGAAGGTGGCCTGGTGGGGCTTCACCGCACGGATGAAGCCCATCAGGTTGTGGAAGGGGTTGCCTTCGATGTTGTATTCGGCCTGCGGCCAGTCCTTCAGCAACGCGGCGATGTCGTGCACGTCGTGGGCTCGGATGTGGCGCTCGTCGGGCCGCGGATGCACGGTGATGCCGTCGGCACCGGCCTGCAGGCACAGCGTGGCCGCACGCACGACGCTCGGGATGCCCAGGTGCCGCGTGTTGCGCAGCTGGGCCACCTTGTTGACGTTGACCGACAGGTGCGTCGGCGCCGCGCCGGCGCCTTGCGAGATCAGCGGGTTCATCGCGTTTCCAGGAGCCGCTGCACGCCCTGGCGGACATCGCGCGTGCGCAGTGGCGAAGCATTCAGATGATAGTGAAGCAGGCCGCGCAGCGGCGTGCGCAGAGCGTTCGCGATGGGCGCACAGGCAGCCTGCAGCGCGGGCATGCCGGCGGCGGACAAGGCCGCCTCCAGCGCCACCCAATCGCGCCCTGCCACGCCGGCCGCATGGGCCACGACACCGGCCTCGGCGTCCAGCGCGTAGCGGCGCTCGGCCACCAGCCCTACACCGGTGAGCGTCGCCAGAGACAGTTCCGGCAGCCAGCCCAGTTCGCGCAGCAGCCGCAGCTCGAAGGCCCGCAGCGCAGGCGCCTCCTCGCCACCTTCGGCCAAGGCGGCCAGCGTGGAGGCGTAAGCGTCGAAGAGCGCCGGGTGAGGGTCCTGCCGCGGCAGCAGCTTCAGCAGCAGTTCGCTGGCGTAGAAGGCCGCGAACATCGCTCCCGCGCCCATCAGCGCCTGGCCGCCGGCCCATTCGGCGCTGCGCAGGTTCAGCACTTCGGACTGCCCGTCCTTGGGTGGCTTGCCCAGGTGCACCGCCAGTGGCTGGAAGGGCATCAGCACCGGGCGGAAGTTGGAGGTGGGGCGCTTGGCGCCTTTCGCGGCGACCACCACGCGACCCTCGTCCCGCGTGAACAGCTCGACGATCAGGCTGCTCTCGCTCCAGTCGTACTGGTGCAGGACGTAGGCGGCAAGCGGTGCCGACGCCCTACTCGTAGCCATAGGTGCGCAGGTGGGCCTCGTCGTCGGCCCAGCCCGAGCGCACCTTCACCCACAGCTCCAGGAAGACCTTCGCCTCCCACAGATGCTCGAGCTCGTGCCGCGCCTCGGTGCCGATGCGCTTGAGCCGCTCGCCGCCTTCGCCGATGACCATGCCCTTGTGCGCATCGCGCTCCACGACGATGGTGGCGGCGATGCGGCGCAGGTTGCCTTCTTCCTCGAACTTGTCGATCACCACCGTGCTGCTGTACGGCAGTTCCTCGCCCGTCAGCCGGAAGAGCTTCTCGCGGATCATCTCGCTGGCCATGAAGCGCTCGCTGCGGTCGGTGAGCGCGTCTTCCTCGTAGAACCAGGGCTGCTCGGGCAGGTAGGGTTCGATGATGCCCAGCAGCCGCTCGACGTCGGCTTCGCGCGTGGCCGACATGGGCACGAACTCGGTGAAGGCGTGGCGCTCTTGCATCTGCTTGAGCCAGGGCAGCACGTCGTTGCGGCGGTTCAGGCTGTCCAGCTTGTTGGCCACCAGCAGCGCCGGCTTGCCTTCGGGCAGCAGCGCCAGCACCTTCGCATCGGGCAGGCCGAAGCGGCCGGCCTCGACGACGAACAGCACCACGTCCACGTCGGCCAGCGACGACAGCACCGTGCGGTTGAGTGTCTTCGCCAGCACCGTGCCGTGCTTGACCTGGAAGCCGGGCGTGTCGACGAACACGAACTGCGCCGCCTCGCGCGTGCGAATGCCGGTGATGCGGTGGCGCGTGGTCTGCGCCTTGTTCGAGGTGATGCTGATCTTCTGCCCGACCAGCGCATTCAGGAGCGTGCTCTTGCCGACGTTGGGACGGCCGACGATGGCGACGAGGCCGCAACGTTGCGGAGGAACAGCCTGGGAAGAGTCGGTCATGAACGCAGTGGGCTGCCTGGTTGGTCGCTGGCTCTGAGGGTGTCGAGCATGCGGCGCGCGGCTTCCTGCTCGGCAGTGCGCCGCGAGCGGCCTTCGCCCTGCTCGGCCAGGCCCAGGGTCGGCACGCTGCACTCGACCTCGAAGGTCTGCGCATGCGCCTGGCCGCGCGTGGCGACGATGCGGTAGACCGGCACGGGCACGCGGCGCGCCTGCAGCCATTCCTGCAGTTCGGTCTTGGCGTCCTTGCTCCAGCTTTCGGCCTCGGTGGCCTGGATGACCTCGCCGAACAGGCGCTGCACCAGCGTCTGCGCGGGTTCGTAGCCGCCGTCGATGAAGACGGCGCCGATGAGGGCTTCCAGCGCGTCGGCCAGGATGGACGGCCGCTGCGCACCGCCGCCGCGCACTTCGCCCTCGGACAGGCGCAACACTTCCGGCAGGGCCAGGCTCAGCGCCACGCGGTGCAGGCTGTCCTCGCGCACGAGATGGGCACGCACGCGGGTGAGGTCGCCTTCGTCGCTGCCGCCGTGGCGGTCGTACAGCAGGCCGGAGACGCCCAGCGACAGCACGGCGTCGCCGAGGAACTCCAGCCGCTCGTTGTGGTCGGCGCCGAAGCTGCGGTGGGTGAGCGCGCGCCGCAGCAGTTCGGGCTGCGTGAAGCGGTAGCCCAGGCGTTGCTGCAGCGCCAGCAGCGCCGAGGCCGTGGGGCCGGAGCGGCTCTCCATGGGCCTACTTGCTGCGGCCCTCGTACTTGATCAGCACATACACCGGCCCGTAGATCGGCACCAGCTTGTCGTAGGCGAAGCCGATCACGACCTTGTCGTTCTCTTTCGTGATGGAGAGGTCCTTGCCCGTCACGGAGACGATGGAGTACTCGATCTCACGCTGCTTGTCGAAGGCGTTGCGGGCCTCGGCCACGGTGGACGGCTGCGTGCTCGCGATGGTGTCCACGGCCTTCTGGATGGTCATGAACTCGTTGACCGTCGGCACCACGCGGATGACGACGTAGGACACGAAGCCGATCACCGAGGCCCAGAACAGCAGCCCGAACAGCGTGATGCCTCGCGACACCCGCCTCGACATGTAGCGTCCTGCCTTCATCCCGTGCCCTGCCTCCTGGAGTGGCCTGCGCTCAGCGGAAGGCGCCGATGCGGCCGAGGTTGCCGAAGTTCATCCAGACGAAGAATGCCCGGCCGACGATATTCTCGTCCGGCACGAAGCCCCAATACCGTGAATCTTCGGAATTGTCGCGGTTGTCACCCATCATGAAGTAGTGGCCCGGTGGCACCTTGCACACCACGCCTTCGGGGCTGTAACGGCAGTTCTCGAAGTACGGGAAGTTGACCTTGGCACGCAGGCCCAGGCTGCGCTGCGGGTTGACGCGGATCTTGTGTTCCGCCTCGCCCAGTTTTTCCAGGAACATCGGCGAGTAGCTGAAGCTGTCTTCGTCGTAGTGCTCGCCCTGGGCCGTCTCCGGCACGGGCTGGCCGTTCACGCTGAGCTTCTGGTTGACGTAGGCGATCTCGTCACCCGGCAGCCCGACCACGCGCTTGATGTAGTCCAGCCGCGTGTCCAGCGGGTAGCGGAACACCATCACGTCACCGCGCTGCACGGGGTGGTTGTCGATGATCTTCTTGTTCAGCACCGGCAGGCGGACGCCGTAGTGGAACTTGTTCACCAGGATGAGGTCGCCCACCAGCAGCGTGGGCACCATCGAGCCCGACGGAATCTTGAAAGGCTCGAAGAGGAAACTGCGCAGCAGGAAGACGATCAGGATCACCGGGAACAGGCCGGCCGTCCAGTCCAACCACCAGGGCTGCATGAGCAGCCGGGCCTTGGCTTCGGCCACGTCGCCGTCGACGCGCTCGATGCCCATCTTCGCCAGCTCGGCGCGGCGCGTGGCGTCCTGCTTCTCCAGCGCGATGGCCGCAGCTTCGCGCTGCGGCTTGAAGTGGAAGCGCTCGGCCAGCCAGAAGCACAGCGTCACCACCGTCAGCATGAACAGCAGCAGGGAGAAGTTGCCCGTCCAGAAGCCGAGGAACCAGCCACCGAGGTACACCACCAGCACGCCGTACAAGGCGGCCGTCAAAGAGCTCATCGGGGTCATCGGGGGTCAGTCGTCCACTTGGAGGATGGCGAGGAAGGCTTCCTGTGGCACTTCCACGGAGCCGATCTGCTTCATGCGCTTCTTGCCGGCCTTCTGCTTCTCGAGCAGCTTCTTCTTGCGCGTGATGTCGCCGCCGTAGCATTTTGCCAGCACGTTCTTGCGCAGCGCCTTGACGTCTTCACGCGCGATGATGTTCGCGCCGATGGTGGCCTGGATGGCCACGTCGTACATCTGGCGCGGAATCAGCTTGCGCATCTTGGAGGCCACGGCGCGGCCGCGCGGCTGGCTCTGCGCGCGGTGCACGATCATTGCCAGCGGGTCCACGCGGTCGCCGTTGATGAGGATGTCGACCTTCACGACGTCGGCGGCGCGGTACTCTTTGAACTCGTAGTCCATGCTGGCGTAGCCGCGGCTCACGCTCTTGAGCTTGTCGAAGAAGTCCAGCACGATCTCGGCCAGCGGCAGCTCGTAGGTCAGCATGACCTGCTTGCCGTGATAGGCCATGTTCAGCTGCACGCCGCGCTTCTGGTTGGCCAGCGTCATCACCGGGCCCACG
>CAYREA010000287.1:0-5422 GCA_964423075.1 uncultured Rubrivivax sp. | reverse complement strand
GCGCTGGAGAACAGCTTCGACAACAGCCACTTCAGCTTCGTGCACCGCGCCACCTTCGGCGTGGCGGCGCAGCCGAAGCCCAGCCGCTACGAACTGGTGCAGCAGGACGGCGGTTTCTATGCGGAAACGGTGATCGCCGCGGCCAACCCCGAGGCCTACCACCGCGTCAGCGGCAGCCGCGAGCCCCTCACGCAACGCCACATGCGCAACGCCTACTACCTGCCGTTCTCGCGCCGGCTCGACATCGAGTACCCGAGCGGCGTGAGGCACGTCATCATCAACTGCTTCACGCCCATCGACGACGGCCACATCCAGCTGTGCCAATGGCTGTTCCGCAACGATACGGAAGCCGACTGCCCGGCGCAGTTGCTGATCGACTTCGACCACGTGATCACGCGCGAGGACAAGGACATCCTGGAATCGACCGACCCCGACGCGCTGGTCGACACGCGCCGCCGCGGCGTGGAGTTCAGCATGGACAGCGACAAGCCCGGCATGCTGATCCGCAAGCTGCTGATGGAACTGCTGGCCGCGCACGGCGAGGCCGAGGTGCACCGGTAACAAGCGATGGCCTGGACGCACACGCTGGCCGGCCATGTCTGGCGCTTTCCCGACCTGAAGACGCTGCTGGCCCGCGCCACGCCGCTGCGCTCGGGCGACGTGCTGGCCGGCGTGGCCGCGCACAGCGCTGAAGAGCGCATGGCTGCGCGGCTGGCCCTGGCCGACCTGCCGCTCTCGACCTTCCTCAACGACGTGGTTGTTCCCTACGAAAGCGACGAGGTCACGCGCCTGATCATCGACAGCCACGACGCCGCGGCCTTCGCGCCCGTGGCGCCGCTGACGGTGGGCGAGTTCCGCGACTGGCTGCTGTCCGAGGCTGCCGACACGCCCACGCTGCGCGCGCTGGCGCCGGGCCTCACGCCCGAGATGGTGGCGGCCGTGAGCAAACTGATGCGCCACCAAGACCTGCTTGGCGTGGCCAGGAAGTGCCAGGTGGTCACGGCCTTCCGCAACACACTGGGCCTGCCCGGCCACCTGGCCGTGCGCCTGCAGCCCAACCACCCCACCGACGACCCCAAGGGCATCGCCGCCAGCATGCTGGACGGCCTGATGTACGGCTGCGGCGACGCCGTCATCGGCGTCAACCCGGCCAGCGACAGCCTGGCCGTCATCGGTGGCCTGCTGCGCCTGCTGGACGAGGTGATCCAGCGCCACGCCATCCCCACCCAGGGCTGCGTGCTGACGCACGTCACCAACACGCTGCGGCTGATCGACGCCGGCGCGCCGGTGGACCTGGTGTTCCAGTCGGTGGCCGGCACCCAGCAGGCCAACGCAGGCTTCGGCATCACGCTGGAGCTACTGCGCCAGGCGCAGCAGGCCGCGCTGGCGCAGCGCCGCGGCACGGTGGGCGACAACGTGATGTACTTCGAGACCGGCCAGGGCTCGGCGCTGAGCGCCAACGCGCACCACGGCGTGGACCAGCAGACCCTGGAAGCGCGGGCCTACGGCGTGGCGCGTGCCTTCCAGCCGCTGCTGGTGAACACCGTGGTCGGCTTCATCGGGCCCGAGTACCTGGCCGACGGCAGGCAGATCATCCGCGCCGGCCTGGAAGACCACTTCTGCGGCAAGCTGCTGGGCCTGCCGCTGGGCTGCGACATCTGCTACACCAACCATGCCGACGCCGACAGCGACGACATGGACACGCTGATGACGCTGCTGGGTACGGCCGGTGTCACCTTCATCATGGGCGTGCCGGGTGCCGACGACATCATGCTCAACTACCAGAGCACGAGCTTCCACGACGCCGCCGCGCTGCGCCAGCTGCTGGGGCTGAAGCGCGCGCCGGAGTTCGAGGCCTGGCTGGCGCGTGTGGGCATCACGGGTGCAGGTGGCCGGCTGCTGCCGCCGGCCGCCACGCACCCGCTGCTGGCCGACCTGTCGCCGCGCTGAAGCCCGCCATGGCCACGCCCGACCCCTGGGAGCATCTGCGCCGCCACACCGCGGCACGCATCGCGCTCGGCCGCGCCGGCGTGAGCCTGCCCACCGCCGAATGGCTGCGCTTCGGCGTGGCCCATGCGCTGGCACGTGACGCGGTGCACCTGCCCTTCGATGTCGACGCGCTGACGGCGCAGCTGGCCGAGCGGGCCTTCGAGGTGGTGCAGGTCGAAAGCGCCGCGGCCGACCGTGCCACCTTCCTGCGCCGGCCCGATCTCGGCCGCCGCCTGTCGCCACGCAGCGCGGCGCTGCTGGCCGCCACGGCCGGCACGGGCTGCGAGCTGGCCGTGGTGCTGGGGGACGGCCTCTCGGCCCTGGCGGCGCACCGCCACGCCCTGCCGCTGCTGCTGGAGCTGCGCCAGCGCCTGGAAGCCGAAGGCCTGCGCATCGGCCCGCTGCTGCTGGCCCGGCAATGCCGCGTGGCGCTGGGCGACGAGGCCGGCGCGCTGCTGCAGGCGCGTGCGGTGCTGGTGCTGCTGGGCGAACGGCCCGGGCTGTCCTCGCCCGACAGCCTGGGCGCCTACCTCAGCTGGGCACCTGCGCCGGGGCTGGTGGACTCGCAGCGCAACTGCGTGTCCAACATCCGGCCCGAAGGCCTGGCCTATGCCGAGGCGGCGCGCAAGATCGGCTGGCTGCTCGCCGCCGCGCGGCGCCTGGGCTGCACCGGCGTGGCACTGAAGGACGAGAGCGACGCGCAGGAAAAAGGGGCGCTGCCGCCGGCCGGCGGCGCGCCCCTTCCGGGCTGAAGCAGGCTCAGGCCGCTTCGAGCCTGAAGGCGCCCACGGCCTGGGCCAGGCGCTGCGACTGCTCGCGCATGCTCTCGGCCGCGGCCGCGCTCTCTTCCACCAGCGCGGCGTTCTGCTGCGTCATGTGGTCGAGGTGGTTGACGGCGCTGCCGATCTGGCTGATGCCGCTGGTCTGTTCGCCGGCCGCCTGCGAGATCTCGCTGATGACCTGGCTCACGCGCTGCACGCTGGCGACGATGTCGCTCATCGTGCTGCCGGCCTGGCCCACCAGCCGGGTGCCGGCCTCGACCTTGTCGACGCTGGCGCCGATCAGGCCCTTGATCTCGCGCGCGGCCTGGGCGCTGCGTTGCGCCAGGCTGCGCACCTCGCTGGCCACCACCGCGAAGCCGCGGCCTTGTTCGCCCGCGCGGGCGGCCTCCACCGCGGCGTTGAGTGCCAGGATGTTGGTCTGGAACGCGATGCCGTCGATGACGCCGATGATGTCGCCGATCTTCTTGCTGCTGGCACTGATGTCCTGCATCGTGGATACGACCTCGGTGAACACCGCGCCGCCGCGCTGGGCCACCTGAGAGGCGTCGCTGGACAGCTGCTGCGCCATGCCCGCGTTGTCGGCGGCGCTCTTCACTGTGCTGGTGAGTTCCTCCATCGACGCGGCCGTCTGCTGCAGGCTGCTGGCGCTTTGTTCGGTGCGCGCCGAAAGGTCGTTGGTGCCGGAGGCGATCTCGCTCGACGCGGTCTCGATGGCCATCACCGCGCTGCGCACCTCGCCGATGGCGCCGCGCAGGCGGTCCTGCATCTGCGCCAGCGCGTTGAGGGTCTGCGCCACCTCGTCACGGCCGCCGTCGCGCACCTGCGAGGTCAGGTCACCCGTGGCGATGCGCTCCGTCACTGCCACCGCCTGGCGCAGGCGGCGGCTGATGCCGCGCGCCAGCACGGTGGCCATGGCCACGCCGGCCACCACGGCCAGGGCGCCGGCCACGCACATCCAAACCAGCGTGCGCTGGCGCGTGGCCTGGGTGGCCGCCAGCACCTCGGCACGGCCGGTCTCGGCGGCGGCGGACAGCTCGTCCAGCCCGCTCATCCACTGCTTCTGCACCGGGCCCAGCTTGGCTGTCAGGATCTCGGCCGCCATCTCGGGCTGCATGGTGCGCGCCAGGCCCTGTGCCTGCTTGAGCAGCGGTGCCGCCAGCGCGTCGGCGGCGTCGGCCTTGGCCAGCGCGGCCTTCTCGGCGTCATTCAGGCCCAGCGCCAGCAGCTGCTCGCGGCGGCTGGCGTAGGTCTTGACCAGTTCGTCGATGCGCTTCTGGTCGCCCTGCATGGCGTTGATGTCGGTGGTGAGCGCGATGTTGCGCACCGCGTCCACGCGCGAAACGATGGCCAGCCGCATCTGCGAGGCGGCGTCGCTCTTGACCGTGCCCACGTTGACCAGCGCGGCAATATGGTGCTCGAGCTGGCGCAGCCCCAGCACGCCGGTGGCGATGACCACCAGCAGGCCCAGCAGCACGGCACCCACGGCGGCGCCGATGCGCGCGCCGATGGAATTCAGGTTCAAGGGCATGTCGCGCTCTCTTCTGCGCTCAGGCCGGCTTGTACGAGCCGCAGGCGACGACGATGTCGTCCATGCGCTCGAAGAACATCAGCTTGGCCTCGATCTGCTTGGTCATCGGGTTCAGGAAGGCGAATTCCTGCTGGCCCTTGCCCTTGGCCTTGGCGATGTCCAGGCGCTCCTTGACGTGGTACTTGCCGTTGGCGTCCTGCATGTTGATGTTGTCCTTGCCCACCAGGCGCGCGTTGGCGCCGTGGGCCAGGGTCTTGCCGCTGAGGTCGAACACCGTGATGTAGAGGTCACGGTCGACCCAGGGGCCGGGCTTGGTCATGAAGTCGGCGAAGGCCTTGTCCTTGCCCGCGCTCTTGATGTGGGCGATGGCCTTGGCCAGCATGGCCTTGGCTTCCTCGGGCTTGGCGCGCTCGTCGGCGGCCTGGGCCGCAGGCAGCGCGGCGGCCAGGGCGGCGCCGGCGATCAGGCAGAAGTGGCGGCGTTGCATAGACATGTTCGTGGGTCCTTGAGCGGGTTGAGCGGAATCCGGGCGCGCAGCGCCTGGGTCCATATCGGCAGGTCTTTCGGACAGCTTGAGCCACGACCTTCCGCTTGCGGGACAATTCACCCATGATCCAGCAGCGCACCATCAAGGCCATCACACGCGCCGTGGGCGTGGGCGTGCACAGCGGCCAGAAGGTCGAGCTCACGCTGCGCCCCGCGCCGCCCGACCACGGCATCGTGTTCCGCCGCACCGACCTGCCCGTGCCGGTGGACATCCCGGTCTCGGCCAGCGCCGTGTCGGACACGCGCATGGCCAGCACCATCAGCCCCGGCGGCGACCCCGACGCGCCCAAGGTGCAGACCATCGAGCACCTGATGTCGGCCTGCGCCGGCCTGGGGCTGGACAACCTGATCGTCGACATCACCGCCGAGGAGGTGCCCATCCTCGACGGCAGCGCCGCCAGCTTCGTGTTCCTGCTGCAGAGCGCCGGCATCCAGCTGCAGAACGCGCCCAAGCGCTTCCTGCGCGTGAAGAAGACGGTGGAGATCCGCGAAGGTGAAGGCGCGAACCTGAAGTGGGCGCGGCTGGAACCCTTCCACGGCTACAAGCTCAGCTTCGAGATCGAGTTCAACCACCCGG
>CAYREA010000286.1:0-5433 GCA_964423075.1 uncultured Rubrivivax sp. | reverse complement strand
TCGTGCTGACCACCGGCAACAAGAGCGAGATGGCCACGGGCTACTGCACGCTCTATGGCGACATGGCCGGCGGCTTCGCGGTGATCAAGGACGTGGCCAAGACCCTGGTCTACCGCCTGGCGGCGTGGAAGAACCGCCAGCCTGTCCGCCGAGCCGACGGCAGCATCGGGCCCGTGATTCCCGAACGCATCATCACGCGGCCCCCCTCGGCCGAGTTGCGCCCCGACCAGACCGACCAGGACAGCCTGCCGCCCTATGAAGTGCTGGATGCGATCCTGTCGATGTACATGGAAGAAGACCGCGGCATCGAGGACATCGTCGCCGCCGGCTACGCGCGTGCCGACGTCGAACGGGTGACGCGGCTCATCAAGCTCAACGAATACAAACGGCGCCAGGCGCCGGTGGGCATCCGCATCACGCACAGGGCCTTTGGCCGCGATTGGCGCTATCCCATCACCTCGAAGTTCCGTGCTTAAATCAGCGCGAATCGCCCATCACCCTCGGAGCCCGCCATGAAGCAGATCACCGCCATCATCAAGCCCTTCAAGCTGGAAGAGGTTCGCGAGGCGCTGGGTGACGTGGGGGTGTCGGGCCTCACGGTCACCGAGGTCAAGGGCTTCGGCCGCCAGAAGGGCCACACCGAGCTCTACCGCGGCGCCGAGTACGTGGTCGACTTCCTGCCCAAGGTGAAGATCGAGGTGGTGGTGAAGAACGGCGATGTCGAGCGCTGCATCGAGGCCATCGTCAAGGCGGCGAAGACCGGCAAGATCGGCGACGGCAAGATCTTCGTCACCTCGGTCGAGCAGGTGGTGCGCATCCGCACCGGCGAGGCCGACGAAGCGGCGATCTGAAGTCGCTTCAGATGCGGGTGTAGTCGTCGGGCTGGCTGGCCGCAAGCGCCGCGGCGGCGAGCGCATCCAGCAAAGCCGCGGGCTCGGTGCCCACCTGCAAGGCCTGTTGCTGCTCCGGTGACAGGAAGCCTTCGGCCACCGTGTGCGCCATGAAGCGCAGCAGTGCGTCGTAGTAGCCGTCGACATTGAGCAGGCCGATGGGCTTGTCGTGGTAGGCCAGTTGGCGCCAGGTCCACACCTCGTACAACTCTTCCAGCGTGCCGATGCCGCCGGGCAGGGCGATGAACAGGTCGGCACGTTCGGCCATCAGCTGCTTGCGTTCGTGCATGGTGGCCACGACGTGCAACTCGTCCAGGCCAGGGTGGTCCACCTCGCGCTTCTTCAGCGTCTCGGGGATCACGCCGATGACACGGCCGCCAGCCCGCAGCGTGGCGTCGGCCACCTCGCCCATCAGCCCGACCTTGCCGCCGCCGTACACCAGTTGCCAGCCGCGCGCGCCGATGGCCGCGCCCAGGGCTTGGGCGGCGGCGGTGTAGCCGGGCCGGGCACCATGGCGCGAGCCGCAGTAGACGCAGACACTGAGTTTCTTCTTCGGGGCGTTCATGGTTCGCTGGGGCGCTTCAAGCGCCAGGTGACGAGGCGGGTGCCGCAGACGGCATCGTGCCAAAACTGGCGATCGGGGTGCAGGCGCGCCAGTGCGGCATAGGCCAGCACGCCAACCGTGAGCGCGAAGAAGGTGCCGCCGCCCACCTTCAGCCCGCTGAGCCACCAGGCCAGCAGGGCCGGCATGAACCAGAGCCAGGCCAGGAGGTAGCGGCATGCCGCGCGGGTGGCGGAAACCGCCTCGCCGCGCGTGGTCACCAGCCGGATGTGCCAGGTCTGCATGGCCAGCGTCTGCCCGCTGCGCGACCAGAAGTAGACGAAGTAGGCGCCCAGAGCCAGGAACACCACGGCCTGCAGGCCATGGCGCCCGCTGAGCGCATGGGTCTGGCGGGTGGCTACGCCGTAGACCAGGCCCACGGCCATCCACACGCCGAATAGCAGCACACCTTCGTATACGAAGCAGGCCAGACGGCGGCGGATGCCGGGCACGGGCAGGGCTGCGGCCGGCGCCGGCGGCGCCGTCACGGTTGTGAGGCGGGGTCGGCCGAAGCCGCGGCGCGGGCGCCGGCGCCCTGGGGGCCACGGCGCGGCAGCAGGGTGGCGGGATCGACGAAACCCGGCGTCGCGGCGATCTTGGGCAAGCCGGCCTGGTGGTGCAGCGGCGGCGAGGCCCGCTTGGCCATCGAGGTCGTCGTCGCGCCCGGCCGAGCCTGCACCACGGTGGGTGCGACCACCCGGGTGGGCGCCACGCCGGTAGCGACAACCTCGTTGCGCTTGGTGCCGCTGGCCGTTTCGGCCCTGGCGCGCGCTTTGGCGCGGCCCGGGTCAGCGGCGGAACTGGCCTTCGCCACGGGCTTGGCCCGCAGCGCCAGCGCCTGCCGCTGCTCGGGCGTGAGCGCCTGGTAGGCCTGCCACTTGGCCTGCCGCTCTTCGGCTGGCAGGTTCCGGGCCTGCTGGAACTGCATCCTGGCGCCAGCACGTTGGGTCGGTGTCATGCGCGCCCATTCGGTCATGCGCGCCTGCACGCGCTGGCGCTCGTCGGCCGGCATGCGCGGGAACTTGGCGGCAAGCTCGATCCACTTCTGTTTGCGGTTGTCGTCGATCGACGCCCAGTCGCGCTGCAGTGGCGCCAGCACCTGCTGCTGCGCAGGGGTCAGCGAGACCCAGGTGGGGCTGCGGTCGACGACCTGGGCTGCGGCGCCCAATGTGATGGCCAGCAGCCAAGCTCCGGCCAGCAGGGGCAGGCGAATCGGGGTCACGGAGCCGGGCCGTCGCGCAGAAACTCGGCGAAGCCCGGATCGCTGTAGGCCGCCGGAGGCAGGTCGTCGGATAGCAGTTGTGCATCAATGTCGGCTGCCACGAGAACTTGTTCGTGTACCGACCACTGATCGATGGCGACAAGGCCCGCCACCAGCACCAGCAAGGGCAGCACCGAGGCGGCACGCTGCCACCAGGGCACGAATTCACCCAGCAGGGCAACCCCGCCCGCCGAGACGCCAAGCACTGCCAGCCCGCCGGCCGGTGCGGCGCGGCGGACTTCACGTGCGCGCGCCAGCGCCTGCTCGCGCGCCACCCTCAGCCGCTCGCCCACGTCGTGCGCCAGGGCCGGTTCCGACAACACCGAGGCCAACCGACTGCCCAGCCGCGCTTCAAGGACGCGGCTGTCGGTGCGGTGGCTGCTCGTGTTCATGGTGAGATTCCCTTGGCTTTCAGGGCCTTGGCCAACGCATGCACGGCTCTGGAGCAATGTGTCTTCACACTGCCTTCAGAGCAACCCATCAACGTCGCCGTTTCTGACACATCAAATTCTTCCCAGTAACGAAGCAGGAAGGCTTCCCGTTGACGCGCCGGCAGCTCCGCAACCTGTCCGTCGATGATTTGCAGGATTTGTGCCCGGGAGACCGCATCAGATGCGCTCTCGGTGCCCAGCGTGTCCTCCAGGGCGTGGAGCGTTTCCAGCAGGTCGAAGTCTTCGCCGTCGTCGCCTTCGAAGTCCGACAGGTTCTGCATCACCGCGCCGCGCACCTTCTCGCGGCGGAAGTAGTCCATCGTGGCGTTGGACAGGATGCGCTGGAACACCAGTGGCAGCTCGGCCGCCGGACGGTCGGCGTACTTCTCGGCCAGGCGGATCATCGCGTCCTGCACGATGTCGAGTGCCGCATCGTCGCTGCGGACCGCATAGACCGTGCGCTTGAAGGCCCGCTTCTCGATGCTCTTCAGGAAGTCGGACAGTTCTTTGTCGGTGGCCAACGCGGTGACGGTGGGTGCGCCCGGTTCGGGCGGCGGCGATTATCACATTGCGGCATCACAACGCCCGGAAACGCCGCCGCAGTGCAGCATCTGCGGTGCATAATGGCGGGCTTCGCAAAACGTGTTTCAGGGTCCTAAGCCCGGCCGTCAGACCCCGACGGCGGATTTTTGACCGCGCAGGCACCGAACCGGCCTCACAAGGGCTCGAGGGAGGTGCGCCGATGGATTTTCGTCAGAGAAAACCTCAGAGGTTCCCAAATGGACTTGTCTGCCGCGGAAGTCAAGCGCGCCACCATGGCGCCGCCTTCTTCTCCCCAAACCACCCAATCCGACCCCAACGGGTCCGAAATCCTCGTCCGCTGTCTGCAGGCCGAGGGTGTCCAGTTCCTCTGGGGCTACCCCGGCGGAGCGGTGTTGTACATCTACGACGCGCTGTACAAGCAGAACACCATCGAGCATGTGCTGGTGCGCCATGAACAGGCCGCCATCCACGCTGCCGACGGTTATGCGCGTGCCACCGGTGAGGTGGGTGTCGCGCTGGTGACGTCCGGCCCTGGCGTCACCAATGCCGTCACCGGCATTGCCACGGCGTACATGGACTCGATCCCGATGGTGATCATCACCGGCCAGGTGCCCACGCCGGCCATCGGACTGGACGCCTTCCAGGAATGCGACACGGTCGGCATCACACGCCCCATCGTCAAGCACAACTTCCTGGTCAAGGACGTGCGCGACCTCGCCACCACCCTGAAGAAGGCCTTCCACATCGCGCGCACCGGCCGTCCGGGCCCGGTGGTGGTGGACATCCCGAAGGATGTGTCGCTCAAGACCACGCCTTTCCACTACCCCGACACGGTGGAGATGCGTTCGTACAACCCGGTAAAGAAGGGCCACGGCGGCCAGATCCGCAAGGCCGTGCAACTGCTGCTGCAGGCCAAGCGCCCCTACATCTACACCGGCGGTGGCGTGGTGCTGGGCAACGCCTCGGCCGAACTGCGCCACCTGGTGGACCTGCTGGGCTATCCCTGCACCAACACCCTGATGGGCCTGGGTTCCATCCCCGCCAGCGACCCCAAGTTCCTGGGCATGCTGGGCATGCACGGCACCTTCGAAGCCAACATGACGATGCAGAACTGCGACGTCCTGCTGGCTGTCGGCGCCCGCTTCGACGACCGGGTGATCGGCAACCCCAAGCACTTCGCTTCGGTGGAACGCAAGATCATCCACATCGACATCGACCCGTCCAGCATCAGCAAGCGCGTCAGGGTCGACATCCCCATCGTCGGCGACGTGAAGGACGTGCTGCAGGAACTGATCGCGCAGATCAAGGAAGCCCAGGCGCGGCCCGACACCGCGTCGATGTCGGCCTGGTGGAGCCAGATCAACGAGTGGCGCAAGCGCGAGTGCCTGGCCTACAAGAACAGCAGCGAGGTCATCAAGCCGCAGATGGTGGTGGAAAAGCTCTGGCAGCTCACCAAGGACCGCGACACCTACATCACCAGCGATGTGGGCCAGCACCAGATGTGGGCCGCCCAGTTCTACCGCTTCGAGGAGCCGCGCCGCTGGATCAACTCAGGCGGCCTGGGCACCATGGGCGTGGGCCTGCCCTACGCGATGGGCATCAAGCTCGCCAAGCCGAACGCCGACGTCTTCTGCATCACCGGCGAAGGCAGCATCCAGATGTGCATCCAGGAGCTGTCCACCTGCCTGCAGTACAAGACGCCGGTCA
>CAYREA010000285.1:0-5512 GCA_964423075.1 uncultured Rubrivivax sp. | reverse complement strand
TGGATGATGAGCTGCGTGTTGCGCGCGATGCGCGCGCTGAACTCGGTGGGCAGCGCGATGGCTTCGTCGAAGCTGTTGGTGTGCAACGACTGCGTGCCGCCGAACACCGCGGCCATGGCCTCGATCGTGGTGCGCACGATGTTGTTGTACGGGTCCTGCTCGGTGAGGCTCCAGCCGCTGGTCTGGCAGTGCGTGCGCAGCATCAGGCTCTTCGGACTCTTGGCCTTGAAGCCCTTCATGATGCGGCACCACAGGAGGCGCGCCGCGCGCATCTTGGCCACCTCGAGGTAGAAGTTCATCCCGATGGCCCAGAAGAAGCTCAGGCGGCCGGCGAACTCGTCCACGTCCAGGCCCTTGGCGACGGCGGTCTTCACGTATTCCTTGCCGTCGGCCAGCGTGAAGGCCAGCTCCAGCGCCTGGTTGGCGCCGGCTTCCTGCATGTGGTAACCGCTGATCGAGATCGAGTTGAACTTCGGCATGTGCCGGGCCGTGTACTCGATGATGTCGGCCACGATGCGCATGCTGGGCGCGGGTGGGTAGATGTAGGTGTTGCGGACCATGAACTCCTTGAGGATGTCGTTCTGGATGGTCCCGCTGAGTTGATCCTGCTTCACGCCCTGCTCTTCAGCCGCCACCACGTAGCCCGCCAGCACCGGCAGCACGGCGCCGTTCATCGTCATGCTCACGCTCACCTTGTCGAGCGGGATGCCGTCGAAGAGGATCTTCATGTCCTCGACGCTGTCGATGGCCACGCCCGCCTTGCCGACGTCGCCCGTCACGCGCGGGTGGTCGCTGTCGTAGCCCCGGTGCGTGGCCAAGTCGAAAGCCACGCTCACACCCTGCCCGCCGGCGGCCAGGGCCTGGCGGTAGAAGGCGTTGCTGTCCTCGGCGGTGGAAAAGCCCGCGTACTGGCGGATGGTCCACGGCCGCACCGCGTACATCGTGGCCTGCGGCCCGCGGATGTAGGGCTCGAAGCCGGGTAAGGTGTCGGTGTAGGGCAGTGCCGCCAGGTCCTCGGCCGTGTAGAGCGGCTTGACCTCGATGCCTTCGGGCGTCACCCAGTTCAGGGCGCCGACGTCGCCGCCGGGGGCGGACTTCGCGGCCGCCTTCTTCCACTGCTCCAGCGTCGCCGGCGCGAACTCGGCGTCTCCGCTGCGCTTGTCCATCTCTGCACTCCTGCCCCGGGGTGGGCTTGTGATCAGTCTGCGATTATGCATAATTATGAATTCAGAACCTACAAGCCGCTGACACCCGGCCGCCCAGTTTGCGCCCTGTGGACACCGTCTCCGCCCCTGCCGAACCCCTCTCGCGCCGCGCCCTCTACCAGGTCGTGGCCGAGCGCCTGCGCCAGCAGATCTACGCGCGTGAACTGGAGCCCGGCAGCTGGATCGACGAGATGAAGCTGGCCACCGCCTACGGCATCAGCCGCACGCCGCTGCGCGAGGCGCTGAAGGTGCTGGCCGTCGAAGGGCTGGTGACGATGAAGGTGCGGCGCGGGGCCTACGTCACCGAAATGTCGCGCGACGACGTGGCGCAGGTCTATCACGTGCTGGCGCTGCTGGAGAGTGATGCGGCCGGCACGGTGGCCACACAGGCCACGCCCGTTCAGCGCGCCGAGCTGGCGCGCCTGCACGCACGGCTGGAAGCCCAGGCGCGCAAGCGCGACGAGTTCTTCGCCACCAACGAGCAGTTCCACATGGCGCTGCTGCAGATGGCCGGCAACCGCTGGGCGCAGCAGACCGCGCAGGACCTGCGCAAGGTGATGAAGCTCAACCGCCACCACTCGCTGTTCAAGCAAGGGCGGCTGGCGGAGTCGCTGGCCGAGCACCGCGCGCTGATGGGTGCCATCGAAGCGCACGATGCCGACGCCGCGGTGCGCCTGATGCGCGCCCATTTCGACAGCGGGCTCGAAGCCGCGGCCTGAGGCGCCCACAAGGGCAGCGCCCAAAGAAAAAGCCGCCTGGCGGCGGCTTCTCTGTTCCAGACGCCTTGCGGCGCCTTGGAGTTACTTCTTGGCGGCGCTGGCGGCAGCGGCAGCAGCGTCCTTGACGGCAGCGGCAGCACCGGCGGCAGCTGAAGCAGTGGCATCGGCGGCAGCGGTGACGGCCGAGGCGGTGGCGGAAGCGGCGCTGGCGGCGTCAGCCGTCGGGGCAGCGGCGGGGGCCGGGGCAGCGGCGGGCGCCGGGGCCGGGGCAGCAGCTTCTTCCTTCTTGCCGCAGGCGGCCAGGGCCACGGCAGCAACCAGGGAAGCCAGAATGATCGACTTGCTCATGTGTGTCCTCGAGTGTTATGGGTCAGCGTAATGGGTCTGGAGATTGAGCTTCTCGCGGGCACTCTTTGCCAACGCTCAGAGACCCATGCCAGAAAGATCGCAAGACACAGGACAATGTCCTGCCCGTGTCTAGCCCACGAGTATAGCCTGAGCTAGGGCAATCCCTAGAGGCCTAGGGTGTTGACTCCAAAGCCACGCTCGGAGCGCTGCAGAACGACATCGAGTTCCTCGCACCAGTGGCGGGCCCGGCGTTCGTCCCGTTCGGCACGGCCACGCCAATGCACGGCGTCGATGAGATGCACGGAGACGGCGCCGTCGGACACCAGCAGCGTCGGCAGGTCAGCAGCCATCTCTTCGGGCGCGACCCAGGCTTCCATGGCATGGGCCCAGTCGCTGCGCCAGGCCGTGAAGCGTGGACAGCGGCGCGGTACCTCGTCGTAGCTGCGCGCCAGCAGCACCAGGCGGCGCTGCGGGCGCTTGAGCCAGGTGGTGAGGCCCTGCAGCAGCGAGGCGTCGTCCAGCGGCCACTCGGCAAAAGTGGCATCGCAGCAGACGATGCGGCGCGCGCCTTGTTCGAAAGCGGCACCGAAGCCCCACTTCAGCGCGGCGATGAATCCCGCGCGGCTGTTCAACACAGGAATGTCGGGGGTGTCGGGTTCGTTCATGCAGGGTCTCCTTGCACCCAGCCGGCAGCCAGCCACTCGTCCAGCAGGGCGCCCGCGGGCGCGGATAGCTGGCGACGCTGCGCCGCCGTCAGGGTGCGTGCGTCAGCCAGCGCGCGCATCAGCCGCGCATCGCGGCCGCCGGCAACAAAAGACTCGCCGTTGATGAACACGTGGCGCTCGTCGTACATCATCTTCGTGCGCGGGCTCAGGCCCACGGCGCCCTGGATCGAATCCACACCCTGCGCCTCGAACCACACGTTGGGCTTGGGCTCCGTCAGCACCTCGCCCAGGGCACGCGGCAAGGCCTGCGGGTCAGCGATGTGGCGCTCCAGGGCGCGGCGCGCAAAGTCTTCCAGCGCGGGCGGCACCGCAGCGGGTGTGGCCGTGGCCGCCTGGCCTGGGTCGCGGTACAGGGACGGGTCGGCTTCTTCCTCGGACAGCCGCACCAGCAGTTCGCGCGCCAGCTCACCGGCGGCGGGCACGCGGAAGCCCGCCGAGCAGGTCATGCAGTCGCCGCCTTCGGCCGTGCCGTCGTGGCCCCACAGCGGCGGCAGGTAGAGCATGTCGCCGGGCTCCAGCAGCCAGTCCTGCGTCGGCGCGAAATCGCGCAGCAGCTTGAGCGGCGCGCCCTCCACCCAGGGTGGTTCGCGGCGGCGCGTTGGAGGCGCCAGGCGCCAGCGCCGGCTCCCGCTGACCTGGATCAGGAACACGTCGTAGGCGTCGAAGTGCGGGCCTACGCCGCCACCGTTGCTGGCCCAGGACACCATCAGGTCGTCGAGCCGCGCGTCGGGCACGAAGCGAAAGTGCTGCAGCATGCGGTGCGCAGCCGGCACGTGCAGATCGAGGCCCTGCACCAGCAGCGTCCAGTCGGGGCGCGACAGCGGTGGCAGGGCACGCCGCGGCAGCGGGCCGTGGCGCACCTGCCAGCGGCCCAGTCGCCGCTGCACCAGGCGCGACTCAACACCCTCGGCGCCGGCCAGATCGAAGAGCTGCGCCCGCGGCAGCGGCGGCTCGACGCCGGGCCAGGCCTGCCGCACCAGCAGTGGCTTCTTCTGCCAGTGCCGCCGCATGAAGGTGGCGGGCGACAGGCCCCCCAGCAGGGCCAGCGGCTGTTCGATATCCATCGCGCCATTTTGGCCGAGACCACCCCTGTGACATCATTTGGCGATGTTGATTTCAGACCCCTGCGTCGTGAGCCTGACCTGGACGCTCACCGATGCCCAGAACCGCCCCATCGACGAACTGGCGCAGCCGGTGGAGTTCTTTTTCGGCGGCGACGACCTGCTGGCCAAGGTGGAAGAAGCCCTGGACGGCCACGCCCGCGGCGATGAACTGCAGCTGCAGCTGGAACCCGAGCATGCCTTCGGCGACTACAGGCCCGAGCTGGTGTGTTTCGAGGACCGCAAGCTCTTCCCCGAACAGCTGGAAACCGGCATGGCCTTCGAGGGCCTGCCCAAAGGCCACGCCACACCCGACATGCCGGCCGACGCCATCTACATCGTCACCGAGATCTACCCCTCGCACGTGGTGCTGGACGGCAACCACCCGCTGGCCGGGCTTGCGTTGCGGCTGGCGATCAAGGTGCAGGACGTGCGTGAGGCCAGCGATGAGGAGTTGCAGGCGCGCAGCGTGGGCGGCTCACCGGTGACGGTGCTGGGCAGCGGCCCCGCCACGCCCGGCACGCTGCACTGACGCGCCCTCAGCGGGTTCCGGTTGACCCGAAACCGCCGGCGCCGCGTGCGCTGTCTTCGAAACTGTCCACGCGCTCGAAACGTGCCTGCACCACCGGCACGATCACCAGCTGCGCGATGCGCTCCAGCGGCTGCACCGTGTAGGCTGTGCTGCCGCGGTTCCAGCAGCTCACCATCAGCGGGCCCTGGTAGTCGCTGTCGATCAGGCCCACCAGGTTGCCGAGCACGATGCCGTGTTTGTGGCCCAGGCCCGAGCGCGGCAGCAGCATGCCGGCCAGCGCAGGATCAGCGATGTGGATGGCCAGCCCGGTGGGAATCAGCGCCGCGGCACCCGGCTGCAGCTCCAGCGGGGCGTCCAGGCAGGCGCGCAGGTCCAGGCCCGCGCTGCCCGGCGTGGCGTAGGCAGGCAGCAACTCGACCATGCGGGCATCAAGCAGCTTCACGGCGATGGTGCTCATCGGCTGGCTCCGGGCGCACGCGCGGCGATCTCGGCTATGAGTTGCCGCGCCAGCGTCAGCTTGTCGGCCGAAGGCACCTCGTGGTCGCCGGCGGCGTCCACCAGCACCAGCGTGTTGTGGTCGCGGCCGAAAGTGGAAGGGCCGTGGTTGGCCACGATCAGCGGCACGCCCTTCTTCTGCAGCTTGGCGCGTGCGTGTTTCAACACCTCGTGGCTCTCGGCCGCGAAGCCCACGCACCAGGGCCGCACCACCTCGGGCAGGCGGGCCACGGTGGCCAGGATGTCAGGGTTCTCGGCCAGGGCCAGCGTGGGCACCTGGCCGCTGCCGTCCTTCTTGATCTTCTGGTCGGTCGTCGAAACCGGGCGCCAGTCGGCCACCGCGGCGGTGGCAACGAAGATGCCGTGCGTGGCGGCCAGCGGCAGCACG
>CAYREA010000284.1:0-5583 GCA_964423075.1 uncultured Rubrivivax sp. | reverse complement strand
GCAGCGCGTCGTGGTAGGCCATGAAGGCGCGCCACTCGGCCGGGCGGTGCGCCAGTGTCAGGAAGACGTTGGGCACGAAGCCGGCCTTTTCCTGCACTTCCAGGATGCGCGCGCGCAGGTCCTCGGGCAGGTCCTTCAGCTCGGGCACGGGGTAGCGTGAGATCGATGTCATGGCTTCATCCCTTCAGGTCCTGAACTGCATCGCGTGCAGCCGCGCATAGACACCACCGCGCGCCAGCAACTCGGCATGCGTGCCTTGCTCCACGAGCTTGCCGCCTTCCAGTGCCAGCACGCGGTCGGCATGTTCGATGGTGGACAGGCGGTGCGCGATGACGAGCGTGGTGCGCCCCACCATCAGCCGCTCCAGCGCTTCCTGCACGGCACGTTCGCTCTCGCTGTCCAGCGCCGAGGTGGCTTCGTCCAGGATCAGGATCGGTGCGTCCTTGGCGATGGCACGCGCAATCGCCAGGCGCTGGCGCTGCCCGCCCGAGAGCTGGCTGCCGTTGTGGCCGATGGGCGTGTTCAGGCCCTGCGGCAGGCCCTCGACGAAGTCCAGCAGGTTGGCCGCGCGCAGCGCGTTGCGCACCTGCTCCACCGTCATCTCGGTGCCCAGGCTCACGTTGGCGCCCACCGTGTCGTTGAACAGCACCACGTCCTGGCTCACCAGCGCGAACTGGCGCCGCAGGGCGGTGACCTCCCAGTCGCGCAGCGCCACGCCGTCCAGCGTGATGTGGCCCGAGGTGGGCTCGATGAAACGCGGCAGCAGGTTCACGAGCGTGGTCTTGCCTGCGCCCGAGGGGCCCACCAGCGCCACGGTCTCGCCGGCGCGCACCGTCAAGGTGAGTGCATCGACGGCGGGCGCCGTGTCTTCGCGATAGCGCAGGCTGACGGCGTCGAACACGATCTCGCCGCGTGCGCGGCCGCCGTCGTGCGTGCCGCCCGCTTCGCGCGGGCTGTCCTCGATGAACTCCAACCCACGTTCCACCGCCGCCAGCCCGCGCGTGAGCGGCGCCATCACGTCCGACAGGTGTTTGGCCGGCGCCACCAACTGCAACATGGCGGTGACAAACGAGACGAACTCACCCACCGAACTGGCGCCCTGGCGGCTCTGCCAGAGCGCGATCATGATCACCACGGAAAGCGCCACGGCCGACAGCATCTGCGTCACCGGCGTCATCGACGCACCTGCCACCACCGCCTTCATCATCAGCTGGCGCACGCGCTGCGCGCGGCTGTTGAAGCGCTGGCTCTGGTTGGCCTGCGCGCCCTGCAGGCGCACCATGCGCCAGGCCAGCATGTTCTCTTCGACCACGTAGGCCAGCTCGTCGGTGGCCTGCTGGCCTTCCACCGTCAGCCGGTGCAGGCGCCGGCCTATGGTGCGCATCACCCAGGCCACGGCCGGGAACAGCAGGCCCACCAGCAGCGTGAGCTGCCAGTTCAGGAACAGCAGGTAGGACAGCAGGGCCACCAGCACCAGCGAGTCGCGCACCAGGGTCAGCAGGGCCGAACTCAGGGTGGTGACACCGCCCTGTGCCTCGTAGACGAGCGTGTTGGTCATGCCGCTGGCCGTCTTCTGCGTCAGCAGGGCGGGCGCGGTGTCGAGCAGGCGGGTGAACATCTCCTCGCGCAGTTGCTGCACCGCGCGGTTGCCGGCCCAGGCCAGGCCGTACTGCGACAGGAAACCCGACAGGCTGCGCAGCGCGAAGAGGCCGATGATGGCCACCGGCACGAACCACAGCGGCATCTGGCCGCTGGCAAAGCCGCGGTCCAGCAACTGCCCCAGCAGTTGCGGGATCAGCGGCTCGGTGACGGCCGTGAGCGCGGCGCCCGCCGCAGCGATCCACAGGCCGGTGCGGCTGTTGCGGATGTAGGGCAGGAGCCGCTTCAGGCGCTGCAGGAGGGTGGGCATGGAGTCGGGGTGGGCCGGATGGGGCCAGCCGGGCAGGGCGCCGGATTATCACGGGGCGCCCGCCTACAGATCGGGCCGGGGGCCCTGCCTACAATCCCGGCCATGACAACGCCTGCTGTCTGCCCGCACTGATGCCTACCATCGACCCCGTCCGCAGAGCCCTCGTCGCCGCTGGCGCATTGACGGCCGCAGCGCCCGCGCTGGCGCAGTTCCGCGTCGAGATCGCCGGCATCGGCGCCACCCAGGTGCCGCTGGCCCTGGCCACCTTCCGCGACGACGCGGCCGCGCCGGTGTCCATCAGCCAGGTGCTGCGCGCCGACCTGGAACGCAGCGGTGTCGTGCGCACCCTGCCGGCCGAGGGCGTGAGCGACGAACGCTCCACCGTCGACCTGGGCCTGTGGCGCGGCCGCGGTGTCGACGCGGTGGTGGCCGGCTCGGTGCAGCGCCTGGCCGACGGCCGCTTCGACGTGCGCTACAAGCTCTGGGACGCCGTGAAAGGCGACGAGATGCTGGGCCAGAGCAAGCTGGTGCTCGCCGCCGACCTGCGGTTGGCCGCGCACCGCATCGCCGACGAGATCATCCAGAAGCTCACCGGCACGCGCGGCGTCAACGCCACGCGCATCGCCTACGTCATCAAGGCCGGCCGCCGCTTCACGCTGCAGATCGCCGACGCCGACGGCGAAGGCGGCCAGGCCGCACTGGCCAGCCCCGAGCCCATCATCAGCCCGGCCTGGTCGCCCGACGGCCGGCGCCTGGCCTATGTGTCCTTCGAAACGCAGAAGGCCGCGGTGTGGGTGCAGGACGTGACCACCGGTGAGCGCCGCTCCATCGCTTCCTTCCGCGGCAGCAACAGCGCGCCGGCCTGGTCGCCCGACGGCCAGCGTGTCGCGGTCACCCTGTCGCAGGACGGCCTGGCCCAGCTCTACACCCTGCCGGCCGCGGGCGGCGCCCCGGTGCGCCTGACCAGCAGCAGTGCCATCGACACCGAGCCCGTGTATTCGCCCGATGGCCGCAGCATCTACTTCGTCAGCGACCGCGGCGGCGGCCCGCAGATCTACCGCGTGCCGGCCGGCGGCGGCGCGGTGGACCGCGTCAGCTTCAATGGCAACTACAACATCAGCCCCGCCATCAGCCCCGACGGCAAGCTGCTGAGCTACATCACGCGCCAGGGCAACGCCTACCGTGTGGCGCTGCAGGAACTCGAGAGCGGAACTTCCATCGTACTTTCCGACACGCAGGATGATGAAAGCCCCAGCTTTGCGCCCAACGGCCGGCTCATCCTGTACGCCACCCGGTCGCAGGGCGCCGAAGTGTTGATGACCACCACCCTCGATGGCAAGATCAAGACACCTCTCATCCGCGTGGCCAACGGCGCCGACATGCGCGAACCGGCCTGGGGCCCCTTCGGCCGCTGAAACAGCGGCCGGCCGCTTCCACTCTCATCCCCGCTGCAAGGAGAAAACGATGAACACACGCGCCCTCGGCCCCGTTGCCCTGGCTTCCTTCTCGATGCTGCTGGCCGCCTGCGGCACCACCAAGCTGCCCGAGACCAGCACCACCACCACGCCGGTGGTGGAGACCCGCACGCCCGGTGCGGGCGCAGGCGGTGCCAACAGTGCGGGGGCTGCGCAGTCGCAGGTGGCCAGCATCGACCTGTCGAACAAGGCCGGCGCGGGCGCCGCCGGCACCGCGCTGCTGGCCATGCCCAGCCAGCGCATCGTCTACTTCGACTTCGACAGCTTCGTCATCAAGGACGACTTCAAGCCGCTGCTGGACAACTACGCCAAGGCCCTGTCCACCAGCAAGGACAAGCGCATGGTGATCGAAGGCCACACCGACGAGCGCGGCGGCCGCGAATACAACCTGGCGCTGGGCCAGAAGCGCGCCGCCGCGGTGGTGAAGACGCTCACGCTGCTGGGTGTGGGCGACAGCCAGCTCGAAGCCGTGAGCTTCGGCGAAGAGCGCCCGGCGGCACCGGGCAGCGAAGAGAGCGCCTGGGCCAAGAACCGGCGCGCCGAACTGAAGGACCGCTGACATGGCACTGCTGCCCCTGCACCGCATCGCCGGGGCCGCGGCCATGCTCGTCGCCGCCGGCGCCGCACAGGCCGGGCTCTTCGACGACGAGGAAGCGCGCAAGGCCATTCTCGACCTGCGTGGCCGCCTCACCGCGGTGGAAGAGGCCGGCAAGGCGCGCACCACCGAACTGGCCACCAGCAATGCCGCGCTCACGGAGCAGATTGCCGCGCTGCGCCGCAGCCTGCTCGACCTGAACGGCCAGCTGGAAGCGATGCGTGCCGACATGGCCAAGCTGCGCGGCACCGACGAGCAACTGCTGCGTGACCTGTCCGAGGTGCAGCGCCGCCAGAAGGACGTGAGCAGCACCATCGACGACCGGCTGCGCAAGCTGGAGCCGGTGAAGGTCAGCATCGAAGGCAAGGAAGCCCTGGTCGACCCCGAAGAGAAGCGCGCCTTTGACGACGCGCTGGCCGCCATCCGCGGCGGTGACTTCGACAAGTCGGTGGGCATGCTCAGCGCCTTCCAGCGCCGCTACGCGGGTAGCGCCTACACCGACATGTCGCGCTTCTGGCTCGGCAATGCGCTCTACGGCAAGCGCGACTACAAGGAAGCCATCACCGCCTTCCGCGGCTTCGTGGCCGCCGCGCCCGAACACCCGCGCGCGCCCGAGGCGCTGCTGGCCCTGGCCAACAGCCAGGCCGAGATGAAAGACCCCAAGGGCGCACGCAAGACCATCGAAGAGCTGATGAAGGCCTACCCGCAGTCCGAGGCGGCGCAGGCCGGCAAGGAGCGGCTGGCGTCGATCCGCTAGCGGCGGTGGAAGCTGCCGACACCGAGCGCCGCTTCGGCGGCCTGCGGCGGCTGTACGGCGACGCGCCTTACGAGCGCCTGCGTGGCGCCGTGGTGGCCGTGGTGGGCCTGGGTGGTGTGGGCTCGTGGGCCGTGGAAGCCCTGGCGCGCAGCGGCGTCGCCGGCCTCGTGCTGGTGGACCTGGACCACATCGCCGAATCCAACGTCAACCGCCAGGTGCAGGCCGTGGGGGCCACGCTGGGCCAGCACAAGGGCGAGGCACTGCGCGAGCGCATTGCCGACATCCACCCGGGCTGCACCGTGCACGTGGTCGACGCCTTCGTCGAACCCGGCAACTGGCCGGCCCTGCTGCCGCGCCCGGTGGACGCGCTGATCGACGCCTGCGACCAGGTGCGCGCCAAGGCCGCACTGGCCGCCTGGGGCCTGGCCGAGCGGGTGCCCGTGGTCTGCGTGGGCGCGGCCGGCGGCAAGCGCGAAGCGCAACGCGTGGAAGTGGCCGACCTGGCCGAGACCACGCACGACCCGCTGCTGGCCAGCCTGCGCCAGCGCCTGCGCAAGGAAGCCGGCGCGGCGCGACAGGGCCGCATGGGCCTGCGCTGCGTGTACTCGCGCGAGAGCGTGGCCGCACCCGCCGATGCGGCGTCCTGCGACAGCGACGGCACGCTCAACTGCCACGGTTACGGCTCCACCGTCACCGTCACCGCCACCTTCGGCCTGGTGGCCGCCGGCGAAGTGATCTCGCAACTGTTGGCAGCACCCGGCCGCGGGGGGTGAAGCGGTCAAAAATCTGTGTCTATAATGTGAGGCTCTACGGACGGGTCGTTAGCTCAGTCGGTAGAGCAGCGGAC
>CAYREA010000283.1:0-5589 GCA_964423075.1 uncultured Rubrivivax sp. | reverse complement strand
TACCTCATCCTGCAGGCCGAAGGCACCTTCGACATCAACACCGTGATGGCCGGCATCGTGGTGCTCACAGGCTTTGCACTGCTGCTCGACGCGGCGGTGGGCCGGGTGGAGAAGCGGCTGATGAAGTGGCAGCCGCGCGCTGGAGAGACGGAGAAGCTGTAGTCCTTCCGGCACGCGCTTTCACGCGCGTGTCACGGTGCTGTCGCAAGCTGGCGCGATGGCCAAGAACTTCGACTCCATGGAGGACAGCAACCGCTCCTCCAACCCCAGCATCCACGACATCTCCAGCCCCGCGCGACGGCGCGTGCTGCAAGGCGGCCTGGCGGCCACGCTGGGCGGCCTGCTCGGCCCGCTGGCCGGCTGCGCCACCACGGGCAGTAGCGGCACACCGCTGCTCGGCTTCAAGAGCGTCCCCGTCAGCACCACCGACAACGTCGTCGTGCCCGAGGGCTACAGCGTGCAGGTGATCGCGCCCTGGGGCGACCCCGTCGGCCTGTCGGGCGAAAACGCGCCCTTCAAGACGGACGCCGCCAACAGCGCGGCCGAGCAGGAAACACAGCTCGGCATGCACCACGACGGCATCCACTGGTTCAAGCACCCCTACGAAGACAACGCCGGCCTGCTGGTGATGAACCACGAGTACACCGACGACGGCCTGCTGCACAGCGACGGCATGAAAACCTGGACGCGCGAAAAGGTGCGCAAGGCGCAGGCGGCGCACGGCGTGTCGGTGATCGAGGTGGCGCAGAAGGACGGCAAGTTCAGCCTGGTGCGCCCCAGCCCCTGGGCGCGCCGCATCACGGCCAACACGCCGATGGGCGTCGGCGGCCCGGCCGCCGGCCATGCGCTGCTGAAGACCGCGGCCGACCCCACCGGCCGCCGCGTGCTGGGCACGCTGAACAACTGCGCCAGCGGCATCACGCCCTGGGGCACGTATCTCACCTGCGAAGAGAACTTCATCAACTACTTCAAGGGCCCTGACCAGCCGAACGCGCACGAGGCGCGCTGGGGCCTGCGCAAGGGCGACCCGGCCGGCTACCGCTGGCACGAACACGACGAGCGCTTCGACGCCACCAAACACCCGAACGAACCGAACCGCTTCGGCTGGGTGGTCGAGATCGACCCCTACAACCCCAGCAGCACGCCGATCAAGCGCACCGCACTCGGCCGCGCCGCGCACGAAGGCGCGACAGTGGCCGTCACGAAGGACGGCCACGCCGTGGTCTACATGGGTGAAGACGCACGCTTCGAATACATCTACAAGTTCGTCAGCCGCGACAAGGTCAAGGCCGGCGGCGCGCGCGAGAACGCCGAGCTGCTGGACCACGGCACCCTGTACGCGGCGCGTTTCGATGGCGACGGCAAGGGCCGCTGGCTGCCTCTCACCTGGGGCACCGGCCTGCTCACTGCGACCCATGGCTTTGCCGAACCGGGCGACGTGTTGATCAAGGCGCGCCAGGCCAGCGACCTGCTGGGCGCGACGAAGATGGACCGGCCCGAGTGGATCGCCGTCGACAAGGACGGCTACGTCTACTGCACGCTGACGAACAACAGCAGCCGCGGTGCCGACAAGCAGCCCGCCCCCGACGCCGCGAACCCGCGCGCAAACAACACCATGGGAAACATCATCCGCTGGAAGGAAGAGGGCGACTTCGACGGCGTCACTTTCAGCTGGGCGCACTTCGTGCTGGCCGGCGACCCCGCCAACACCCGCCCCGAAGCCCAGGGCAAGGTCAAGGGCGACGCCTTCGGCTGCCCCGACGGCCTGTGGGTGGACGGCCGCGGCGTGTTGTGGATCCAGACCGACATGAGCACCAGCGCCATGGGCAAGGGCGACCTCGCCGGGCTGGGCCACAACACGATGCTGGCCGCCGACCCGCGCACGGGCGAGATCCGCCGCTTCCTCACCGGCCCGGCCGGCTGCGAGATCACCGGCGCCACGGCCACGCCCGACGGCCGCACGATGTTCATCAACATCCAGCATCCTGGCGAGACACCCAGCGAACGCAGCGACCCCGAACAGCCCACGCGCATCTCGCGCTGGCCCGACGGCGGCCGGCCGCGCTCGGCCACCGTGGTGATCCGCAGAAACGACGGCGGCCTGATCGGCACCTGAAAGGCGCCGCAGGGTGCAGGTTCAGAATCCTGGGTCACGCGACCCACGAAGCTGAACCCCGATGGCCAAGGACTTCGACACGATGGAGGACAGCAACCGCTCCTCCAACCCGAGCATCCACGAGGTCTCCGACCCCGCCCGGCGCCTGGTGCTGCGCGCTGGCGCCGGGCTGGCAGCCGGCAGCTTCTTCGCCAGCCTGGCCGGCTGCGCCAACGGCCAGCCGGCCACCGCCAGCGTGGCGCTGGGCTTCACGCCGGTGCCGCCTTCGGCGGTCGACAAGGTGGCCGTGCCCAGCGGCTACACCGCCACGCCGCTGGCAGCCTGGGGCGAGCCGGTGGGCCTGGCCGGCAACATGCCGGCGTGGAAGGCCGATGCGTCCAACAGCGCGGCCGAGCAGGCTGCGCAGATGGGCCAGCACCACGACGGCATCCACTTCTTCCCGCTCGACGGCTCGGTGCGCGGCCTGCTGGTGATGAACCACGAGTACACCGACGACGGCCTGCTGCACCCTGGCGGCCTGGCCGACTGGAGCGCCGAGAAGGTGGCCAAGGCGCAGGCCTCGCACGGCATCTCGGTGAGCGAGATCGAGTTGAAGGACAACAACTGGCAGCTGGTGCGCCCCAGCCGCTACGCGCGCCGCATCACGGCCAACACGCCGTTTGCCGTCGGCGGCCCTGGCGCCGGGCATGCGCTGATGAAGACCGCGGCCGACCCCGCCGGCCGGCGCGCCCTGGGCACCTTCGGCAACTGCGCCAGCGGCATGACGCCCTGGGGCACCTACCTGTCAGGCGAAGAGAACTTCCAGAACTACTTCGTCTGCGCCGACACGCCCACCGCGCACGAGCGCCGCTGGGGCATCCGCAAGACCTCGTGGTACCGCTGGCACGAGTTCGACGAACGCTTCGACACCGTGCGCCACCCCAACGAGCCCAACCGCCACGGCTGGATCGTCGAGGTCGACCCGATGGACCCCACCAGCACGCCCGTCAAGCGCACGGCGCTGGGCCGCGCAGCGCACGAAGGCGCCTGGGTGGCCGTCACCAAGGACGGCCGCGCCGTGGTGTACAGCGGCGAAGACGCGCGCTTCGAGTACATCTACCGCTTCGTCAGCCGCGACAGGATCGCGCCCGCCGGCAATGGCAAGACCGCCGCGCAGGCCAACGCCACGCTGCTGGACCACGGCACGCTCTACGTGGCGCGCTTCGACGCCGACGGCACCGGCCGCTGGCTGCCCATGGTGCACGGCCAGGGCCCGCTCACCGCGGCCAACGGCTTCGCCGACCAGGGCGAGGTGGTGATCAAGTCGCGCCAGGCCAGCGACCTGCTGGGCGCCACCAAGATGGACCGCCCCGAGTGGCTGGCCATCGACCCGCGCGCCGGCTGGGTGTACTGCACGCTCACCAACAACAGCAGCCGCGGCACGGGCGGCAACCCGGGCGTGGACGCGGCCAACCCGCGCGCCAACAACGTGATGGGCCAGATCATCCGCTGGCGCGAGCGCGGCGGTTTCGGCGCCGAGGTCTTCGACTGGAACCACCTGCTGCTGGCCGGCGACCCGGCCAACGAGCGCGCTGAAGCCCGCGGCAACATCAAGGGCGACGCCTTCGCCTGCCCGGACACCATCGCCTTCGACCCACGCGGCGTGTTGTGGATAGGCACCGACATGGGCCCCACATCCATGAACAAGGGCGAGATGGCACGCCTGGGCAACAACCAGCTACTGGCCTGCAACCCGGCCACGGGCGAGGTGAAGCGTTTCCTCACCGGGCCGGTGTACTGCGAACTCACCGGCGCCACCTGGACACCCGACGGCCGCACGCTCTTCGTCAACATCCAGCACCCGGGCGAGACGCCCAGCGAACGCAGCAACCCCGAGGAGCCGCGCCGCTACTCGAACTGGCCCGACTTCAGCCCCGTGGGCCGGCCGCGCTCGGCCACCGTCGCCATCCGCAAGCTGGATGGCGGGGTGGTCGGCGCCTGAAGTTCAGAGGTTAGGCGGCCCGAAAGGCAAGGGCGACTGCGCCGCGAGCCAGGCGGTGACGGCCCAGCAGGCCACGTTCTGCGACAGCGCGGCCGGCTCGATGCGATCCAGCGTGTCGTGCACCGTGTGGTGCACGTCGAAGTACGCGGTGCCGTCCTGGCTCAGGGCGATGGCGGGCCACTTGTGGCGGCGCATCAGCAGCGCGGCATCGGGGCCCGGGCCGCCTTCGTTGTGGCCCTGCTCGGGCCAGGCCACGCCCAGCGGCGCCAGCAGCCGCGCCATCTGCTGCACCAGCGGCACCGCAGCCGGCTGCACGCGACCGCGCATCTGCCAGATGCGGCCGGCGCCGAAATCGCTTTCGCTCACCATCTGGTGCACCACGTTCTTGTAGCGGTCGCCATACGACAGCGCACCGTGGAAGCCGTTCTCCTCGTTGCCGAACAGCACCACGCGCACGGTGCGGCGCGGCTTGCGGCCGGCCTGGGCCAGCACCGCACCGGCGGCGCTGGCGATGGCGCAACCGGCGCCGTCGTCGATGGCGCCGCGGCCCAGGTCCCAGCTGTCGAGGTGGCCGCCGATCTGCACGATCTCGTCGGCGAGATCGGTGCCCGGCACCTCGGCGATGACGTTCTGCGTGGTGGTCTCGATGTCGCTCTGCGCGTCGAGCGTGAAGTGCAGGCGCAGCGTGCGGCCGGTGGCGTGCAGCGCGGCGATGCGTTCGGCATCGGGCACCGACACCGCGAAGGCCGGAATGCGCGGCAGGCCCAGCTCGTAGCGCATGGCGCCGGTGTGGGCGATGCGTTCGATGTCGGTGCCGATGGAGCGGATGGCCACCGCCAGCGCGCCGCGCTTGGCCGCTTCGATGGCGCCCTGCGAACGCGCCGCCACGGCAGCACCATAACCGGCGCCGTCGCGCGTGCGTTCGGTCTTCTGGTCGATGAAGACGATGCGGCCCTTGGCCTTGTCGGTGGTGTCGGCCTTGAGCGCGGCGAGGTCGGGGTACCAGGCGATGTCGGCCTCGATGCCCGCCGGCGGCGCGGCGATGCTGTTGCCCAGGGCCGCCATCACCAGCGGTTCGGCCACCGGTGCCACCAGCTTCGCCGAGGCCGGGCCGCGCAGCCAGGCCTTCATCGGCGTCGATTCGATGCGGACGTTCGACAGGCCCAGCTGCGTCAGCCGCGCCGCCGCCCAGGCCGCCGCCTTCTTCTCGTTGTCTGAACCCGCGGGGCGCGGGCCGATGGTGTTGCACAGCTCCTGCACGAAGGCCCAGGCGTTCTTGTCGGCCAGGCCGGCCGAGCGCAGGATCTCGGCGTGTTGCAGGTCTTCCGGGCTGAAGCTTGGGGCTGGGGCCGGTGCGGTCTGCGCGCGCGTCGCACCGCAGGCCAGCAGCGCCGCGGCGCTGATCAGGTCACGTCGTTTCATCGTCACTTCGCCACGGGCATGGTGAACTCGGCGCCCTTGCCGATGCTGTCGGGCCAGCGCTGCATCACGC
>CAYREA010000282.1:0-5598 GCA_964423075.1 uncultured Rubrivivax sp. | reverse complement strand
AGATGTACTGGATGACCTCTTCGCGGCGCTGGTGCTCGAAGTCGATGTCGATGTCGGGCGGCTCGTTGCGTTCGGCGCTGATGAAACGTTCGAACAGCAGCATGGTGTGTTTCTCGGGGTCGACCGCCGTCACCTCCAGGCAGTAGCACACGGCCGAGTTGGCGGCGCTGCCGCGGCCCTGGCACAGGATGTTCTTCGAACGCGCCCACTGCACGATGTCGGCCACGGTGAGGAAGTAGGCCTCGTACTGCAGCTGGCCGATGAGCGCGAGCTCGTGTTCGACCATCGTGCGCACGGCATCGGGCAGGCCGTGCGGGTAGCGGCGCAGCGCGCCTTCTTCGGTGAGCCGGCGCAGCCAGCTGGTGGGTGTGTGGCCTTCGGGCACGATCTCGCGCGGGTACTCGTAGCGCAGTTCGGCCAGCGAGAAGGCGCAGCGGCCGGCGATGTCGACCGTGGCCTGCAGCCATTCGGGCCGGTACAGCGCGGCCAGCCGCGGCCGTGTGCGCAGGTGCGCCTCGGCATTCACGTCCAGGGCCAGGCCGGCTTCGGCCACGGTGCACTTCAGCCGCGTGGCGGTGAGTGCGTCCAGCAGCGGCTTGCGCGAGCGCAGGTGCAGGGCCACGCCGCCGGCCGCCGACAGGCGCAGCCCGGTGCTGGCCGCCACACGGGCCAGCAGCGCGGCGTAGGCCGCGTCGTGCGGGCCGCGCCGCAGTTCGATGGCGATGGCCGAGCGTTCGGTGCCGAACCAGGACTTCATCCAGGTGGCGTGTTCGAACACCGCCTCGAAGCTCTGGCCGACCGCCGGCACGAGCAGCGCGAAACAGCCCGGCAGGCCCGCCAGCATGGGCGCGGTGGGCGCGCGGCCTTCGACGTCGGCACGTTGCGCGAGGTAGCTGCCCTTGGGCGCGCGGCGGCGCGCCAGCGTCACCCAGTGCACCAGGTTCGCATAACCGCGCCGCGACTCGGCCAGCAGCACCAGCCGCGGTTCACCGGGCCCGGGGCCGAGCTGCATCTCGGCACCGACGATCAGCGGCATCTGCAGCCGCTGGGCTTCCACGTGCGCACGCACCACGCCGGCGAGCGAACACTCGTCGGTGAGGGCCAGCGCCGCATAGCGCAGCGCCTGCGCGCGCGCCAACAGTTCCTCAGGGTGCGAAGCCCCCTTCAGGAAACTGAAGTTGCTGCGGCAGTGGAGTTCGGCGTAAGCGGGAAGCGGCGGAAGGCGGCGGCGCATGGCGGCGCGGCGGCGGGGGCGGACGCCGGCAGGTGCAGGTGGTAGGCGGCCAAGGGCTCGCGGGCGTGCGGCGGACGCCCAGGGGGCGGCATCTTCATGGGTGCTGCCGGCGCGGAAGAAGAAGCTGTGCTCCTGGAGGAGGATGCGCCTGATCTTCCCTGCTTGCCCTGCTTGGCCTGCAGCAGGCCGCCCAGGCTGTCCAGCGGGCTGCGCACCGCGCCCCCGCCCAGGCGCAGCACGTGCGTGTAGATCATGGTCGTGCTGACATCGGCGTGGCCCAGCAGCTCCTGCACGGTTCGGATGTCATAGCCACTCTGCAGCAAATGGGTAGCAAAGGAGTGGCGCAGCGTATGCGGCGAGGCCGGCTTGGCGATGTCGGCCGCGCCCACTGCGGACCTGAAGGCACGCTGGAAGTTGCCTTCGAGCAGATGGTGACGCCTTCGCAGCCCACTGCGTGGATCCTCGACCGGTTGATCGTGCGGGAACACCCAGTGCCAGGACCAGGACTCGGGTGCGCGCGGGTACTTGCGCGCCAGCGCCGTGGGCAAGTGCACGCCGGGAAGCCCGGCTGCACGGTCTTCCTGCCAGATAAGGCGGGCGCGCGCGAGTTGCGCCTGCAACGGGGCTTGCAGTGCGTCGGGCAACATCACGACGCGGTCCTTGAAGCCTTTGCCCTCGCGCACGACGATGGCACGGCGCTCGAAATCGATGTCCTTCACGCGCAGCCGCAGACCTTCGAGCAAGCGCATGCCTGTGCCATAGAGCAGCCGCCCGACCAGGCCGTAGGGGAGCCCTTCGCGGCCGACCGACATCTCATCCAGCGCTGCCAGCACCGCCTGCACCTCGGTGATCGACAACACCACCGGCAGGCGGCGTTCGCCGCGAGGGCGGCCGATCTCACCGATCCACGGCACCGACTGGCGCAGCACCTTCTGGTACAGGAACAACAAGGCCGACAGCGCCTGGCGGTGCGTGCCGGGCGCAACTTCGCGCTCGTTGGCCAGCCACACCAGAAAAGACTCGATCTCGGGCCGAGCCATCTCGGCCGGGTGGCGCAGCCCATGGAAACGGACGAAGGCACGCACCCAGTGCACATAGGCTTCTTCGGTGCGCAGGCTGTAATGCAGCACGCGGATCTGCTGGCGCAGCAGGTCCAGCAAGCGTGGCGCGTGAGCCTCGACCGGGCTGCCATCGGCACCGGCATGCACAACAGGCGGCGTGCGGGGGGGTGTGGGGTTGGACACGGGGAGCGGCTCCTGCAATACTGTCTTTTCATACAGTACACGATGCTCGTCGTGTGCGCCAGCCCCACCCACATGACGGATCAACACGATGCCTTCTTCTGCACGTCGCACCAACAACAAAGACTGCCCGAACGCCCTGAGCCGCGGCACCGTGACGCGCACGATGTGGCCACCCGATCCTGGCACCCAGCGCTGGTTGCAGCGTTTCGGCGCAGCGTTGATCTGCGTCAGGCACCGCCGGGATCCGGCGGGCCTGCGTCGGATGGTGACCGTCGAACTCGCAATGGGACCTGTCGCCGCCCGCCTGCGACAGCCGCGCCTGTCCGAGCGCTCCTGGTACCCGATCACCGTGGATCGACGGGACCGCGCGTTGCGGGCCCAATTGCGCGAGCACGGTGGTTATTGGGACCCGAACCATGGTTATTGGTATCTTCGTGGAGGAATGATCCGGAATCTCGGACTGGAAGACCGGATTACCATGGACCGGCGCAGCGGAGTCCAATCAATAGTTCGGACTAGAACAGATCCGGAACCACAAACCATACTCAGAAACAAAGCGGGTAAAAGTTAGCGCACCACCCGGTCTCGGCCCATCACCCCGGAGCGGCGGTCAGCCTCAACCTCGAGGGCAACAACGTATATCTGACAGCATTCAGCCGTGGCGAGCGGTAGCGCTGTACATTGGGGATGAAGGCGAAAACACGTTAGGCCTCACGATGTGGCGCATTGAGTTCTCCACCGACAAGTTTCTGCCAATCCTGCCCGAGCAGTGCCAAGCCAACCCTGGCGCTTACGGATTTGAGCTTGCCCTTTGGCTGGCACAGAGCCTGCTGGCGAGAGGCGTGGTCACCAGCTACCCTCAGTCTGAAGACTGGGGTTGGCTCATTGAGTACACGGACCCTGACGAGACCGAGATTCAGATTGGCTGCTCATCAATGGCTTCCGAGGGCGAGGGCTACGCAAGGAAGGCAATCGAGTGGTCAGTCTTCGTCAAGCCCTATACCTCTCTGCGGGAGCGCCTCAAGGGCATTACTCACTCAGAGAAGGTCGAGAAGATCAGTAGTTCCATCATGGAGTCGCTCAGAGCTGAGGGCTTATCTCCCAGGCAGGCGCCGGAGTAACTCAAACTCGCCGCGCGGCAGCCAGTGAGGCCTAACAACTCGCTCAACCGGACCCGCTACGGCAAGCACCGTAAGCCCAGTCCGCGGCACATGGTGCATCATCGCGGACTGGGCTTACGGCGCTTGCCTCCGCAGGCCGGTTAGCTCGAACGTTAGGCAGCACACAGACCCCGCCGCGGCCCACCTCCAAATGCAATCCAACGCAATCGAAATCCGTGCACTGACCGCCGACCTTTTGCCTGACTTCTTGGGCTACTTTGAAGGTACAGCGTTCGCCGACAACCCGAAGTGGAAGTCATGCTACTGCCAATTCCTCTACGTCGACCACTCGAAGGTCGAGTGGATGAAGCGCTCCGAAGAGGAGAATCGCAGTGCAGCATGCACCCGGATCTGCGCCTCCACAATGCAGGGCTACCTCGCCTATCGGGACGGCAAGGTTGTCGGTTGGTGCAATGCTGCCCCGAGAACCATGATGGATGCCTTCGCGGACGAACCTGATCCCGACGCCAGGCAACTCGGCCAAATCACCTGCTTCGTCGTAGCGCGCGAACACCGGAGAACCGGCGTTGCCACGGCACTGCTTGATGCAGCTTGCGCGGGCCTGAAGGCGCAAGGTCTACGCATTGTTGAGGGAATGCCAAAGCCTGAAGTTGATAGCGATGCCGAAAACCACTATGGTCCTTCGAGCTTGTTCACGGGAGCTGGCTTCGAGTTTCACCGCCAGGGTGAACATGGCAGTGTGTACGTTCGCAAGACATTGCTGTAGGCGGTCTCATGCCGTCGCAAGTGCTGCCTAACCCTCGTTCAACCGGACCCGCTACGGCAAGCGCCGTAAGCCCGGCCTGAGGCACATGGTGCATCATCTCAGTCCGGGCTTACAGCGCTTGCCTCCGCGGGCCGGTTAACTCGAACGTTAGGCGGCACAGGTACCGGCTCTTGCATCCCCAACCATGTCAGTTCCCGAGAAGCTTTTATCTGGCGTCTACTGGTCCTTTTCGGAGCCAGCGCCACCTACGCCACTGGATCTGTTCGAGGAGGTGCAGGCCTATGCCAGCGATGTAGGCGTTCCAGATTCCTCTTCGATCCTCAGGGCTTCATTACCGTTCGCAGACCTAGTTGTCCATTGTCGGTATGACGTTCGCGACGAACGCGAAGAGTGGGTCGAGCGGACCAAACAGCACAGAGTCGTTGGTCCTCCAGGCCAGCTCACTGGCGCCGACCTACTTTGGGAGATCCATGTGGCCTTCTCTCATGAGGCCGGCAACTCGGACAAGCACTTCTTCGAGGGACTTGAGCTCAGGAAACTGGGCGAAGTACCCGTGTATGAACTCCTTCTGGGAAGCTGAAGTCAGCCCCTCAAGCCTGCCCTCGCGAGTGCCGCCTAACCCTTCGCTCAAGCTGACCCGCTACGGCAGGCTTTGTAAGCCCGGTCCGCGCCAGTCGTACTATCGTCGCGAACCGGGCTTACAAAGCCTGCCTCCGCGGGCAGCTTAGCTCGAACGTTAGGCGTCACCCACGCGTTCCCGATGTCTCATATCAAGCTCTTCATGCCCGACTGCGGCGAAGCCGGAGTGATCGTGGCAACCCGCGATGACGGCATGCGCGTCGAGTTTCGCGGGAACCCTTACCACGCCTGGGAAGAAGCTGAGGACACGCCAATGTCACGCCTTCACTGCGTGCTGAAGAGAATCAATATCTCCCAGCTCCACTGCAACGGTGTGGAAACCCTGACGCCATGGCACCCGGAGTGGAACCAAGTGATGGCCATGTTCAATCAGGCCCTGCGCACCGAGAGCGCCTAGTTGAGCGCGAAGACAAGCAAGCCAAAGAGCAGCGCCAAGCTTCGGGCGTCGAACGAGGCCAAAGAAGAGAGAAGTTCTAGGTTCACGCGGCAGAGTTCGAGCAAACTGCGCGGCCGAAACGCCGATGCGCCGAAACAGTGACGCCTAACAACTCGCTCAACCGGACCCGCTACGGCAAGCACCGTAAGCCCGGCCTG
>CAYREA010000281.1:0-5699 GCA_964423075.1 uncultured Rubrivivax sp. | reverse complement strand
CGAAGTCGAAGGCGGCGGCGCGGGCGGGCTCGCGCGCTGCGGCGCGAAACAGCGCCGCCACGCCAGGCTGCATGCGGCCTTGGCGGATGCGCTTGAGGCCCTGAGCCACGAGACGGCGGTTGTTGGCGTCCAGCTTCACCACGTCGGCCACGGTGCCCAGGGCCACCAGGTCCAGCAGCGCGTCCAGCCGCGGCTGCGTGGCGGCGTCGAAGGCGCCCCGCGTACGCAGTTCGGCACGCGTGGCCAGCAGCACGTAGAACATGACGCCGACCCCGGCGATCGACTTGCTGGCGAAGTCGCAGCCCGGCTGGTTCGGGTTGACGATGACGTCGGCCTCGGGCAGCGAGACAGCACCGTCGATCAAGGCCGGCAGGTGGTGGTCGGTCACCAGCACCTGGATGCCCAGCGCACGCGCATGGGCCACGCCGGCGTGGCTGGCGATGCCGTTGTCCACCGTCACCAGCACGTCCGGACGCTGCGCGAGCGCCAGGTCCACGATGGCCGGCGTGAGGCCGTAGCCGTGGATGGCGCGGTCGGGCACCACGTAGGCCAGCGTGTCGGGCGCCGCGCCGAGCATGGCCAGGCCGCGCAGCGCCACGGCGCAGGCGGTGGCGCCGTCGCAGTCGTAGTCGGCCACCACACACAGGCGTCGGCGCTGCGCGATGGCATCGGCCAGCAGCCGGCCGGCCGCAGCCGCACCCTTCATCGTGTCGGGCGGCAGCAGTCGGCCGAGGCCGTCGTCCAGGTCGGCCGCGTCGCGCACGCCACGCGCGGCCAGCAACCGCGCCAGCAGCGGGTGCACGCCCTGCTGCTCCAGGGCGAAGGCGGTGCGCGGGGGCACGTCGCGGGTCTGCAGGATCACAGCGTCTCCAGCAGGTCGGCCACGGCCGGGCGTCGCCACAGCGCGCCCAGGCGGCTCAGCATGCCGCCGCCGGGCGGCTCCAGGCGCACGCTGGCGCGCTCGCCGCAGAGCGTGAGGCTGCCGCCTTCGGCCGCCAGCGCCGCGATGGGGCCTTCGTCCAGCGTCTCCCAGGCCTTGGCCCAGGCGGGCCAGTTCTCGGACAGTGCAGGGCTGCGCAGGCGCGTGTCCACGACCGGGGCCGCGCCCGAAACCGCCTGCGCGACGCCGCAGCCGCTGAGCCAGAACGAATTGACCGGCAGGAGCCCGCGTGCCTCACGCTCGGCGTTCAGCGGGTGCGTGTACAGCAGCATCTGCACCTCGCTCTGCAGGCGCCGGATGCGGCGCGCAGCGGGGTCGCTGCCCAGCCAGGCGTCGACGTTGCGGCCGATGACGCGGTCGAGCGATGCCGTGGCCAGATCGGCCAGGCTCTCGTGCGCCGCATACCAGCGCACAGGCGCGCCCCAGTGCAACGCGAAGCCTTCACCGGTGAAGAGGTCCTTCGCGGCGTCGAAGAGGGCGCGGGAGCCGGCTTCGTCGAGCATCAGCGCGCCCGGGTCGGCCAGGCTCACCTGCTCCGTGCCCAGATGCCAGTGCGTCGGCGTGAGCAGGCCCCAGGCCAGATCCGCGACGTCGATGCCATCGGCACGCGCGGCCTGCGCGGCCCAGGGAAGTCGGCCGCTGGCACCGGCCAGGCCCGTCGCCCGCGCCAGCGCCCGCTCGTGCGGCGGGGACAGCGCGAACTCGTCGCCTTCATCCCGCTCGGCCTCGCGCCAGCGCGCCAGCAGCGCGGCCAGCCGCGGCAACGCGAGCAAGCGCGCGGCCTGGCGGCCGGCTTCGGACAGCGGCGCCGCGAACGGGATCAGGAGATGCATTGCCGTGATTATCCCGGGCGCGCCAGCGGCGACGTGACGCTCCGTTAGCATCGCGCCGACCCATGGACCTTCCTTACGAATGGCAGATCGGCTGGCGCTACACGCGCGCCGGCCGCGCCGGGCGCCGCAACGGCTTCATCTCCTTCATCAGCGCGGTGTCGATGCTGGGCATCGGCATCGGCGTGGCCGCGCTCATCATCGTGCTCAGCGTGATGAACGGCTTCCAGAAGGAGGTGCGCGACCGCATGCTCAGCGTGGTGCCGCACATCGAGGCCTTCGACACCGCCGGCGCCGCACTGCCCGACTGGCAGGCCGTGGCGAAGGCGGCCAGGACCGACCCGCGTGTCGTCGGCGCCGCGCCCTACATCGCCACGCAGGCGCTGGTGGGCCGCGGTGACGAATTGCGTGGTGCCATCGTGCGCGGCATCGATCCCGTCTACGAAGGCGAGGTGACCGAACTCGCGCGCACGCAGCCGGCGCTGATGGCGCAGCTGACGCCGGGCGGCTTCAACATCGTGATGGGCGCCGAGCTGGCACGCCTGATCCGCGCCCGCGTCGGCGACAAGGTCGCGGTGGTGGCCCCCGGTGGCCAGACCACGGCCGCGGGCGTGGTGCCGCGTCTCAAGCAGTTCACGCTGGTGGGCACCTTCAACGCCGGCCACTACGAATACGACAGCGCGCTGGCGCTGATCCACGTGGCCGACGCCGCGCGCCTGTTCCAGGTGGAGGGCCCCACCGGCGTGCAGCTGCGCGTGAGCAACGTCCACGAGGCGCGCCGCGTCGCCGACGACCTGGGCCGCGTCGTGCCGGGCCTGCTGTACCTGCGCGACTGGACGCGCACCAACGCCAACTGGTTCGACGCCGTGCAGATCGAGAAGCGGCTGATGGGCATCATCCTCACGCTGATCGTGGCCGTGGCCGCCTTCAACCTCGTCAGCACCCTGGTGATGACGGTGACCGACAAGCGCGCCGACATCGCCATCCTGCGCACGCTGGGTGCCAGCCCGCGCTCGGTGATGGGCATCTTCGTCGTGCAGGGCGCCACGGCCGGGATCATCGGCACGCTGGCGGGCGCGGGCTTCGGCCTGCTGGTGGCCTTCAACATCGGCACCATCGTGCCGGCCATCGAACGCGCCCTGGGCGTGGCCTTCCTGCCCAGCAGCATTTACGTCATCAGCCGCATGCCCAGCGAGCCGCTGGCCAGCGACATCGTGCCGGTGGTCATCGTCTCGCTGCTGCTGGCATTCGTGGCCACGCTGTACCCGAGCTGGCGCGCCAGTCGCGTCAACCCGGCAGAGGCCTTGCGCTATGAATGACGTCGTGCTGCGCGCCGTCGACCTGCACAAGCGCTTCGTCGAAGGGCACGGCACCGACGCGCTGGACGTCACGGTGCTCAAGGGCGTGAGCCTGGAAGTGCTGCGCGGAGAAACGCTCGCCGTCGTGGGCGCCTCGGGCACCGGCAAGAGCACCCTGCTGCACCTGCTTGGCGGCCTGGACGCGCCCAGTTCCGGCAGCGTGGAACTGATGGGCACCGACCTGGCGACACTGTCCCAGGCCGAACAAGGCGCCTGGCGAAACCGCCACCTCGGCTTCGTCTACCAGTTCCACCACCTGCTGCCCGAGTTCAGCGCGCTGGACAACGTGGCGATGCCGCTGCGCATCCGCCGCCTGCCCGTGGCCGAGGCGCGCGCGCAGGCCGCCGCCATGCTGGCCAAGGTGGGGCTCTCGGCGCGCGTGGCGCACCACCCGGCGCAGCTGTCTGGCGGCGAGCGGCAGCGGGTGGCCATCGCCCGCGCCCTGGTCACGCAGCCGGCCTGCGTGCTGGCCGACGAGCCCACCGGCAACCTGGACCGCCACACCGCCGCCGGCGTCTTCGAGCTGATGCTGCAGCTGGCGCGCGAGAACGGCACGGCCTTCGTCGTCGTCACGCACGATCCGACCCTGGCCGACCGCTGCTCGCGCACCCTGGCGCTGGACCGCTGAAGCCCTTCGCCGAGCCGGGAAGGCCCCACTGCCTAGAATTTGGGCAGTGCACCTCCTGAACGCCGACCTCCACAGCCACAGCAACGTCTCGGACGGCACGCTGTCGCCGGAGGACCTGGCAGCCCGGGCCCACGCCGGGGGCGTGGATCTCTGGTCGCTCACCGACCACGACGAGATCGCCGGGCAGCAACGCGCTCGCGATGCCGCCCAAGCGCTGGGCATGGACTACCTCACCGGCACCGAAATTTCGGTCAGCTTCGCGGGCCAGACGGTGCATATCGTGGGTCTGGGCTTCGACGCCGACGACGAAACTCTGGCCACCGGCCTGGCTGCGACGCGTGGCGGTCGGCGCCAGCGCGCGCTGCAGATGGCCGAGGGTCTGGCCAAGGTCGGCATCGGCGGCGCCTTCGAAGGCGCGCTGAAGTATGTCGGCAACCCCGACCTCATCTCCCGCACGCACTTCGCACGCTTCCTCGTCGAAACCGGCGTGTGCCCGGACACCCACAGCGTCTTCCGCCGCTACCTCACCGAAGGCCACCCCGGCTTCGTGCCCACACGCTGGGCGCGGCTGGGCGACGCGGTGCGCTGGATCACCCAGGCCGGCGGCGTGGCCGTCATCGCGCATCCGGGTCGCTACCGCTTCACGCCCACCGAGGAGTACGCGCTCTTCACCGAGTTCATCGGCCACGGCGGCCAGGCCGTCGAGGTGATGACGGGCAGCCACAGCGCCGACGAGCGGCTGCGCTACGCCGACACGGCGCTGGAGTTCGACCTGCTGGCTTCTCGCGGCAGCGACTTTCATGCCCCGGGCGAAAGCCGCTGCGAACTGGGCAGCCTGCCCGATCTCCCAGGGCGGCTCAAACCGGTCTGGGAAGCGCTGGAATCCCGGGTTCACATCGCCGCTCGGTGAAAACCCGGATTCGAGGTATAGTCATGGGCTGGCCTCGACCTCGAGGCCTTTCGTTCATCCCCATCGACCTCTCGCCGGCCTGAAGCTCATGGAGCCCAGGGCGCGCATCTCACAGGGTCGGCGGCGATGCCGTCGCTGACCTGACCCTACGCGACTTCACCCCACGTGGTGCGGCCTTCCCGGCCCGCCGCGCTGGCGCCCTGTTGCGCCCGAGATCGAGAGAACCCGATGAGTTTCGAAACCCTGAACCTGCACGCCGACCTGCTGCGTGCCCTGCAAGCCGCCGGCTACACCGAGCCGACCGCCGTGCAGGCCTCCGCCATCCCGCCGGCCCTGGACGGCCGTGACCTCATGGTGTCCAGCCGCACCGGCAGCGGCAAGACGGCCAGCTTCATGCTGCCTGCGCTGACGAAGATCATCGCGTCGCGCAGCCTGCCCGTCGCCGAGCGCGGCCGCGGCCCGGCCGTGCTGGTGCTTGCCCCGACGCGCGAACTGGCGCTGCAGGTGTCCAAGGCCGCCAGCGACTACGGCCGCTTCGTCAAGGGCCTGCGCGTGGCCACCATCGTCGGCGGCGTGCCTTACGGCGCGCAGCTGGCCGCCCTGCGCGGCCCGCTGGACATCCTGATCGCCACCCCCGGTCGCCTGATCGACCACCTCGGCTCCGGCAAGGCGCAGCTCGGCAACGTGCAGATGCTCGTTCTGGACGAAGCCGACCGCATGCTGGACATGGGCTTCATTGACGACATCAAGCACATCGCCAGCGCCACGCCGGCCAAGCGCCAGACGGTGATGTACAGCGCCACCTTCGGCGGCCACGTCGGCCGTCTGGCGCTGGACCTGCTGCGCGAGCCGCAGCGCATCGAGGCCAGCTCGCAGACCGAGGGCCACGCCGACATCGAGCAACGCCTGCACTGGGCCGACGACACGGCGCACAAGAACGCCCTGCTGGACCACCTGCTGACCGACCGCGGCGTCGACCAGGCCGTGGTCTTCACCAGCACCCAGCGCGACGCCGACTGGCTGGCCGACCGCC
>CAYREA010000280.1:0-5715 GCA_964423075.1 uncultured Rubrivivax sp. | reverse complement strand
GCAGTGGTAGGTGCCGACGAGCGCCGGCTGCTCGCGCACCCGCCGGATGGCATGGGCGCTCACGTCGGCCAGCAGGTCGGCGCCGGTGGGGGCGCCGAACTGGTCGGCGATGACCTTGAGCTGCTCGCGCTCGGCCGCCAGCTTGAGCATGGTGCGCGCGAAGTTGCCGCCGCGCGCGGCGAAAACCCAGCTGGTGCGCAGGATCAGGTGGGCGCAACCGCTGTCGCGGATGAGCTGCTCACCCTCCAGCTTGGTGCGGCCGTAGGTGGACAGCGGCCCCGTCGGGGCGTCCTCGTCGCGCGGCGCGCTGCCGCTGCCATCGAAGACGTAGTCGGTGCTGTAGTGCACCAGCAGCGCACCGCGGGCGGCCGCTTCCTCGGCCAGCACGCCTGGCGCCGTGGCGTTCAGCGTGCGAGCGAAATCGGGCTCGCTTTCGGCCTTGTCCACGGCCGTGTGCGCGGCCGAGTTGACGATGACATCGGGTTGCACCGCCGCCACCAGCGCGCGCAGCGAATCGGGCTGCGAGAAGTCGGCCTTCAGCGCGCCGGGGCTGTCGAAGTCGCAGGCCGTGAGCTCGCCCAGCGGCGCCAGCGCGCGCTGCAGTTCCCAGCCGAGCTGGCCGTTCTTGCCGAGCAGGAGGATGTTCATGGCCGTTGCGCCCGGCCGTTCCGAATCCACGGCGCGCCCCCTCGGGGGGCAGCGAACGAAGTGAGCTTGGGGGTCATGTCAGCTTCCGTACTGTTTCGAGACCCAGTCGCGGTAGCCGCCGCTCAGCACGTTGGCCACCCAGTCGGCGTTGTCGAGGTACCAGCGCACCGTCTTGCGGATCCCGGTGTCGAAGGTCTCGGCCGGGCGCCAGCCGAGTTCGCGCTCGATCTTGCGCGCGTCGATGGCGTAGCGGCGGTCGTGGCCGGGGCGGTCCTTCACGTAGGTGATGAGCCGCGCGTAGGGGCCGGCGGGGTCGGGCCGCATCTCGTCGAGCAGCTTGCACACCGTCTGCACGATCTCGATGTTGGCCTTTTCGTTCCAGCCGCCGATGTTGTAGGTCTCGCCCAGGCGACCGCCGGCCAACACGGCGCGGATGCCCGAACAGTGGTCCTTCACGAACAGCCAGTCGCGGATCTGCTGGCCGTCGCCATACACCGGCAGCGGCTTGCCCGCCAGGGCGTTGACGATCATCAGCGGGATCAGCTTCTCGGGGAAGTGGAAAGGCCCGTAGTTGTTGCTGCAGTTGGTGGTGAGCACCGGCAGCCCGTAGGTGTGGTGCCAGGCACGCACGAGGTGGTCGCTGGCGGCCTTGCTGGCGCTGTAGGGGCTGTTCGGTTCGTAGGGGTGCGTCTCGGTGAAGGCCGGGGCGCCGGGTGTCAGGCTGCCGTAGACCTCGTCGGTGGAGACATGGTGGAAGCGGAACGCTGCCTTGGCGTCGCCATCGAGCGCGCCCCAGAAGCCGCGCGCCGCTTCCAGCAGCGTGAAGGTGCCATCGACGTTGGTCTTCATGAAGGCGCCGGGGCCGTGGATGCTGCGGTCGACGTGGCTCTCGGCGGCGAAGTGCACGATGGCGCGCGGCCGGTGTTCGGCCAGCAGCTGGTCCAGCAGCGCGCGGTCGACGATGTCGCCCTTCACGAAGAGGTGGCGGGTGTCGCCTTGCAGCGCGGCCAGGTTCTGCAGGTTGCCCGCATAGGTGAGGGCGTCGAGGTTGACGACGCGTTCGTCCGACTGGGCCAGCCAGTCCAGCACGAAGTTGCTGCCGATGAAGCCGGCACCGCCAGTCACCAGGATGGTCATGGTTGTTCTCCCGTGGGCTCTGCGTTGGCCGGGGCCCGGCCGTAGGTGTCTTCGAAGCGGACGATGTCGTCCTCGCCGAGGTAGCTGCCCGATTGCACCTCGATGATCTCCAGGGGCACCTTGCCCGGATTCGCCAGGCGGTGCGTCTGGCCCAGCGGGATGTAGGTGCTCTGGTTCTCCGTCAGCAGGATGACCCGGTCGCCGTTGGTCACTTCGGCGGTGCCGCTGACGACGATCCAGTGCTCCGCGCGGTGGTGGTGCATCTGCAGGCTCAGCGACGCCCCCGGCTTGACCAGGATGCGCTTGACCTGGTGTCGCGGGCCGCTGTCGACGCTGTCGTACCAGCCCCAGGGCCGGTGCACCTTGCGGTGGAGCGCCTGTTCGCCGCGCTGCTCGCGGCCCAGCTGCGCCACGATGTGCTTCACGTCCTGGCTCTTGGCTCGGCTGGAGACGAACACGGCGTCCGGCGTCTCCACCACGACCATGTCCTCCAGGCCCACCACGCCCACCAGGCGGCTGGTGGCATGCACCAGGGTGTTGCGGCTGTCCTTGACGATGGCGTCACCCACGCTGGCATTGCCGTCGGCGTCCTTGCCGGTGACCTGCCAGACGGCCTCCCAGGCGCCGAGGTCGTTCCAGCCGGCATCCAGCGGTTGCATGCGGATATCCAGCACGCCGGGGCACTTCTCCATCACGGCGTAGTCCACCGACTCGCTGGGCACGGCGCTGAAGGCCTCCTTGGACGGACGCACGAAGCGGGCGTCGCTGCTGCGCCCGGCCCAGGCCGCGCGGCAGGCAGCGGCGATGTCCGGCCTGAAGCGCTCCAGCGCCGCCAGCCACACCGACGCCTTCAGCACGAACATGCCGGCGTTCCAGAAGTAGGCGCCGCTGGCGACGTACTTCTCCGCCGTCGCGAGGTCGGGCTTCTCGACGAACTGCGCCACGGCGTTGCCGTTGGCCCTGATGTAGCCATAGCCGGTCTCGGGCCGGTCGGGCTGGATGCCGAGCACGGCGATGGCGCCTTCGGCGGCCATGCGCACGGCGCTGCGCAGGGCGGTGGTGAAGGCGCCCTCGTCGGCCACCGTCTGGTCGGCCGAGGTGATCACCAGCACGGGGTCGGCGCCCGCCTGCTGCGCCTGCAGCGCCGCCAGCGTCACCGCGGGTGCGGTGTTGCGGCCCACCGGCTCCAGCAGCACGGCCGCGGGCTCGACCTCCAGTTCGCGCAGCTGGTCGAGCACCAGGAAGCGGTGCTCCTCGTTGCCCACCACCAGCGGCGCTTCGACCTGCAGCCCTTCCTGGGCCAGGCCGCTCAGCCGGCTGACGGCCTGCTGGAACAGGCTGGTGTTGCCCGAGAGCACCAGGAACTGCTTCGGGAAGCCCGAGCGCGACAGCGGCCACAGCCGCGTGCCCGAGCCCCCGGCCATGATCACAGGCTGGATGTGGATGGGTTTCATGCTTCGAAGCCCTTGGGGTTCATGGACTGCCAGCGCCAGCTGTCTTCGCACATGCGGGGCAGGTCGTGCCGCGCTCGCCAGCCCAGCAGGGCCTGCGCAAGCGCCGGGTCGGCATACACGGCGGCCACGTCACCGGCTCGGCGCGGCACCACGGCATACGGCACGGGGCGACCGCTGGCGCGTGCGTAGGCGGCCACCACCTCCAGCACGCTGTGGCCGCGCCCGGTGCCCAGGTTGACGGTGAAGGAGCCCGGGTGTTCGAGCAGGCGCCGCACCGCCGCGACGTGGCCCTCGGCGAGGTCGACGACGTGGATGTAGTCGCGGACGCCGGTGCCGTCGGGTGTGGGGTAGTCGTTGCCATACACCGACAGCCTCTCGCGCCGGCCCACCGCCACCTGCGCCACGTAGGGCATCAGGTTGTTGGGCGTGCCGCGTGGGTCTTCGCCGATGTGACCGCTCTCGTGAGCGCCCACCGGGTTGAAGTAGCGCAGGCAGGCGGACTGCCAGGCGGCGTCGGCCGCGCCCAGGTCGCGCAGGATCTGCTCGCCCATCAGCTTGGTCTGGCCGTAGGGGTTGGTGGCCGACAGCGGCGCGTCCTCGGTGATCGGCAAGGTCTCAGGCTGCCCGTAGACCGTGGCGCTGGAGCTGAAGACGAATCGCTTGACGCCATGGCGACCCATCGCCTGGCACACGGTGACCAGCCCGCCGAGGTTGTTGGCGTAGTAGGCCAGTGGTTTCTCCGCCGACTCGCCCACCGCCTTGAAGGCTGCGAAGTGCACGGTGGCATCGATGCGGTGGCGACCGAAGATCGCATCCATCGCCACCGCATCGCAGACGCTGGCGCGTTCGAACACGGGCGCCTGTCCTCCCAGCGCGCGCAGGCGCTCCAGCACGACGGGCGAACTGTTGGAGAAGTCGTCCACCCCCACCACCGAGAAGCCGGCCGCCTGCAGCGCCAGCCAGGTGTGGGACGCGATGTAGCCGGTGGCGCCGGTGAGCAGGATGGTGGGCTTCATTGCAGCGTCAGCTGGGCGTAGCAGGTGGCGGTGTGCGTCTTCATGCTGGTGGTCAGCTGGCCTTCGCCGACGCGCCGCTCGCGTGCGAGCTCGCAGCCCACCAGCGAGCTGCGCGTGGGCGTCCAGCGGGCCGTGAGGTTGGCCACGGTGGTGCGGTCGGCCCCGCGCGCGCTTTCGGGGATGAAGGGGTCGTCGATGGTGCGCACGAGGTCGCGGCGGTCCTGGCCGAGGCCGACGCCGAAGCTCAGCTTGTAGGTGGCCACGTATTCAAGCTGCGTGCGCAGGCCGGTGTTGACGCGGCTGTAATCGGCGGTGCTGGCGGCCTTCAGTGCGCTCGTCGCGGCGTAGGAGTCCTGCCCGGTGTCGCGCCCGCCGCTGAGCGTCATGCGCAGCTTGCCGGAGACCTGCCAGTTCCAGGTGAAGTTGCCGGTGACGCCGGCGAAGTTGCGCCGCTGGTTCAGGTCGTAGCGGGTGCGGCCGTTGGCCAGCCGGGCCTCGAGGTTGCTGGACGACGAGGGCGCGTAGGTGAGGCTGAGCTGCACGTCCTGGCGCTTGAAGCGGTCGGCCACGTAGAAGCCGCTGGCGTCGGTGGAGAACCTCGGGTAGCGCCCCTGCGTGGCGCCCAGGCTCACGGCCACGCTGCCCACTGCGCTGGGCCGCCAGCGCAGGCCCACGGCCGCGGTGTCCTGGTCGAAGTTGCGCGCCTGCACGCCGGAATCCTGCAGCGAGTTGCGCACTTCGCGGTGGCTGCCGCTGGCCTCCAGCGTGTACTGCGTCACCAGGCCCACGGCGACGCGGCCGCCCAGGCTGCGCGTCGTTTCCAGGTCCTTGGCCAGCTCGGGCGTGAAGACGTTGGCGCTGAAGTTCAGCAGGCTGCGCCCGGCGTAGGCGCTGAGCGAGCCCGACACGCGCTCCACCGTCGACCAGTCCAGGCCCAGCTGTGCGCTGTAGTTCGTGTTGTCGAAGCGCGGATTGCCGTGGTAGCGCGTGTCGCGCAGGCTCAGGTTGCCGAACAGGCGCTGGCGGCCCAGCATCTGGTCCATGCCCGCCAGCAGCGCCGTGGTGCGGATGGAATCGGCTCGTGCGTAGCCATCGGGCGTTTCCTGCCCGTCCGCCAGCCGCAGCACGTTGGCGTCATGCGTACGCGTGTACGACACCCCCAAACTCCAAGGACTGCCCTCCGCAACAGCGGCGTCGGCCCCCAGGCCCAGCGCAGCGCAGGCCCCCCAAGCGCACGCCGTGGATCCGGCCCTGCCGGTCCACCAGCGATGCCAGTCCCGTGACGGGACTGGCCTTCGTGCCGTCCAAGTCCGCGCAGGCGGACTTGGAGCCGCGGCACTCAGCCCCCCTGGGGGGGGTGCGTCATCAATATGCATTGCGGTCGAAGAACACCAGCTTCACGGTGCGGGCGATGATCTGCAGGTCCAGCCCCAGCGACCAGTTGCGCAGGTACTCCAGAT
>CAYREA010000279.1:0-5729 GCA_964423075.1 uncultured Rubrivivax sp. | reverse complement strand
TCGCCTTCCACCACCTCGATCGTCGGCCCCGGGCTCTGGCCGTTGTAGCCCCACAAGTGCGCCTTGAAGCCGGGCGCCATCTCGCGCACCACCGGCTCGGCCACCAGGTGGAACTCCTTGACGCCGTTGTTCATACGCCAGGGCAGCGTCCAGCCGTTGAGCGTGACGACCGGGTTGTAGGGCCGACCGGTGTTGGGCACCAGCGGCGGCATGGTGTCGGGCTTGGTCTGGATGACCGGCTCGGGCAGCGCCGCCATCGCGACCTTGCTGACTGCTGCGGCGCTTACCGCAGCGGTCACTGCGCCTGCGCCGCCGATAAAGTTGCGTCGGGAAACCATGTTCGAGATCCTTGATTGAATGTGTCAGTGGCCGGCGCCGCCGCCATCCATCGCCGCGGCGGCGGGGCCGGCGGGTGCGGCCATCGCCGCCTTGCCGATGAGCGCCATGTCGAGATCCGACTGGGCCAGCCAGAAGTCGCGCAGCGACTCGATGTATGCGTTGACGCTCGTGATCTGGGAGCGCGCATCGGCCAGGAGCTCGAAGACCCCGATGATCATTCCGTTGTAGCGCAGTCCTTGCTCTTCCGAGATCCGCTTCTTGAGCGGCACGATCTCGTCACGCTGATGGCGCGCGATGTCATAGGCGGACCGGTAGTTGCCATAGGCCTCGCGCACTTCCGAGCGGGCGTTGATCGCCGTCTGCGCCGCACGGTGCAGTGCCTGCATATAGATCGACTCGGCACGAGCCACCCGCGCGCCGCCCCAGTCGAAGAGGGGCAACTCCAGACCGATCTCCCAGCCGGTCTGCCGCGGAGCCTCGTTGGAGGTGTTGCGCACGAGTCCAAGTTCCAGCACGTTGATGAAACGTGTCGTGCGGGTCAGCCCCAGGTTCTTCGCGGTCTGCTCCGCGCCAAGCTTGGCGGCTTGCACGTCCAGTCGCTGCGCCATCGCGACGGCTTCGATGTCCGGCTGGTTGCGTGCCTCAGCCGGCAGATCCGGGAGGCGCTCCGGCAACTGGAACTGGAGCTGATCGCCCCAGACGCCCAGGAGGCGCGCCAGCCGCTCTCGCGATGCACGCTGTGCCTGGTCGGCACGGGCGAGACCCAGGGCAGAATCCGCATAGAACGCCTGCTCGCGGGCGCGCGCCAGCTTGCTGAAGTTGCCGACCTGCTCCATGCGACGAGCCAGTTCGGCGCTTGCTTCGGCCGTCTGCTTCACCTGCCGCATGTAGCGCACAGTCTCCTCCGCCGCCACCGCCTGGAAGTAGGCCTTGCGCGCGTCCGCGGCCAGCGACAGGACATCCATCGTGACCTCGCGCTTGACCTGCTCGAAACGCCGCGCTTCCAGCTGCGAGACCATGGGCAAGGTCAACAGCCGCGCAAGGTTGAGGTGCAGCCCGCGGTCCAGTTCGACCTCGTCGCCCCGCCGAAGGCGCCCGAACGTGAAGCCGGGGTTCGGCAGGCGCCCGGCCTGCACGACTTCGGCCTCGGTGATGCCGAGGTCCTGGAATCGTGCCTGCAGACCGCGGTTGTTGAGCAAGGCCACCTGAACGGCATCGTCGACGCTCAGCGGCTTTGCGAGCAACTCGCCCACGCGGCGATCGACGGTGTCGACATCGGCATCACTGCGCGCCCAGCGCACGTCCTTGCCGAGCTTCTCCTTGGCCGCAGACTCGATCGACGAGAACCCCGCGTCGGGCGAGAAGCTGGCACAGCCGGCCAGCACGGCGGAAGCCAGGACGACGACGAGCAGTCCCGAACGTCGCACGCTCGGGCGGTCGGGCGCGACGCGCCCGAGGTAGGAAGGTGAATTCATCCGCTTGACCTCAGTTCATCTTGTGCCCGCCATGCCCGGCGGGTGCGCTTGCCGGCGCCGGCGCTGCCGGCTTCGGGGGCGCGTTGTTCGTGGCAGGCGCGTCCGGCTGCCGAGCCTCGCGCGCGTAGGCCCGCCAGCCTCCGATGCGGTTGACCGCCTCGTTGGCTTCGCGCCAGGATCCCACGGGCTGTTCAGCGTGACGCTGGTAACCCGCAATCGTCGACTGGAACACCAGGGGCGGAACGGCGGCCGAGGAGTCGAGTGGATCGGCTCTCTTGCCGGACGCGGTCTGGGCCCAGCTCGCAGAGCTGACCGCAACCAGGAATGCCGGCGCTAGCCAGCGGAACGTGGCAATCTTCATGACATCCTCGCTTGAGTCGAACCGGATCGCCACGCCTGCTGAGCAGGGGGACCGGTCTACGATGCTGGTCGAGCCGCCTCGATGGCGATCGACCAGGGTGGCGGTCAGGCGAGGGTCAGGCGGGGTGGTCGATGCGGCACGTCCGCAAAGACGGCTGGAAAGCGGATTTCCAGGAAGACGACGGCGGTTGACGCCGATGCCGTAGTCGAAATACCTGCGCGCTCGAGCGCGGGCGCTGCGACGCTGCAACACGGGGCGCAGCTGCTGCACTTTATCTTCAGTTGGGAGGACTGCCCCGTCGACAACTCCGACGCGGTCTGGGGATCCTCCTTCACAGCCTCCACTGCGCTGCCAGGCTCACCAGTCCAGACGTTTTCACGGACTTCGAGGGAGTCGGCGTGCGTTTCGTGCGGAACGGCCTCAACCGAAGCGCTGGGAGAATGGTGGCCCGGCCCGCATCCGACCATGGTCACCGCCGCCAGGCCCTTCAGGGGAACGGCGGCAGCGATGAACCAGATGAGAAGGAGGCGAACCACACCCGACATACCCTGAACTTTACTTTAGTGCATTGATAAGCATCAGCCTGCTCGGCAGTCTACGGACAACTGGCCGACGCGATGCACTCAAAATGCTTACCGATTTGTAATGTTCTCGAGCCCCTCTCAGCCAGCGGTGGTCGATGTCATTCGATGTCCGCCACCATGCGAGCCCGCAGCACACGGTCCTGGCTCCCCTCGTCGCCCGGTTCGAACCCGTACCTGCTCCCCCAGGCCCAAGCCGAGCCGGCAAGTTCGACGACGCGGATCTCGCCCGCTGCGCCCCGAACCATCGTCTGGGTGTCCCCCTCAGACCAGGTCGCCCGCAGGACATGTTCACCGGGCGGCAGCCTCAGGCGCACGAAGGATTCAGGCACCGTTTCGGCGTGCGCACCTCCGTCGACGGTCAGCTTGACGACGTTGACGGCGTCGGCCCACCGCTTGCGCACCACGTACACCGTGAACCTGTTCGCAGATGCAGCAAACCGCTTGGCCTCGGCTTCCACCGCAGGCGGCGGTACGGGCGCACTGGTGCAGGTCAGTTTGTAGCGCGGCGCCTTGCCGACGCGATGGCACCAGGTGCCATCGGCGTTTGCCGGCCGGACGGGCTTGGACACACACGCCGCGAGAAGCAGCGTGCCTGAGCCGAGTGCGAACAATGCGGCTCGGCGTCCCGCCGTGGTTTGAGTTCTTCGCATAGGAAGCTCCGGGCGCTGGCCCCTGCGACCGAGCTCGTCCATTCGCACGAGCCAGCGATTCAGGGAGACGATGAGCGGATGGACGCCTCTTCTGGTCCCCCACGTCGTCTCAATGCCACCCGCCCTCCGCCGATCCATCAGCGATGCATGTGCGAGGTGGCGGTCGGGCCGCTCTGGTGACCGCTGCGGCTCAGCCCGCCGGGGACGTTGACAACGCCTGCCTGGGAAGGCTTGCCGGCATTCGCAGCGTTGCGCGTGTCGCCTGGGACGCCGACGTAGACCGCCCCGGCTTCGCCACCGACATCGAGCCAGCCGTCGGCGGAAACCGGGTTGCGCTTGGCCTGCATCGTCTCGGCGATGACCGCCGCGCGCGTCTTGCCGGGCTGGTTGGTCCCGACAAAGACCCAACCTGCATCGCCTCCGACTTCGCGCCAGCCGTCGGCCGAGACCGGATTGCGCTTCCAGGCCTCGAGCTCCTTGATGACGTCGGCACGCGACTTCGTCGACGGCATCGCATGGGTCGTGAAGCCGGCTTCACCCCCGACCGGGGTGATGCCTGAGGTTGCCAGCGCGGGCAGGGACACGGCACTCACCAGCGCGATCAGACTGAAACGAAACTTCATGATGGACTCCTGTTGCAGGTGCACCTCTCGCGGGGGTTCACCGGTTGCGGTGCCTTCGTGCACCGTGGAGCCACTGTAGAAATCGCGCACCGACAGACTGCTTGCCGGTCCATTACATCTTCGTCATGCTACGCCCCAACGACGCCCGCAGCCGGCTCGCATGGCTCGACCGCATGTCCTGTTCTGGCCACGCGGACGGCGCCGCTGGCACCGTCCACAGCTGCTCGCCGCAGCACACGCACTGGCCCGTTGAGGCCAGTGCGGGACGCCGAAGCGATCGCCCGTCAGAAGGTGTGGCGAATGCCGAACTCGAGACCGGACGACTTCTCACCGCCGAGCATGGCTGCCGGCGGCGTGTAGAGGACGGAGCTGCGCGCAGCGCCCTTGTTCGAAACCTGACCGTAGGTCGTGTACATCGCGGTCCGCTTCGAAAGGTCGTAGACGTACCCGACACCCAGACGAGTGCTGTCGTCGGCGTCGGAGAATCCGGAACCAGCGGGGCCGCCCGAGCGATCTGCCCTGGTGTAGCCGACCTTCAGCGCACCCGGGCCGACCGGTACCGTGGCGCCGATCGACAGATCCTTGGTCTTGCGCGGGTTCCACTCCTTGACGTCGTACAGCGTGTGCAGGGTGGCGAAGCCGAACTTGTAGTTGAACTGGATGTTGTAGTTCTTGAAGTCCGGAGTGGTCGCACCGGTTTCGGTCTTGCCGTACGCGAAGCCGACATTGATCGGGCCCGCCTCGTAGCCCAGCCGCCCACCCACGTACTTGTTGCCGTTGACGCCCTCACCAGCCGCCATCTGCAAGTGACCGTACAGGCCGCCCATGCTGGGCAGGAAGTAGCCCACCGAGTTATCGGCCCGCAGCACCGTGGTCGCAGGGCTTCCCAGGTTCGACCCGGCCCCGTAACTGAAGATGCCGCGCGAGCCGACGCCGACGATGCCGAACTCGTCGGCAAAGGTGTTGTAGGCGGTCGGCGTGTAGTCCCGACCCATGCGGACCTCGCCGAAGTTGCCCATCAGGCTCACCGTCGCACGACGGCCCCAGAACTTGTTCGCGTCGGCGGTACCGGTGTCGAAGTTGATCTGGGACTCCAGGTGGAAACCGGCTTTCAGGCCACCGCCCAGGTCCTCCACGCCGCGCAGGCCCCACCGGCTGGTGGCATTCGAGCCGGATGCCAGTTGCTTCTGGGATCCGGCGCTTCCATTCTTGACTTGGCGCACGGCAGCGTCGGCGATGCCGAACAGCGTGACCGACGACTGCGCGTAGGCGCCCGCCGCAAAGGCGGACAACGCGGCCAGGGTGAACAAGGACTTTTTCATGAGAGCAATCTCCGTTGTGGAACAAGGCAACACCTTCCACGCGACGAACGCGTCCTCTGACTCGGATTGAAGCGCGAGGCGCGCTGCGACACGAGACGTGAAGGCGCTGCCAAGCAGCCTAGGGACGAGGCGCGACCGAGGCGATCTGCTCGCGAGAAGCAGTACGGACGTGGCTAGCAGACCCTCGTCAGTTCGGCAGGCTTCCGTCGCCGCCGTTCCACAGCGAAGTGCACGGCGTCCTCCGCAAATGACCCGACAGCGTCAAGGCCGGACCAGGCAACGGCCTCCGGCGCAGTTGCATGAAGGAGTCCCCCCGTGCATCAACATGACCGGCCGGTAATCTGCCGGCAAGCGTTTGGTCAGTCGTTTGTTCCT
>CAYREA010000278.1:0-5756 GCA_964423075.1 uncultured Rubrivivax sp. | reverse complement strand
CGGTGTCGATGTCGAACAGTTCGCCGGCGGAGGTGCGCAGCGTCAGCCAGGTGATCAGCTTGCGCACGAAGGCGGCGTAGACCTCCTGCGCCTGCTGCTTGTCGCCTTCGTCGCTGTCGTCGAAGAGGAAGACCACGTCCAGGTCGCTGCCGTAGCCGAGTTCCTTGCCGCCCAGCTTGCCGTAGGCGATGACGGCCAGCGCCGGCGACTCGCGGTGTCGCTGCTTCAGCCGCGCCCAGCACCAGCGGGCCGTGACGGCCAGCAGCGTGTCGGCCAGCGCCGAAAGGTCGTCGGCCACCTGCTCCACCGTGAGTTCGCCTTCGACGTCGCGCACCAGGATGCGGAAGACCTCGGCGTGGTGGGCATGGCGAAGCGCGTCCAGCAGCTTCTCCTCGTCGTCTTCGCCGGCCCGCTGCCAGGCAGCCAGGCGGGCGTCCAGGTCGGCCTGCAGCGCGGCACCGTCGAAGCGGCCGTGCAGCAGCCGCGCGTCGGCGAGTTCGTCGATGACGCCGGGGTGGCGCATCAGGTACTGCATGGGCCAGCGCGCCAGGCCCAGCAGGCGCAGCAGGCGGCGGTGCACCTCGGGGCGCTCCAGCAGCAGCGCGAGGTAGCTCTCGCGCCGCAGCAGCGGCTCCAGCCAGTCGATGAAGCGCGTCGCGCCGGCGGCGGTGCAGGCCTCGGCGCTCAGCGCGCCCGCGGTCTTCAGGATCAGCCGGCCCAGGCGCAGCCGGCTCTCGTCGCGCAGCGCGCGCACGCGCGGCAGCACGGCGAACACGCGCACCCGCTCGGCCAGCTCGGGGGGCAGGCGCTCCAGCAGCGCCTCGCTGTCGACCGGCACCGGCGCCGGCCCGCAGCCTCGGCAGACGTTGCCGCGTGTGGCGTCCGGCGCCGGGGCGCCCTGGCCTTCGCGCAGCAGCGCATCGAACTCGGCGGCCACCAGCTCGCGGACTTCGAGCAGCTGGTCGAGCATGGCGCACGAAGCCGGGCGCAGGCATTCGATGCCCAGGCTGCGCGCGATCCAGCCCAGGTCCTCGTCCTGCGTCGGCAGCAGGTGCGTCTGCTGGTCGTCGAGGTACTGGATGCGGTGCTCCAGCCGGCGCAGCAGTGTGTAGCCGGCGGCCAGGCGCTCGGCGGTTTCGGGCGACATGAGCCCGCGCGACGCCAGCTTGGCCAGGCCCTTGAGCGTGCTGCGCGAGCGGATCTCGGGGAACTGCCCACCGCGCACCACCATCATCAGCTGCACGATGAATTCGATCTCGCGGATGCCACCGCGCGACAGCTTCACGTCGTTGGCGCGTTCGGGACGGCCGGCGGCACGGCGCTGGGCCTCGTCGCGGATCTTGCGGTGCAACTGCCTCAGGCCTTCGAAGACGCCGTAGTCCAGGTAGCGGCGGTAGACGAAGGCCGTCACCAGCGAACGCAGCCCGCGCACGCTGCCGCTTTCCACCGCGCGGCGCGGCGCCACGACCCGGCTCTTGAGCCAGGCAAAGCGCTCCCACTCGCGGCCCTGCACCTGGAAGTATTCCTCCAGCATGGCCAGGCTCACCACAGGCGGACCAGAGTTGCCATTGGGTCGCAGCGCGAGGTCGACACGGAAGACGAAGCCGTCGTCGGTGGTCTCGCCGATGAAGGCGTAGAGGCGCTTGACGACGAAGCTGAAGTACTCGTGGAAGGAGCAGGGGCGGGCGCCGGTGGTCTGGCCGTCGTCGTCGTAGACGTAGATCAGATCGATGTCCGAGGACACGTTGAGCTCGCGTGCGCCGAGCTTGCCCATGCCGATGATCCAGAGCTCGGTGCGCTGGCCCTGGTCGTTGATGGGCGCGCCGTGGCGCTCGTCGGCCTCGGCCTCCGCCTGGGCGAGGGCGAGCTCGAGCGTCGCTTCGGCCAGCGCCGTCATCGTGCCGGTGATGGTCTGCAGCGGCGCGGCCTGCTCGACGTCCAGCACCGCCAGCCGCTCGATGATGAGCTGCCGCGCCACGCGCAGCGCCGAGCCGAAGTCGCGCCCGCCGCTGCGCAGGCGCTGCACCAGCGCCGTGATGACGGCGGCGTCGGGGGCGCCTGCAGGCAGCAGGGGCAACTCGGCCGCATAGCGCCGACGCACGCGTTGCACGAAGCGGCTGTGGTCGGCGGTGGCGGTGATCTTGGCGTCGGCGTTCAAGGCCCGGGCGTCGTTGTTTTCTTCTCGTGCGGGGCGCGAGTGTCGGGCCGATCGCATGGCCCACGTCACCCGGGGGGCATGGTGACCGATCAGTCGCGGCGCGCCTGACCGAGAATTCCCTGATGAAGATCGCCGCCGTGCAGATGGTGTCCGCCCCCGACTGGCCGCGCAACCGCGACACCGCGGCCCGCCTGGTGGCCGAAGCGCGGGCTGCCGGCGCAGGCCTCGTGGCCCTGCCCGAGTACTTCTGCCTGCTGGGCCGGCGCGACACCGACAAGCTGGCCCTGGCCGAAGCGCCGGGCCACGGGCCGATCCAGGACTTCCTGTCGGCGCTGGCGCGCGAGCACGGGGTGTGGCTGGTGGGCGGCACGCTGCCGGTGGCCACGGGCACGGCCGGCCAGGTGCTCAACCGCAGCTGCGTCTTCGCGCCCGACGGCACGCCCGCTGCGCACTACGACAAGATCCACCTCTTCGCCTTCGACAACGGCCGCGAGAGCTACGACGAAGGCCGCACGCTGGCCGCCGGCAGCCAGCCGGTGGCGCTGCAGGCGGGCGGGCTCCGCGTCGGGCTTTCGGTCTGCTACGACCTGCGCTTCCCCGAGCTCTACCGGGCGCTGATGCAGCCGCCCTGCGACGTGCTGGTGGTGCCCGCCGCCTTCACCTACACCACCGGACGCGCGCACTGGGAGCTGCTGTTGCGCGCCCGCGCCGTGGAGAACCAGTGCTACGTGCTGGCCAGCGCGCAGGGTGGCACGCACGAGAACGGCCGCCGCACCTGGGGCCACAGCATGGTGGTCGACCCCTGGGGCGAGGTGCTGCAGGTGCTGCCTGAAGGCGAAGGGGTCGTCGTCGCTGACGTGGACGCGGCACGCCTGGCGCAGGTGCGACAGCAGCTGCCGGCCTTGCAGCACCGGCGGCTGTGAGCGAGGCCGGCGCGCTGGCACAGGACCTGCGGGCCGCGCTCGCGGCGGCGGCCGACCCGGCCCGCGCACCGGCCATGCAGGCCTACATGAAGTCGGCCATGCCTTTCCACGGCGTGTCCGCGCCCGCGCGGCGCGCCATCGTGGCCGAGGTGACCATGGGGCGCACCTGCCTGGAACTGCCGGCGCTGCAAGCCCTGCTGCTCGCACTGTGGCGCACGGCCACCCACCGCGAAGAGCGCCATGCCGCGCTGGACCTGCTGCGCCTGCCGCGCCACCGCAAGCTGGTGGCGTGGCCGCTGCTGCCGGCGATCGAGGAGATCCTGGCCACCGACCCCTGGTGGGACTTCAACGACGAGGTCTCGGGCAGCGTGCTGCCACTCTTCCTTCAGCGACATCCGCAGGAGATGAAGGCCGTGCTGCGCCGCTGGGCGCAGGGCGAGGACCTCTGGTTCCGCCGCGCCGCCATGCTGGCGCAGCGCAGCCTCAAGCGCGGCTTCGACGCCGTGCTGTTCTACGACTGCCTGCTGCCTTCGCTGACGGGTGGCCGGTTCGCCGACGAGTTCTTCATCCGCAAGGGCATGGGCTGGGCCCTGCGCGAACGCGCCTACGACGCCCCCGACGAAGTGCGCGCCTTCTGCCAGGAGTACGAAGACCGCCTGTCGCCGCTGACCCTGCGAGAGGCGCTGCGCGTGATCAACCTCCGTACATCATTCGCCGCGCCAGCCAGCCCTTGACGGGCGGCAGCGCGTCCAGCGCCGCCATGCCCAGGCCGCGCACGGCGGCGGCCCCGGGCAGCTTCCAGGTGAAGCTGCGGGCCAGGAAGTCGGTGGTGGCGATCATGGTCCAGCGGTCGGGCGCGCGCGCCCACTCGATGCGGCGCAGCGCGGCGTCCAGCTCGGTGGCGCCGCGCAGCGTCTCCACCAGCTCGTGGGCGTCGCGCAGGCCCAGGTTCAGGCCCTGGCCGGCCACCGGGTGCAGGGTCTGCGCCGCGTTGCCGATGCGCACCGAGCGGCCTGCCACCAGCGTGCGTTCGGCGTTCAGGCCGAGGGCGAAGTGCTTCAGCGGCGTGATGCTGGTCAGCCGCCCGGCCAGCGGCGGCACGATGGTGTTGAGCACGGCCAGGCGCTGCGCGTCGGTCAGCGGCCGCACCGGGTCGTCGTCGTCGGGCACGCACCACACCAGCGCGGCGCTCTGCGGCTCGCCCGCCCGGGGCGGCAGCGGCAGCAGCGCCACCGGCCCGTTGCGCGTGAAGCGCTCGAAGGCCATGCCGGGGGCGGCGCCTTCCAGCGTGACCGTGCCCACCCAGGCCGTCTGGCGGTAGTGGCCGACCACGGCCTTGCGGGCCTGCTCGGCGAAGACGCCGCCTTCGGCCACCACCGCCAGGTCAAAGGCCTCGGCGATGCCGGCGTCCACCTCCACGCCGCCGGCCACGGGCTTGAGCGCGCTCACCGGCGTGCCGAAGCGGGTGTGCAGCCGTTCGGGCTCGGCCGCCTCGGCAGCCAGCCAGGCGGCCTGCAGCGGGGCCAGCAGCGTGCCGTAGCCGAGCACGGCGCCCAGCTGCGGCACGTCCAGGTCGGTGGCACGCAGGCGCACCTCGGCGTTGCCGAAGCTGGGCGGCTGCTGGGACACGTGCACTTCGAGGATGGGCTGGGCCTGCGCGGCCGGGAAGGCACCCAGGCGTTCCAGGAAGCGCACGCTGCCCAGCGAGAGCGCCAGCGTGCGCGGGTCGGCCGAGACGTCGCGGTCCACCGGCCGCGCGTCGAACAGCGTGATGCGCGCGTGCGGCAGGCTGCGCGCCGCGTGCAAGGCCAGCGCCAGGCCCACCGGCCCTGCGCCCACCACCGCCATCTGCCAGGCTGTCTTCGTCACGGCCTCTCCAAGGAATGTGCCCGTATTATTCGCCTCAGCCGCATCATCTTCGCGGTCAGGAGATCAAGCCATGGCGCTGATGGACTTCATCAAGAAACAGTTCATCGACATCCTGGAATGGACGGAGTCCGGCGACGGCACCCTGGCCTTCCGCTACCCGATGGCGGGCAACGAAATCCAGTACGGCGGCAGCCTCACCGTGCGGGAGAGCCAGGCCGCCGTCTTCGTCAACGAAGGCAAGGTGGCCGATGTCTTCGGCCCCGGCACCTACAAGTTGACGACGCAGACGCTGCCCGTCCTGACCTACCTGAAGAACTGGGACAAGCTGTTCCAGAGCCCGTTCAAGAGCGACGTCTACTTCTTCAGCACGCGCCAGCAGATCGACCGCCGCTGGGGCACGGCGCAGCCGGTGACCATCCGCGACAAGGATTTCGGCGCCGTGCGGCTGCGCGCCTTCGGCAACTACGCCTACGCCATCCAGGATCCGAAGCTCTTCCACACCGCCATCAGCGGCACGCGCGACCGCTACACCGTCGACGACCTCGACGGCCAGCTGCGCGGCATGATGCTGCAGCACATCAGCGATGCGGTGGCGCAGAGCGGCATCCCCTTCCTGGACCTGGCCGCCAACCAAGTGGAATTCGCGCAGCAGCTGCAGGCTGCCAGCGCGGCCGAGTTCGCCAAGCTGGGCCTCGTGCTGGCCAGCGTGACGGTGCAGAACGTCAGCCTGCCCGAAGAGCTGCAAAAGCTGCTCGACCAGAAGATCGGCATGGGCATGGTCGGCGGCGACATGGGCAAGTTCATGC
>CAYREA010000277.1:0-5783 GCA_964423075.1 uncultured Rubrivivax sp. | reverse complement strand
GGCCGCGTGCTGCTGGTGGACGACCTGGCCGACACCGGCATCACGCTGCGTGCGGTGGTCGACCGGCTGCGCGGCATGCCTTCCATCCAGGAGCTGCGCGCCGCGGTGATCTGGGTGAAGGGTGTGTCGACCTACGTGCCCGACTACTTCGTCGAAACGCTGCCCACGAGCCCGTGGATCCATCAGCCTTTCGAGGAATACGACAACCTCCGGCCCGAAGGGCTGGCCAAGAAATTCAGCGTCTAGAAAACGCAAAAGGCCGGCTGCATCTCTGCAACCGGCCTTCCATGTTTGGTGCCCAGGAAGGGACTCGAACCCCCACGCCGTTAAGCGCTAGTACCTGAAACTAGTGCGTCTACCAATTCCGCCACCTGGGCTTTCAGGAACCAAGGACTATACCATCAAAGAAAAACAGAACTCAAGCCCCGCACAAGCCGGACAAGCACTGCTGGGCGAATTCGAAGGCCGTGTCGAAGGACACCGTGACGGGCATGGCTTCGTCGTGCCCGATGCCGGCGAACCCACCATCTTCCTGGCCCCGCAAGAGATGCGCAGCGTGTTGCACAAGGACCGCGTGCGCGTGCGCATCCTGCGTTATGACCGCAAGGGCCGGCCCGAAGGCCGCGTGCTCGACATCCTGGAGCGCCGCAAGACGCCCATCATCGGCCGCCTGCTGCACGAAGGCGGGCAGTGGCTCGTGGCGCCCGAGGACAGCCGCTACGGCCAGGACATCCTGATCCCCAAGAACGCCACCGCCAGCGCGGCGGTGGGGCAGGTGGTGTCGGTCGAATTGACCGAGCCGCCTTCGCTGCACTCGCAGCCCGTGGGCCGCGTGGCCGAGGTGCTGGGCGAGATCGACGACTCGGGCATGGAGATCGAGATCGCGGTGCGCAAGTACGAGGTGCCGCACCAGTTCACGCCCGAGACCCTGGCGCAGGCCGCGGCCATTCCCGAGAAGCTGCGCGCCACGGACCGCAAGCACCGCGTGGACCTGAGCGACGTGCCGCTGGTCACCATCGACGGCGAGGACGCGCGCGACTTCGACGACGCGGTCTACTGCGAGCCCTTCAAGCGCGGCCGCGGCAAAACGGCCTTCGAGGGCTGGCGCCTGCTGGTGGCCATCGCCGACGTCAGCCACTACGTCAAGCCGGGCGAGCCGCTGGACGAAGACGCCTACGAGCGCGCCACCTCGGTGTACTTCCCGCGCCGTGTCATCCCGATGCTGCCCGAGAAGCTGTCCAACGGCCTGTGCTCGCTGAACCCCGAAGTCGAGCGGCTCACCATGGTGTGCGACATGCTCGTGGCGCACGACGGCCGCATCGACGCCTTCCAGTTCTACCCCGCCATCATCCGCTCGCACGCGCGCCTGACCTACACCGAGGTGGCTGCCGCGCTGGCCAACACGCGCGGGCCCGAGGCGCAGCGCCGGGCCGACGTGGTGCCGCACCTGCTGCACCTGCACGAGGTGTACCGCGCCCTGCTCAAGCAGCGCGGCCAGCGCGGCGCGATCGACTTCGAGACCACCGAAACACAGATCGTCTGCGACGACCAGGGCCGCATCGAGAAGATCGTGCCGCGCACGCGCAACGACGCGCACCGGCTGATCGAAGAAGCAATGCTCGCGGCCAACGTCTGCGCGGCCGAGTTCATCAGCGGCGCCGAGCATCCCTGCTTGTTCCGCGTTCACGAAGGCCCCACGCCCGAGAAGCGTGTCGCGCTGCAGGCCACGCTGAAGGCGCTGGGTGTGGGTGTGCACCTGAGCGATGACCCGACGCCGGGCGAGATCCAGGCCATTGCCCGGGCCACGGCCGACCGGCCCGACGCGACGCAGATCCACACCCTGCTGCTGCGCTCGATGCAGCAGGCCATCTACACGGTGCACAACTCGGGGCACTTCGGCCTGTCCTACGAGGCCTACACGCACTTCACGAGCCCGATCCGGCGCTACCCCGACCTGCTGGTGCACCGCGTGATCAAGGCCATCCTGGCCGGCCGGCGCTACCACCTGGTGGCCAACGCCAAGACGCGCACGCCCGAGCTGCGCAAGGGCGGCAAGGTCACACGCGCGCCCAAGCCGATGTCGCAGGAGATGGCGCTGTGGGAAGCGGCCGGCGGCCACTGCAGCGCCAACGAACGGCGCGCCGACGAAGCCAGCCGCGACGTCGAGGCCTGGCTGAAGTGCCGCTACATGCGCGAGCACCTGGGCGAGGAGTTTTCGGGCACCGTCAGCGCAGTCGCCGCCTTCGGGCTCTTCGTCACGCTCGACGGCCTCTACGTCGAAGGCCTGGTGCACATCACCGAGCTCGGCGGCGAGTACTACCGCTACGACGACGCGCGTGGCGAACTGCGTGGCGAGCGCACGGGCATCCGCTATGCAGTGGGGGCGCGCGTGCGCGTGCAGGTGAGCCGTGTCGACCTGGACGGCCGCAAGATCGACTTCCGCATGGTGCGCGAAGGCGAGGGCGAGCGCGTGCAGGCGCGCGGCGAGAAGGTGCGGCCCGCGCAGGCCGGCAGCGCGGTCGAGGAACTGGCGGCGGTGCGCGAGACCGACCGCAACACCAAGGCCGCGGTGCGTGGCCTGAAGGGCAAGGGTGGGGAAGCCGCCAAGCGCTCCCGCAAGCCCGGGCCCAAGCGGCCGGCGCCCAAGCCACGCACCCGGCGCTAGCGGGCGCTCAGGCGCAGGCGCGCCGCGCCAGCGCTTCGATCAGATCGCTGGCGCGCAGCGGCGCACCACGCGCCGCGCCTGGCCACAGGTCGGCGGCGCGGCCGTGTTGCCAGGCCGCGCCGGCGGCGATGTGTGCCGGTGTGGCCGACGGCGCCTGGGCCCAGAGTCCTCCCGCCCAGCCCGACAGCACGTCGCCCGTGCCAGGGCCAGCCAGCGCGGCATTGCCCGTGGGGTTGATCGTCGGCGTGAGGCCCGGCGCTGCGATCACCGTGCCCGAGCCCTTGAGCAGCACGCTGCAGGCGTAGCGGCCGGCCAGGGTTTGCGCAGCGACGAGGCGATCGGCTTGCACCTCGGCGGCGGTCAGCTGCAGCAGGCGCGCGGCTTCCAGCGGGTGGGGTGTCAGCAAGGTGGCTGCGCTGCGCGCGCCGCGCCGGCGCAGCAGGTCCTGCAGCATGGTGTCGGCGGCGATGGCGTTGAGCGCATCGGCGTCCAGCACCAGGCGGCCGGCATGGGCCAGCAGCGGGGGCAGCACCTCGCGAAAGTCGGTGCCGCCGCCACAGCCGCAGACGACGGTGGCGCGGGCCAGCGCTGCGGGTTGCCAGGTCCACGCGGCATGGCGCCCCATCAGTTCGGGCTGCATGGGGTCGAGCAGGCTGGCGCCGGCATCGAGCGGGCTGGCGTAGACCCGCCCGGCGCCGGCCGCCAAGGCGGCGCGCGCCGCGAGCCAGACCGCGCCCACCATGCCAGCTGCGCCGCCGACCAGGAGCACATCGCCGTGGCTGCCCTTGTGGCTGGCCAGCGCGCGCGGAGCCTGGTCGGGCGGGCCGCCCAGCCATGCGCGCGGGACACCCGCGGCCATGCCTAGCGAATCGAACCAGACCGTGCCAGAGGCCTCGTGGCCCTGGGCCGTGAAGCAGCCGGGCTTGAGGGTCAACAAGGCCAGCGTGTGCGTGGCCGTGACCGCCAGGCCGCCGATCCGGATGCCCGTGTCGGCATGCAGGCCGGATGGCATGTCGACGGCGATCACTGGCGCGGACGAGGCGTTTATGCGGGCGATGCCAGCCGCGATGGCGCCTTCGGGCGCGCGGCGCGCGCCCAGGCCGAGCAGGGCGTCGATGGAAAGGTCGGCTTCGGCCTGCGGCGCGTCGGGGGCGATCGGCACCCCGGCAGTGACGGCGTCGCGGTAGGCGCGCGACGCATCCGGCGGCAGGCCGGCTGCATCGCCGGTGAAGACAACCTGCACCTCGCGGCCCGCCGCCCGCAGATGCCGCGCGGCCACCAGACCGTCACCGCCGTTGTTGCCCGGCCCGACCCACACCTCAACGCGGCGGGCATGCGGCGCGATGGCCAGTGCCAGCCGCGCCACGGCGAGCCCGGCGCGGGCCATCAGCTCGAAGGGCGGATGCAGCGCCAGCGCGGCAGCCTCGGCCGCGCGCGAGGCGGCTGCGTCGTGCAAGGGCCAGGGGCCGAGGGTTGGATCGACGCGGGTGAGGGTGGGGCCGTGCGCAGCAGGCATGGCCGCATTCTCAGCGCAGGCGCGCCAGTGTCAGGCGCGCCAGGTCGATCGGCGCCTCGCGGGCGCTGATGCGCTCGGCCAGCACGCGCGCCGAGCCGCAGGCCAGCGCCCAGCCGCTGGAGCCGTGGCCCAGGTTCAGCCACACCCCTTGGGCACCGCTTTCGCCCAGGATGGGCGGGCCGTCGGGCAGCATCGGGCGCGCGCCTTTCCACTGCTGCGCTTCGCGCGTGACGGCGGCGCCCGGGAACCAGTCTTCGAGCACGCGGTACAGGGTGCGCAGCGGACCCTCGGTGAGATCGGCGACAGCACCGCCGATCTCGGCACCGCCGGCCACCCGCACGCGCTGCCCCATGCGCGAGATCGCGACCTTGTAGCGCTCGTCCATCACCGCCGCTCGGGGGCCGGGCAGGTCCAGGCCATCCATGGCACGCAGCGGCGCCGTCACCGAGTAGCCATGCACCGGTGCCAGCGGCAAATGCAGGCGCAGGCCGCGCAGCAGCGTGTTGGCCTCGACGCCTGCGCAGATGACCACCGCCTCGCAGGCACCCTGGCGGCCGTCATCGGTCTCGACATGGGCCGGCGCGCCGGGGTGCACGGCGCGCACGACGGTGTCGAAGTGGAAGCGCACGCCCAGTCGCTGCGCCTCGGCCTTGATCGCGTGGGCGAACTGGCGGCAGTTGCCCACGCCGTCCTGCGGCAGGTGGAGCGCCGCCTGCAGCGCCGTGGCCGGGTTCAGGCCCGGCTCGATCTGGCGCGCACGGGCCGCGTCCACGAACTCGTGCATCACGCCCCACTCGCGCAGCAGTGCCAGGCTGCCCTGTGCAGCGGCCGTTTCGCGCGCGGTGCGCAGGAGCACCAGCACGCCAGCCACCTGTTCGTAGTCGAGATCGAGCGTGCGCGTGATCTCCTGCAGGCGGGTGCGGCTGAACAGGGCCAGCCGATGCATCGCCGCGCGGTTGGCCTGGTGCACGGGGCGGCGGCAGGCGCGCCACCAGCGCCACATCCAGGGCAGCTGGCGCAGTGCATTGAAGCCGCCGAAGCGCACCGGCGCGTCGCGGCTCAGCAGGTGGCGCAGCACCTTCATCGGCATGCCGGGCGCGGCCCAGGGCGTGACGTAGCCCGGTGCCACCACGCCGGCGTTGCCGAAGCTGGCCTCGGCGGCCACGCTGGCGCGGCGTTCGAACACCACCACCTCGTGGCCCGCCAGGGCCAGCTCGTAGGCGGTGGTGACGCCGACGATGCCGGCGCCTACGACGGCGACGCGCAACTCAGCCGCCGGTGCGCACGGCGGCGCATGCTAGAATCATTGGGTTTGCCTCGAAGTGGGCAGGCCAATCGCGAACCCGGTCCAACCAAGGTGTCGCTGATCAGCAGGATGTGGTGTGTTCCCTCGGGGAGATCTCGGGAGAAAAACGCTGCAACGCTGGCAGCGATCAAGCGGCCGGGATTCTAGTCCCAACCTTTGGAGTTTCCATGTCTGTCTCCATGCGTGAAATGCTGGAAGCCGGTGTCCATTTCGGACACCAGACGCGCTTCTGGAACCCCCGGATGGCCCCGTACATCTACGGCCATCGGAACAAGATCCACATCATCAACCTCGAG
>CAYREA010000276.1:0-5817 GCA_964423075.1 uncultured Rubrivivax sp. | reverse complement strand
CTGACGCGCTACGCGATGGCGCAGCGCGAGATCGCGCTGGCCATCGGCGAGCCGCCGGCCACCAAGGGTTATCCGCCCAGCTGTTTCGCCAAGCTGCCGCAGCTGGTGGAACGCAGCGGCAATGGCCTCAACGGCCAGGGTTCGATCACCGCCTTCTACACCGTGCTGAGCGAAGGCGACGACCCGCAGGATCCGATTGCCGATGCCGCGCGCGGCATCCTCGACGGCCACATCGTGCTGTCGCGCGAACTCGCCGAAGGCGGCCACTACCCCGCCATCGACGTCGAGCGTTCGATCTCGCGCGTGATGACGGCCGTGGCCGGCCGCGAACACGTGCAGGCCGCGCGCCGCATGCGCCAGCTGCTGGCCAAGGTGAACAAGGCCCGCGACCTGATTCAGCTCGGCGCCTACCAGCCCGGCCACGACCACGAGCTCGACCTGGCCGTGCGCCTGCAGCCCCAGATGACGGGCCTGCTGCAGCAGGACATGCACGAGTCCGCCGCCCTGGACATGAGCCGCGCGCAACTCTGCCGGCTGATGCAAGGCTGAACCCTCACCGAAGCCGAAGAAGAAGTCACAACATGACCCAGTCGCTAGCCGCCCTTCTGTCGCATGCCGAGCGCCTGCGCGACGACACCGTGGCCGAGCTGGCCCTGGCCGAGGGCGCGCTGCGCCAGTTGCAGCTGCAGCACGAGCAGCTGCTGGCCTACCGCGACGAGTACCGCCAGCGCCACCCGGCGCAGGGCGGGCGCAGCACCAGCATCGAGCTGCTGCGGGTGCACCAGGGATTCATGCAGCGGCTGGACCAGGCGCTGGCGCAATTGCAGGGCCAGCTGGCGCAGGCCGAAGGCCGTGTCGGCCGCGTGCGCCAGACGCTGCTGGCGCAGGAGCTGCGCGTGGCCTCGGTGAGAAAGCTGCTCGAGCGGCGCCACATGCAGCACGCCGTCACCGCGGCGCGCCAGGAACAGCGCCACGCCGACGACGCCGCCCAGCGCCGCCGCCGCGACGACCGACAGGCCAACACCGGCTGGCGCCTGGGCACCGAACACGCGCCGCTGGCGCACTGAAGGCGCACCATGATCAGCGCCACCCTGCCCACGCTGCCCGCGTCGCCCACCCCGGCCAACACCGGCCAGGCCGCAGCGCCTGCTGCACCTGCCGACGAACCCCAGTCCCGCCCCTTCGCGCGCCTGCTGCACGCCGCCGGCGGCACCCGCGACGGCCGGCGCCCGAACGGCGCCACCGGCAAGCCCGAGAGCGCGCCCGAACCCGTGCGCGGCAGCAAGCCCACCACGCAGCAGGCCGAGCCCACCGAAGACCCGCCCGCCGACGGCCCTGCGCCAACCTCGGCAACCACCGGCGAAGCCGCGGCCGTGCCCACCGACGCCGCCGCCCTGCTGGCCGCCCTGCCGCCCCTGCAGCCGCGCCCGCTGTCGCCCGAAGGCGGTGGCAACGGCCCGGTGCGCACGGAGCGTGACGGCTTTGTGCCCGGCAGCACGCGCAGCCCGGTCGATGCCAACGACCCCGTCCTCACACCACCCGGCCCCGCCGCCGCAGACGCCGGCGCAGCCGCGCCCAGCGCCTTCGCCGACGCGCTGCGCGATGCCGGCGCGGCGGCCGCCGACCGCCCCGCGCCCGGCCACACGGCCACGGCCGAACTGCCGCCGCTGCCGCCCACCCCCGCCCAGGCGCCCACCGCCACCGCCGTGGCCGCCAGCGCGCCGGCCGAAGCCCGCATCGCCGCCACACCCGGCAGCGCCGACTTCGCCAGCCAGCTGGGCGCCCAGCTCAGCACCTTCGTGCGCGAAGGCATCCAGCACGCGCGGCTGGAGCTGCATCCACTGGAACTGGGCCCGGTGACGGTGCAGATCCAGCTCGACGGCCACAGCGCCCAGGTGAACCTGGCAGCCGAACAGGCGCCCACCCGCGCGGCGCTGGAAGAAGCGCTGCCGCAGCTGGCAAGCAGCCTGCGCGAGGCCGGCCTCACGCTCACCGGCGGCGGTGTCTTCGAGCAGCCGCGCCAGCAGGCCGGCAGCCGCGGCGACGGCACGCCCACGCGCGAAGGCGCGCCGCGCACCGAGCGCGAAGCCGGGCGTGAATCCGTCACGGCGCAGCCGCTGGCCGCACCGCGCCGCCGCGGCGTGGTCGACCTGGTCGCCTGAGCGGGCCTGGCGCGGGGCTGTCGCCCCGCGTGTGGTGAAGGCGGCTTTGCCCGCCCTTATCCGGGCATCGCCCGCGGGGCAGGCACTCAACAATGGCTTTGAATCGCCGAGGAGAGCCCATGTCCACCGCCGCCATCGATGCCACCACCGTGCCCGCCGCCAAGGGCGGCAAGAAGAAGCTGATCATCATGATCGCCGTGGCCGCCCTCGTGCTGGTGGGCGGCGGCGTGGCCGGCATGCTGCTGCTGAAGAAGAAGCCCGCCGACACCGAGCTCGAGGCCGAAGGCGAGGAGGCTGCACCGGGCAAACCGGCCGCGGCCGCCAAGCACGACCCCAGCCACCCGCCGGTGTTCGTGCCGCTGGACCCCTTCACCGTGAACCTGGCCGACCGCGAGGCCGAGCGCTACGCGCAGGTGGGCATCACGCTGGAGATCGACGACCCGAAAACCGCCGAACAGCTCAAGGCCTACATGCCGGCCGTCCGCAACCAGATCCTGATGGCCATTGCCGACCGCAGCGCCGCCGAACTGCTGGGTCGCGAGGGCAAGGTGCAGCTGGCCGAGCGGGTGCGCCGCGAGACCTCGCGCGCGCTCGGCTACGAGGTGGCAGACGACGAATCCGCGCCGGCCGCTGCCGACGAAGACGGCAAGCCCGCCAAGAAGCCGGCGAAGAAAAAGAAGAAGGCGGCCGCGCAGGTGCTGCCCATCAAGGCCGTGCACTTCTCCAACTTCATCATCCAATGAACGTGAGCCCCCAAGCTCGCTATCGCTCCCGCCAGCTGCCAGAGGCAGCTGGCCTTCGGGCCGTCCAAGCCCGCGCAGGCGGGCTTGGAGCCGCGGCCCTCAGACCCCCCAAGGGGGCCGCTTTGCGAGGCGCAGGGCAACCCTGCTCCCGCAAAGAGCTTGATCGCACACCGGCGTTGTTCGCATGAATCAGCAAATCCTTTCGCAAGACGAAGTTGATGCCCTGCTGCAGGGCATCACCGGCGAAAGCCAGAAGCTGGAGCAGGAAGACGCGCCGGCCACCGGCGTGCGCGACTACGACCTGGCGAGCCAGGAACGCATCGTCCGCGGCCGCATGCCGACGATGGAAGTGATCAACGAGCGCTTCGCACGGAACATCCGCATCGGCCTGTTCAACTTCATCCGCAAGAGCCCCGAAGTGGCCATCGGCGGCATCAAGGTGCAGAAGTTCAGCGCCTTCCTGCGCGAGATCGTGGTGCCCACGAACTTCAACATCATGAACGTCAAGCCGCTGCGCGGCAGCGGGCTGATCGTGTGCGACCCGAGCCTCGTGTTCGCGGTGATCGACGCGCTGTTCGGCGGCGTGGGCAAGTACCACACGCGCATCGAAGGGCGCGACTTCAGCCCCACCGAACTGCGTGTCATCACGCGCCTGGTCGAGACCATCTGCGCCGAGTACAAGAAGGCCTGGATGGGCATCTACCCGGTGGAGCTGGAGTACCAGCGCAGCGAGATGCAGCCCCAGTTCGCCAGCATCGCCACGCCCAGCGAGATCGTGGTGGCGACGAACTTCACGCTGGAAATCGGCGACACCACCGGCTCGGTGCACTTCTGCATTCCGTACAGCACGCTGGAGCCGATCCGCGACACGCTGTTCTCCACCATCCAGGGCGACAGCACCGAACCCGACCGCCGCTGGGTCAACCTGCTGAAGAACCAGATCCAGTCGGCCCAGGTCGACCTGGTGGCCGAGCTGGCCTACGCCGGCGCCACGGTGGAACAACTGCTGTCCTTCAAGCCGGGTGACTTCATCGAGCTGGACCTGGACCCGATGATCAAGGCCAAGGTCTCCGGGGTGCCCGTGTTCGACGCCCGCTACGGCGTCAGCAACAACAAGTACGCGATCAAGATCGACCGTCTGCTGACGGGCGAGAACATGACCTGGATCGGGGATCAATGACATGAGCGAGAACGACTCCGCGATGTCCGAAGAGGACAAGATGGCCGCCGAGTGGGCGGCTGCGCTGGCCGAGACCAAGCCCGGCGGCAACGAGGTGGCCAGCGAGCTGGCCGCGCGCGCCGAGACCGTGGCGCCGGCCGCCTTCACGCAGTTCAGCAACAACGTCAATGTCGCGCCGCCCGCCGGGGCCGTGAACGACATCAACATGATCCTGGACATCCCCGTCCAGCTGACGGTGGAACTGGGCCGCACGCGCATCCCCATCAAGCACATCCTGCAGTTGGCGCAAGGCTCGGTGGTGGAACTGGAGACGCTGGCCGGCGAGCCGATGGACGTGCTGGTCAACGGCTACCTGATCGCCCAGGGCGAGGTGGTGGTGGTGAACGACAAGTTCGGTATCCGCCTGACCGACATCGTCACGCCCAGCGAACGCCTGCGGCGCCTCTCACGGGCGGCCTGACCATGCCCGTGTCTTCCTTCCTGTGGTTCGGCGCCATCATCGCGCTGATCCCGCTGTCGCTGTGGCTGCTGAAGCGCACGCCGCTGGGCGGCAGCGGCGCACGCGCCGGCGCGCCACGCCCGGTGGCGGTGCTGCCGCTCTCGGCGCAGCAGAAGCTGGTCACGGTGGAAGTAGGCCAGGGCGATGAACGCCTGTGGCTGGTGCTGGGCGTGTCGCCGCAGGGCATCCGCACGCTGCACACCATGGCCGCGCAGGCCGAGGCCGCGCCGCCCATGCCGCCGGCACCGCCTGCCGCGGCTTTCCACCAGCTGCTGTCCCGCCTGCGGGGCCACGAACCGCGGGACCCCGATGCGCGCTAGCCTGAAGCTCGCCGTGGGCCTCGGCCTGGGCACCGCGGGCTGGGCCTTCGCGCAGCAGGCCGGCGGCGGCGGCAACCTGCCGCTGGTCATCGGCCAGGGCGCGGGCGGCACCACCTACTCGGTGCCCATCCAGACGCTGCTGTTCTTCACGGCGCTGGGCTTCCTGCCCGCGATCCTGCTGCTGATGACCGGCTTCACGCGCATCGTCATCGTGCTGAGCCTGCTGCGCCAGGCGCTGGGCACGCAGTCGGTGCCGCCGAACCAGGTGCTGATCGGCTTGAGCCTCTTCCTCACGATGTTCGTGATGGGCCCGACCATCGACAAGGTCTACAGCGAGGCCTACAAGCCCTACGCGGAAAACAAGATCGCCTTCGACGAGGCGCTGGCGCGCGGCGAGAAGCCGATGCGCGAGTTCATGCTCAAGCAGACGCGCCAGAGCGACCTGATGCTGTTCGCCCGGCTGGCCAAGCTGGACCCCGCGGTCAAGGGCGAGGACGCGCCGTTCCGCGTGCTGGTGCCGGCCTTCGTGACCAGCGAGCTGAAGAGCGCCTTCCAGATCGGCTTCCTGATCTTCATCCCCTTCCTGATCATCGACATGATCGTCGCCAGCGTGCTGATGAGCCTGGGCATGATGATGCTGAGCCCGGTGCTGGTGGCCCTGCCCTTCAAGCTGATGCTGTTCGTGCTGGCCGATGGCTGGAACCTGCTGCTGGGATCCCTGGCTGCCTCCTTCGCCACCTAGCGACGCAAAACATGGATTCGACCCAAGTCCTGGCCGTGGGCCAGCAAGGCCTGATGCTGCTGCTGATGGTGTCGGCCCCGGTGCTGCTGGTCGTGCTGGTGGTGGGCCTCCTGGTCAGCATCTTCCAGGCCGCCACGCAGATCAACGAGGCCACGCTGAGCTTCGTGCCCA
>CAYREA010000275.1:0-5879 GCA_964423075.1 uncultured Rubrivivax sp. | reverse complement strand
GACCTGGGGCGCGTGAAGCACCTGAAGAAGAAGGGTGTGCTGATCGGCGTGGGCGGCTGCGTGGCCAGCCAGGAAGGTGCCGCCATCATCGAGCGCGCGCCCTATGTCGACATCGTGTTCGGCCCGCAAACGCTGCACCGCCTGCCGCAGATGATCGAGGCGCGCCTCGCTGAGCGCCGCCCGCAGGTGGACATCAGCTTCCCAGAGATCGAGAAGTTCGACCACCTGCCGCCGGCGCGTGTGGACGGCGCCTCGGCCTTCGTGTCGATCATGGAAGGCTGCAGCAAGTACTGCAGCTATTGCGTGGTGCCCTACACCCGCGGCGAAGAGGTCAGCCGCCCCTTCGACGACGTGCTCACCGAAGTGGCCGGCCTGGCCGCACAAGGCGTCAAGGAAGTGACGCTGCTGGGGCAGAACGTCAACGCCTACCGCGGCACGATGGGCGACACCGCCGAGATCGCCGACTTCGCGCTGCTGATCGAGTACGTGGCCGACATCCCCGGCATCGAGCGCATCCGCTACACCACGAGCCATCCGAACGAGTTCACGCAGCGCCTGATCGACGTCTACGCCAGGGTGCCGCAGCTCGTGAGCCACCTGCACCTGCCGGTGCAGCATGGCAGCGACCGCATCCTGATGGCCATGAAGCGCGGCTACACCGCGATGGAATACAAGAGCACGATCCGCAAGCTGCGCGCAGTGCGGCCGGGCATCAGCCTGTCCAGCGACTTCATCGTCGGCTTCCCGGGCGAGACCGAAGAAGACTTCGGCAAGATGATGAAGCTGATCGAGGACATCGGCTACGACGCCAGCTTCAGCTTCGTCTTCAGCAAGCGCCCCGGCACACCCGCCGCCGCGCTGGCCGACGACACGCCGCAGGACGTGAAGCTCAAGCGCCTGCAGCACCTGCAGGCCACCATCGAAACCAACGTGCGCCGCATCAGCGCCAGCCGCGTGGGCACGGTGCAGCGCATCCTGGTGGAAGGCCCTTCGCGCAACAGCGGCAAGGCGGACAAGGCCGGCAACGGCGCCACCGAGCTGATGGGCCGCACCGAGTGCAACCGCATCGTCAACTTCGACGGCGGGCCGAACGGGGCCCGGCTGGTGGGCCGGATGATCGATGTGGCGATCACCGAAGCGCTGCCGCACTCGCTGCGCGGCGCGGTGGCCGAGCGCCTCAGCGCCCCGGCCCGAAGCCCCGCCACCACAGCGTGATGGCGCAGGCCACCACCATCGCCGCATAGGTGGCCATCTTGCCGTCGCGTCCGAACACGATCAGCCCGGCGATGACCACCAGCGCACACGCCGCGCAGGCCGGCAGCGCCAGGCGGCGCCAGGCCACGGCCGCCAGTTCGTGTCGCCACAGCAGCTTGGCAAGTGCCGCGGCCAGGGCGCCCAGGGCCAGCGGCACCAGCAGCAGGTTCAGCAGGTGGTTCAGCGCGTCCAGCGGTCCCAATCGTCCTCCCGTCGGGCAGCTTCGGCGCCTGGCCTTGACTTTGCACAAGTCGGCAGGGCGGCACGCGGGCGGCCACAAACCTAGAATTGTGACGTGAGCGTCTTTGCCCTGGGCCTGAACCACACCACCGCGCCGCTGGACCTGCGCGGCAAGCTGGCGTTTTCGCCCGAGCAGATGGCCCCGGCCCTGCTGGCGCTGCGTGAACGCCTGGTGCGTGTGGTGCCCGAAGCGGCGCTCGTCAGCACCTGCAACCGCACCGAGCTCTACGTGGCTGCGCCGGCCGAACGCGCCAGCGTGCTGGTGCGCCCGGCGATCGACTGGCTGGCCGAACAAGGCGGCATCAGCGGCGCGCAGCTGATGGACCACAGCTACGTGATGGAAGACCGCAACGCCGCGCGCCACGCCTTCCGCGTGGCCGCCGGCCTCGATTCGATGGTGCTGGGCGAGCCGCAGATCCTGGGCCAGATGAAGCAGGCGGTGCGCCTGGCCGACGAGGCCGGCACGCTGGGCACCACGCTGCACCAGCTGTTCCAGCGCAGCTTCGCGGTGGCCAAGGAGGTGCGCACCTCCACCGAGATCGGCGCCCACAGCATCAGCATGGCGGCCGCCGCGGTGCGCCTGGCGGCGCAGCTGTTCGAAGACCTGCGGCAGATCAAGGTGCTGTTCGTCGGCGCCGGCGAGATGATCGAACTCGTCGCCACGCACTTCGAGGCACGCGAGCCGAAGTCCATCGCACTGGCCAACCGCACGCTGGAACGCGGCGAGCGCCTGGCCTCGCGCTTCGGCGGCGAGGCCATCCGGCTGTCGGACATGCCGGCGCGGCTGCACGAGTTCGACGCCGTGATTTCCTGCACCGCGAGCACGCTGCCCATCATCGGCCTGGGTGCCGTCGAACGCGCGCTGAAGGCACGCCGCCGCCGCCCCATGTTCATGGTCGACCTGGCCGTGCCGCGCGACATCGAGCCCGAGGTGGGCCAGCTCGACGACGTCTACCTCTACACCGTCGACGACCTCTCGGCCCTGGTGCAGACCGCCGGCGAAAAGCGCCAGGCCGCGGTGCAGCAGGCCGAGGCCATCATCGATGCCGGTGTGCAGAGCTTCGCCCACTGGCTCGACCAGCGCGCCGCCGTGCCGCTGATCCAGGCCCTGAACCGCCAGGCCGACGACTGGGGCCAGCTGGAACTGGCGCGCGCACGCAAGGCGCTGGCGCGTGGCGACACGCCCGAGCAGGTGCTGGAAGCGCTGGCTCGCGGCATCACCAACAAGATGCTGCACGGCACGCTGGCCGAGCTGCACGCGGCCGAAGGCGAGGAGCGTTCGCGCCTGGCCGACACCGTCTCGCGCCTCTTCCTGCGCCAGGGCGTGCGCGCCGGCGGCGACCGCGGTTCCGGCAACGGCCTTTAGCGCCGCTGCCCACGCCCGGCCCGCGCGTCATCCAGCGCGGTTTGTGTCCCGCTCGCCTGTCCAGCCATGACCCCTTCCCTGCGCGAACAATTCGACCGTCTCGGCCTGCGCCTGGCCGAACTCGACGCCACGTTGTCCGACCCCGCCGTGGCCGCCGACATCAAGCGCTGGCGCACCCTGTCGCGCGAGCAGGCCGAGGTGCACGGCATCGTCGAGCGCTACGCGCGCTACCGCCAGCGCGAGGCCGATCTGGCCGATGCGAAGCTGATGCAGGACGACCCCGAGATGGCCGAGATGGCGCGCGAAGAGATCGCCGCCGCCAGCGCCGATCTCACGCGCCTGGAAGGTGAGCTGCAGGCCGCGCTGATCCCCAAGGACCCGGACGACGAGCGCGCGGCCTTCCTGGAAATCCGCGCCGGCACCGGCGGCGACGAGTCGGCCCTGTTCGCCGGCGACCTGGCGCGCATGTACCTGCGCTTCTTCGAACGCCAGGGCTGGCGCACCGAGGTGCTGAGCCAGAGCGACAGCGAACTCGGCGGCTACAAGGAACTGGTGCTGCGCGTGGAAGGCGACGCCGTCTACGGCCAGCTGCGCTTCGAAAGCGGCGGCCACCGCGTGCAGCGTGTGCCGGCCACCGAGAGCCAGGGCCGCATCCACACCAGCGCCTGCACCGTGGCCGTGATGCCCGAGCCCGACGAAGCCGAAGAGGTGCAGGTGAACCCGGCCGAGTTGCGCATCGACACCTTCCGCGCCAGTGGCGCGGGCGGCCAGCACATCAACAAGACCGACAGCGCAATCCGCATCACGCACATCCCCACCGGCATCGTCGCCGAGTGCCAGGACGACCGCAGCCAGCACCGCAACAAGGCCAAGGCCATGGCCGTGCTGGTGGCGCGGCTGCGCGAGAAGGACCGCAGCGAACGCGCTGCGAAAGAAGCTGCCACGCGCAAGAGCCTGATCGGCAGCGGCGACCGCAGCGACCGCATCCGCACCTACAACTTCCCGCAGGGCCGGCTCACCGACCACCGCATCAACCTGACGCTGTACAAGCTGCAGCAGATCATGGACGGTGACCTCGGCGACGTGGTGGATGCGTTGCAGGCCGCGCGTGCGGCCGAGCAGCTGGCGCAGCTGGAAGCCGGCGCGTTCTGAAGGCGGGCCGCATGCGCATCCGCGACGCGCTGGAACGGGCCCGCGGGATGGGTGTCGAGCGGCTCGACGCGCAGCTGGTTCTGGCGCACCTGTTCGGCCGGCCGCGCACCTGGCTGCTGGCGCATGACGACGAGGCGCTCGATGCGAGCCAGGATGGGCAGTTGCTCGCCCTGTTGGCGCGCCGCGCCGCCGGTGAGCCGCTGGCCTACGTGATCGGCCGGGTCGCGTTCCGCGGGATGGATCTGAGGGTCACCCCCGCCGTGCTGGTGCCGCGGCCGGAAACCGAGCTGCTCGTCGAGTGGGCCCTGGAACTGCTGCCGGCTGATACCGCCGACGAGGTGATCGACCTCGGCACCGGCAGCGGCGCCATCGCCCTGGCCGTGCAGCGCGAAAGGCCACTGGCGCACGTCACGGCCACCGATGCCAGCACTGAAGCGCTGGCCGTGGCCCGAGTCAACGCAGCGCAGCACGCACCCCGGCTGGTGTTCGCGCAAGGCGACTGGTGGGCAGCGGTTGCGGGGCGGCGCTACGGGCTGGCCCTGTCGAACCCGCCCTATGTGGCCGGCGACGACCCGCACCTGCAGGATCTCGGCCACGAGCCGCGCGCCGCGCTGACGCCCGAAGGCGATGGCCTGGGCGCGCTGCGCCGCATCGTGGATGCCGCGCCGGCCCACCTGCTGCCCGGCGCGTGGCTACTGCTGGAACACGGCCACGACCAGAGCGAAGCGGTGCGGCAGCTGCTGCATCAGCGTGGTTTTGTAGCCACGTCCACACGCGTCGATCTGGCCGGCCTGCCGCGCTGCAGCGGCGGACGCTGGCCAAGTGCCAACTAGTGCTCAAGCTGCAGGGACCATACCCCAAGTTACCGAGGCCCCCGCCCCACAGAAGCTGCACCCGCCCGGCAAAGCGGCGCATGATGCCCGCGAGGGATCAACGCGATGGAGGCCGGGATGAAGAGTCTTTGGATTCGCCTCTGCCTGCCCCTGCTGGTGGCAGCGCCGGTGGCGCAAGCTGCCGACGGGCTGGTGGCGCCCGCAGCCGAGAAGTTGTGGCCGCGCTGGCAGGCGCGCATTGCGGTGCAGGCTGCCAGCGTGTCGCCGCTGGCCGTGTCCAACCTGTTCGACGTCGGTGGCGCCCAACGCGGCGTGCGCAGCAGCGCCCTCTTCGGCGACTACTACTTCGCCACGCCCTCCTTTGGCAGCTTCCGCGCCAGCGGCGGTGTCGTCAGCGGCTCGCTGGCCGGCCAGCCGCTGAGCTTCTCGGGCAGCGAGGTCACGGCAGCCGCGCCTTATCTCGGCCTGGGCTTCACCGGCACGCCGTGGCGCAACGGGCTGTCGATCAGCGCCGACATCGGGATCGTGGCCGAACACCCTTCGTCGGCCCTGGGCGTAGGCCGCGCCGTCTTCGGCAACCAGGCCATGGACACCGCGCTGCGCGAACTGCGCCTGTCGCCGCTGCTGCAGCTGGGCGTGCGCTACGCCTTCTGACGGGCGCAGCGGCCAAGCCCCTGCGCACCCGGCCGGTGCGGGCTTGCCGCATACTGGCGGGATTGTCATTTCCACGAGGAACCGCCCCATGAGCGACGTGCAGCAGCGCATCGACGAACTGGTCAAGAACAATCACGTCATGCTCTTCATGAAGGGCACGGCGCAGTTCCCGCAGTGCGGCTTCTCGGGCCGCGCCATCCAGGTGCTCAAGGCCGCCGGTGCCACCGACGTGAAGACCTTCAACGTGCTGGAAGACGAAGGCGTGCGCCAGGGCATCAAGGACTACGCGCAGTGGCCCACGATCCCGCAGCTGTATGTGGGCGGTGAGTTCGTCGGCGGCTCGGACATCATGATGGAGATGTACCAGTCGGGCGAACTGC
>CAYREA010000274.1:0-5883 GCA_964423075.1 uncultured Rubrivivax sp. | reverse complement strand
ACCTGCTCGGCCATCTGCTGCGCGCTGGCGCCGGGCCAGAAGGCCTGCACCACCATCGCGCGGAAGGTGAAGGGCGGGTCCTCGTCCTGGCCGAGCTGGAAATAGGCGGCAACGCCCAGCAGCATCAGCACCACCATCAGGTAACGCGTCAGTGCAGGGTGCTCCAGCGCCCAGCGCGAGATGTTGAACTTCGAATCCTGCGGACGCGTCGCGCCCGAGCCGTCGGCTGCCGTGCTCATCGTGAAGGCTCCCCGGCGTTCAGCGGCTGGCGGCCGCAGCCACAGGCTTGGCAGCCGCAGGCGCGTCGTAGAGCTTGACCTTCTGGCCCGGCGTCAGCACGTGCACGCCGGCTGTCACCACCGTCTGGCCGGGGCTCAGGCCGGAAGACACCACCACCACGTTGCCGTCGGCGCCGCCCACGGCGATGGGCTGCACCTTCACTGTCATGGTGCCCTTGTCGACCAGCCACACGGCGGTCTGGCCCTGCTGCTGCATCACGGCCGTGAGCGGCAGGCGCGTGATGCCCTCGCGGCGCGGCAGGTCCACCAGCACGGTGACGGTCTGGCCCAGCTGCAGCGGCGCCTGGCCGATGTCGGCCTTGACGAGGAAGGTGCGCGTGGTCGCGTCGGCGGCGGCGGCCACTTCGCGCACTGTCGCGGACAGCGGTGTCGTCGAGCCCCAGGGGCGCACCTTGAGCGCGCCAGCCTTGCCCAGCATGGCGCGGAAGGCCGCGGCGCCGTCTTCCGGCACGGCGAAGACCACGTCGCGCGGGCCGTCGTGGGCCAGCCGCACGACGGGCGTGCCGGCCGCCAGCACGGTGCCGGGGTCGGCTTCGACGGCGGTGATGACACCTGCGGCCGTGGCCGTCAGCGCCGCGTAGCCGGCCTGGTTGCCCTGCACGTTGGCCTGCGCCAGCGCCTGCTCCAGCTGCGCCCTCTGGGCCTTGAGCGTGGCCTCGCGGCGGTCAAGCTCGATGCTGCTGATGAAGCCCTGGTCGCGCAGTTCCTTGTAGCGCTTGAATTCCGCGGCGGCCAGATCGTGGTTGGTCTGTGCCGCGCGGGTGGCGGCCAGGGCGGCGTCCTGGCTCAGCTTCAGGTCGGTGGCGTCCAGCTGCGCCAGCACCTGGCCGGCCTTCACGTGCTGCCCCAACTCGGCGGTGCGGCTGGTCATCTTGCCGCCGACGCGGAAGCCCAGGCGTGACTCGGTGCGGGCCCGCACCTCGCCGGCGAACTCGTGCGTGCCACCTGCGCTTTCGGCGCTGACCGTCATGGTGCGCACGGCACGCACCGGCTCGGGCGCGGGCTCGGGGCGGGAACAGGCGGCCAGGGCGAGCGCCAGGGCCAAGGCGACGGCCGGCGCAATGCGGCGGCGAAGGGCTGCAGGATTCATGGGAAGACGTGCCTCGGAGCGCCGCGCGGCCTGTGACAAACTGCTCGCGCGGTCGTTAATGACTGACCGGTCAGTAATGTAGAGGCCGCCGCGCGACGCTGTCAACGGCAAACCCGCACGGTTTCCCCCCCACAAGTGGTGAGAATCGGCGCCGTGACTGTCGACCACTACGAGAACTTCCCCGTCGCCTCGCTCCTGTGCCCACCGGCCCTGCGCCCGGCGGTCCGCGCGATCTACCAGTTCGCCCGCACGGCCGACGACATCGCCGACGAAGGCGAGGCCAGCCCCGCCGACCGCCTGGCCGAACTTCAAAGCTACCGCAGTGACCTGGACGCGGTGCTCGAAGGCCGCGAGCCCGGCCCGCACTGGCGCCGCGTGCTCGGCCCGCTGGGCGAACGCGCGCGCCAGTTCAAGTTGCCGGCCTCGCTGCTGCACGACCTGCTGGACGCCTTCGAGCAGGACGTGCGCAACCCGCCCTACCCCGACCGCCCCACCCTGCTGGACTACTGCCGCCGTTCGGCCAACCCCATCGGCCGCCTGCTGCTGCACCTGTACGGCATTGCCGACGCGCGCTCCATCCAGCAGTCCGACGCCATCTGCAGCGCACTGCAGCTCATCAACTTCTGGCAGGACCTGAGCGTCGACGGCCCGCGCGGCCGCTGCTACGTACCGCAGGACGACGCCATCACCCACCGCGTGACACCCGACGAACTGGTGCAGGGTGTGGACAGCCGCCGCAGCCGGCTGCTGGTGGGTGCGCTGTGCGCCTGGGCACGCACGCTGATGACGCAGGGCGCGCCGCTGGCCTTGCGCATCCCGGGCCGCGCCGGCTGGGAACTGCGGCTGGTGGTGCAAGGCGGGCTGCGGGTGCTGGAGAAGATCGCCCTGCTCGACCACGCCGTGCTGAGCCATCGCCCCAAACTCACGATCACCGACGTGCCGCTGCTGCTGTGGCGCGCCTGGCGCATGCCATGGCAGCCGTGATGACTCCTCAGCAGTACGTGCAGGACAAGGCGGCGAAAAGCGGCTCGTCCTTCTACTACGCCTTCCTCTTCCTGCCGCCGCCGCGGCGTGCCGCGATCACCGCCTTCTACGCCTTCTGCCGCGAGGTGGACGACGTGGTCGACGAGGTCAGCGACCCCTCCGTCGCAGCGGCCAAGCTGCAGTGGTGGCGCCGCGAGGTGGCGGCCGCTTTCGCCGGCAATCCCAGCCACCCCGTGATGCAGGCGCTGATGCCGCTGTGCGCCCCGTTCGGCATCCAGGCCGCGCACCTGAATGCGGTGATCGAAGGCTGCCAGACCGACCTGGACCAGACCCGCTTCCTCGACTACCCCGCCTTGCAGCGCTACTGCCACCTGGTGGCCGGCGTCGTGGGCGAGGTGGCGGCCAGCATCTTCGGCCGGACGGCTGAAGCCACGGTGCAGTACGCACACCGGCTCGGCCTGGCGATGCAACTCACCAACATCATCCGCGACGTGGGCGACGACGCGCGACGCGGCCGCATCTACCTGCCGGTGTCGGAGCTGCAGCGTTTCGATGTCAAGGCGCACGAGTTGCTCAAGCGCGAGCAGCCCTGGGGCTACAGCGAGCGTTTCCAGGTGTTGATGCAGTTCCAGGCCGAGCGCGCCCACGCCACCTACGACGAGGCCATGGCCCTGCTGCCCGACGCCGACCGGCCGGCGCAGAAACCGGGGCTGATGATGGCCAACATCTACCGCACGCTGCTGCGCGAGATCGAGGCGCAGGGCTTCCAGGTGCTGCACCAGCGCACGTCGCTCACGCCGCTGCGCAAGCTGTGGATCGCCACGCGCACGCACCTGCGCGGGCGTTGAGCAGCCGCATGAAGGTCGCCGTGGTAGGCGCGGGCTGGGCCGGCCTGGCGGCGGCGGTGCGTGCCACGCAGGCCGGGCACGCGGTCACGCTGTTCGAGATGGCGGCGCAGCCCGGTGGCCGGGCGCGCGGTGTCGACGTCGACGGCCGCCCGCTCGACAACGGCCAGCACATCCTGATCGGCGCGTACACCCGCACGCTGGACCTGATGCACACCGTCGGCGCCGATGCGGCGAGCCTGTTGCACCGCCAGCCCCTGGAGCTTCGTTACCCGGACGGCCGTGGCTTGCGCATGCCGGGTGGCCCGGCCTGGCTGGCCTTCGGCCTGGGCGTGATGGCCTGCCGCGGATTCAGCCTGCGTGACAAGCTGGCGCTGATGCGCAGCGCCGCCGGCTGGGCCCTGGCCGGCTTTCGCTGCGCGCCGGGCACGACGGTGGGCCAGCTGTGCGCAGGCCTGCCCCCCGCCGTGCGGCAGTTGCTGATCGACCCGCTGTGCGTGGCCGCCCTCAACACCGGCGCCGCCGAAGCCAGTGGCGCCGTGCTGTTGCGCGTGCTGCGCGACGCGATCTTCGGCGGCCGCGGCGCGGCCGACTTGCTGCTGCCGCGGCGCCCCCTGAGCGCGCTGTTGCCGGTGCCGGCGACGGCCTGGCTGCAGGCGCAGGGCGCGAGCTTGCGCCAGGGTGCGCGTGTGCAGGCGCTCCAGGCCGCGCCCGACGGCTGGCAGGTCGACGGCGAGACCTTCGACCGCATCGTGCTGGCCTGCAGCGCGGCCGAAGCATCGCGCCTCGCCACGGACATCGCACCCACGTGGGCCGCCCGCGCCCAGGCCCTGCGTTACGAACCCATCATCACGGTCTACCTGCGCTGCGCGGGCGCGCGCCTGCCGTCACCGATGACCGCGCTGATCGAAGGCCCACGCGCCCCTGCGCAGTTCGCCTTCGACCATGGCGCGCTCGGCGCGACCCCCGGCCTGTTCGCCTTCGTCATCAGCGGCGCGCGCGCCTGGGTGGACGCCGGCCTGGACGCCACCGCCGCCGCCGTGCTCGAACAATGCCAGCACGACTTCCCCGCCGGCACCTGGCCGCAGCCGCCGAGCCTGGTGCGTGTGATGGCGGAAAAGCGCGCCACCTTCCGCTGCACACCAGCGCTGGTCCGCCCGCCCGCCTTCATCGCACCGGGCCTGCTGGCCGCCGGCGACTACGTCGAAGGCCCCTACCCCGCCACGCTGGAAGGCGCGGTGCGGGCCGGCGAAGCCGCCGCCGCGCTGCTGGCCGCCTGAAGCTTCAGCGCCGCGCGAACGGCGCTGCCAGCGGGTCGCCGATGAACAGGCCCTGCTGCGGCCAGGCCACGCTCTTCCAGTAGGCCTCGATGGCCGTCGCGCCCTGCAGGTAGTGGCCGAGCAGCACCTGCGGGTGCGGGAACTTCTGCACATGGTTGCAAGGCTCGCTGACGCTGCCGTAGCTGGCCACCGCGCCGGAAGCGATCCAGTCCAGCGCCGTGCCCTGGCCGTGGTTGCCGAGCAGGTCGCCGCCGTAGGACGTGAGGTGGTCACCCAGCCCGCCTGGCGCCCAGTCAGGAGCGGGTTCGACCGGCGCCTTCACGCTGCCCGTGCTGACCATCAGCACGCGGCGGGCGTCGGGCAGGGTTGCGGCGGGCACCACGCGCACGTCCACGCCCACGGCACGCAGCAGGCCGGCTGGTGGGTACAGCGCCGTACGCACCCGGCGCGGCGCGTCGTCGGTGGTGAGCAGGAGCGCCGCCACCGGCGGGCGTCCGCGCAGGGCCAGCGCGCCGTCGGCCGCGGCGCCGCGGTCGATCAAGGCCCTGGCCTGCTCGACCGTGGGCGCGGCCAGCAGCATCGAGGGCCTGAACCCCAGTTCCGCCAGCGGTCGCGCCACGGCCGAGTTGAAGTAGCGCGACGCGCGCGACCTGCCGCAGCTGTGCTGACACAAGCCGGCATCGAAGCCCAGCGCCAGCGCGCCGGTGATCGACTGGCATTCCACCGTGTAGGGCGCCGTCCACGCCAGCGCCAGGGCCTGTGTGGCGCTGCCGAAGCGGGCCGATACCGCGGCGCTGAAGCGCTCGAACTCCTCGCGCGTGAGCGTCGGCTTGATGGGCAGCTCCACGCGCAGCACCTGCGCGGGCGCCAGCTTGCGCACCGCGATGTAGTGCTCGCCGACCTGCACCGAGGCCGGGTCGGCGCTGTTGATGACCAGGCCGATGTCGGCCGCGTGCAGACGGGTACGCACCGGGGGGATCGGCATCCAGGCGGCTTCGGCCAGGGCCGGCAGGGCCGGCCAAAGCAAGGCCAGCGCCACCAGACAACACGCAATCTGCTTCCGGTATGCAGTCACCAGTTCCGCGATGCAAAATCGCGCCATCCCATTCGCCCCACCACCAACATGGCCACCAAGGACAACCAGACGCCCACCATCCAGGTGCTGGAGCGCAGCTTCTCCCTGCTGGACATGCTCGCGGCGCAGCCCGAGCCCGTGTCCCTGAAGGAAATCAGCGAACGCACCGGCCTGCACCCAAGCACCGCGCACCGCATCCTCAACGACCTGACCATCGGCCGCTTCGTTGACCGCCCTGCCGCGGGCACCTACCGCCTGGGCATGCGCCTGCTGGAACTGGGCAACCTCGTGAAGGCGCGGCTGGACGTGC
>CAYREA010000273.1:0-5903 GCA_964423075.1 uncultured Rubrivivax sp. | reverse complement strand
CGTGCGGGCCGCGCAGCGCCGGCAGGATCATCTGCTCGACCTCGAAGCCGACGATGGTGGCCGGGTCTTCGCCGCCCTTGATGCGCGGCACCTTCATCAGCCAGCGCAGGCCCTCGCTGCCGGGCGGTAGTTGCGGCGCGCCCTCGCCTTCCACCGGCACCACGCTCCACAGGTGCGCCATGCCGCCGGTGTGCAGCCGTTCCCGCAGCAGCCAGCCGTCGATGCTGGCACCGGCGGCCAGCGCCGGGCCCGCCTCAATGTCCATCGACCAGACGCAGCGCCAGTGCCATCGGCAGGTCGGCGGCGCGGATCTTGGCGCCGGCCGTCTCCACGTCGTAGGGCACGCGCCAGTAGGTGATCTCGGCCCGCACGTCGTCGTACAGCGCGTAGCAGGCGGCGGGGTCGCCGTCGCGCGGCTGCCCGGCCGAGCCGGGAATGACGAGCCAGCGCCGCGTGGCCAGCAGCGGGATGGGCTCGCCCGCCACCGGCGTGAAGTCGGAGGTCTTGCCCACCGGCGACAGGTGGTACAGCCGCGGCTCGTGCATGTGGCCGCAGAAGGTGACGCGCTGGCGCGTGGCGGCCAGGCTGCGCGACGCCTCCTGGCGGCCGTGCAGGTAGTCCCAGCCCGCCGGGTTGTAGGCGTTGGCGTGCACGAACAGCAGGTCGCCCACTTCCTGCGTCAGCGGCAGCGTGGCCAAAAAGCCCACCTGCGTGGGCGAGAGTTGCGAGCGTGTCCACTCCACCACGCGCCGCGCGTCGGGCCGCATGTGGGGCGAGGGTCCCTTGGCCACCGCCAGGTCGTGGTTGCCCTGCACGGCGATGGCGCCGGCATGCGCGACCTTCTCGCGCACCATGTCCACCACCCACGAAGGGTCGGCGCCGTAGCCGACGAAGTCGCCGACGAAGGCGTGGGCCTGTGCCCCCTGCGCTTGGGCGTGGTCCAGCACCGCCTGCACCGCCTCGCGGTTGGCATGCAGGTCGGTGATGACGGCGAACTTCATGGCGGCCCGGGCCCGCGGCTCAGGACCCCGCGAGCTTCATGCGCCGCACCAGCACCGAGCCGATGGACTTGCTGCCCTGCGTGTAGACATCCGCGCCGATGGCCTTGATGTCCTTGAACATGTCACGCAGGTTGCCGGCGATGGTGACCTCGTGCACCGGGTAGGCGATCTGGCCGTCTTCCACCCAGAAGCCGGCCGCGCCGCGTGAATAGTCGCCGGTGACGAAGTTGACGCCCTGCCCCATCAGTTCGGTGACGAAGAGGCCGCGGCCCAGCTTCTTCAGCATGCGGTCGAGGTTGTCGCCGGGTTTGGTGAGGCGGCTGGTCATGCTGAGGTTCTGCGAGCCGCCGGCATGGCCGGTGGTCTTCATGCCCAGCTTGCGCGCCGAATAACTCGACAGGAAGTAGCCCTGCACCACACCCGCATCGACCGCGCGGCGCGCACGCGTGCGCACGCCTTCGTCGTCGAAGGGGGCGCTGCCCTTGCCCTTCTTCACGTGCGGCTGCTCGTCGACGTCGATGTGCGGGGCCAGCACCGGCTTGCCCAGGCTGTCGACGAGAAACGTGGTCTTGCGGTACAGCGAGCCGCCGGACGTGGCCTGCACATAGGCGCCCAGCAGGCCGGCAGCCACCGGGCTTTCGAACAGCACCGGCACATGGGCCGTGGCCACCGCGCGCGACTTCAGCCGCGCCAGCGTGCGCTCGGCGGCGTAGCGGCCCACCACCTCGGGCGCGCACAGCTCGGCAGCGTCGCGCATGCTCGTGTACCAGCCGTCGCGCTGCATGCCCCGGCCCTTGCCGGCGATGGCCGACACCGACAGGTAGTGGCGCGAGCTGGCATAACCGCCGCGGAAGCCGCGCGTATTGCCGGCCCAGAAGTGCGCCTGCTGGGCCGAGACGCCGGCGCCTTCGCTGTTGGTGATGCGCTTGTCGACGGACAGCGCCGCGTCTTCGCAGCGGCGCGCGATCTCGGCCGCCTGGGCGGCGTCGATCACCCAGGGGTGGAACAGGTCGAGGTCGCGCGCGGCCTCTTCGGGCGTGGCCAGGTCTTCGGCCTCGGGCAGGCCGGCGGCAGGGTCTTCGGCCGTGAAGCGGGCGATGTCGTAGGCCGCCTGCACGGTCTGGCGCAGCGCGGCGGGGGAGAAGTCGGACGTGCTGGCGTTGCCTCGGCGCTGGCCCAGGTAGACGCTGACACCCAGGCTCTTGTCGCGGTTGCGTTCCACGTTCTCCAGCTCGCCCTTGCGCACCGACACGCTCAGGCCCACGCCTTCGGACACCTCGGCACCGGCGTCGCTGGCGCCGAGCTGCCGCGCCAGGGCCAGCGTGTCCTCGACGATCTGCTGGAACTGGTCTCGCCCATAGGCAAAGCCGGGGGCGGCGGTCTTGGAGGTCATCGATGGGGTTCCAGGCAAGGGTCGCAACTATGATAGCTGCCCCCCTTTCCCGAGACGGACTTCATCCGCATGGCCAAACGCGCCGCCCCGCACCGCGGCATCGACGTGCACTACGGCGACGACGCCGAGAGTGACACCGATGCCCGGCCCAGCAAGACGCAGATGAAGACCCAGTCGCACGCGCTGCAGGCCCTGGGCCAGCAGCTGGCGGCGCTGTCCGATGCTGCGCTGGAGGCCATCGAGATGCCCGAGCCGCTGCGCGACGCCATCGTGGAATTCCGCCGCACCAAGAGCCACGAAGGCCGCCGGCGCCAGATGCAGTACGTGGGCAAGCTGATGCGCGGCGCCGACGAAGACGCGCTGCGCGAGGCCGTGGCCGCCGCCACGCTGGGCAGCGCGCAGTACGCGCTGGCGCTGCACGAGGCCGAACGCTGGCGCGCCGAGATGATTGCCGGCGACGATGCGCTGACGCGCTGGCTGTCCGAGCACCCGGATACCGACAGCCAGCAGCTGCGCAGCCTGGTGCGCGCCGCGCGCCGCGACGCCGCGGGCCTGGCGCCCGAAGCGCGCCAGCCGAAGAGCTTCCGCGAGCTGTTCCAGTTCATCAAACCCATGTTGGGACGTCATGAGCAGCTTTGATTCCATCCGCATCGGCGTCGTCTCCATCAGCGACCGCGCCTCCACGGGCGTCTACGAAGACAAGGGCATCCCGGCCCTGAAGGACTGGGTCAGCAAGGCGCTGCGCAATCCCGTGGAGTGGCATGCGCGCCTCATTCCCGACGAGCAGGAAGGCATCAGCGCCGCGCTGCGCGAACTCGTCGACGAGGTGCATTGCGATCTGGTGCTCACCACCGGCGGCACCGGCCCGGCACCGCGCGACGTCACACCCGAGGCCACGCTGGCCGTCGCCCACAAGGTGATGCCGGGTTTCGGCGAGCAGATGCGCCAGGTGTCACTGGCCTTCACGCCCACGGCCATCCTGTCGCGCCAGGTGGCCGTGATCCGCGGCAAGGCCTTGATCATCAACCTGCCCGGCCAGCCGAAATCCATCGCCGAAACGCTGCAGGGCCTGCCCGAGCGCACGCCGCCGGTGCACGGCATCTTCGGCGCCGTGCCCTACTGCGTGGACCTGATCGGCGGCCCCTACATCGAGACCGATGAGTCGGTGGTGAAGGCTTTCCGGCCGAAATCCGCAATCCGACCCGCCCCGGCAGGCTGAAGCCCCCTTCGTGCGGCTCAAGTAGCCGCGCCCGGCGTCGATATCGGGGCGATCAACCCGCCGCGCCGACCCCCGATGCCCGCCCCTGCCGCACCGCCGGCACAGATGCTGCCGACCGTGTCCATCGTCGAATCGACGATGCGCCAGGCGCGCCGCTCCGTGCTGGCCGCACTGTCCATCGCGGTGCTGATGGCCTCGGCGCTGATGGCCGAACGCCTGTGGTCGGGCGCCGATCTGGCACGCGCGGCCGATCGCCGGGCCGCCGCGCTGCAGATCGTGGGCGAGGTGCGCGCTGCGCAGCAACAGCTGGCGCTGGCGGCGCAGATGGCCTCGATCACCGGCGAGACGGCCTGGATCGAACGCTTCGACAAGGCCGTGCCGGCGCTGTCCCTGGCCATCGAACATGCCGTGCTGGTGGCCTCGCCCGAGGTCGAGCGCCGCTTCCGCGACGACACCCAGCAGGCGGCCGCCCTGCTGGCGCGCATGCACCAGTCGGCGCTGGACGCGATGAACAGCGGCGCCCGCGAATCGGCGCGCGGCCTGCTCGACAGCGAGCGCTACGCCACCCAGGTGGCTCTGCTGCACGACGCCACCAACAAGCTCACCGGTGCCTCGCTGCGCGAATCGGCCGAGCAGCTGGCGCAGCGCCGCGAGCGCTCGTACGCACTCACGGCAGGGATGATGCTGGCCAGCGCGGTACTGGCCCTGCTGCTGTGGCGCCACCTTTCGCGCGGCCTGGCGCAGTCGCGCGGCTCACTGGTGGAAGCCGAGGAGCGCATACAGCGCCTGGCGGCCAGCGACCTGCTCACGGGCCTGGACAACCGCGCCGCGCTGCACGACGCGATGCACGCCGCCATCAGCCGCGCGCGCCGCCACGGCCACCAGTTGGCCGTGCTGATGGTCGACCTGGATCGCTTCAAGCCCGTCAACGACCGCCACGGCCACATGGTGGGCGACATGGTGCTGAAGGAGGTGGCCGGCCGCCTGTCGCGCTGCCTGCGCGCCAGCGACGTGCGCGCCCGTTACGGCGGCGACGAGTTCGTGGTCGTCATCGACGAGACCGAAGCCGGCGATGCGCGCCACGCGGCCGAACGCATCATCGAAAGGTTGTCGCTGCCCATCGGCTTCGGCGAGCTGTCGGTGAGCATCGGCGCCAGCATCGGCATCGCACGCTACCCGTCAGACGCATTGACCGACGACGAACTGCTGCGCAAGGCCGACTCGGCGCTGTACCGCGCCAAGAACAACGGCCGCAGCGGCGTGTGCCTGTACGACGCCAAGCTCGACGAGAACCTGGCCGAGCGCCACGCGCTGGAGCAGGAACTGCGCGAGGGTATCGCGCAGCAGCAGCTGGTGCCTTACTACCAGCCCATCGTCGACCTGCAGCAGCGCAGCGTGCGTTCGCTCGAGCTGCTGTGCCGCTGGCGCCACCCCACGCGCGGCATGCTCGGGCCCGACAAGTTCATCGCACTGGCCGAGGACAGCGGCCTGATAGGCCCGCTCACCATGAGCCTGCTCGACCAGGCCTGCCAGGACATGGCGCGTTTCCCCGGCCCCTGGCGCGTGTCCTTCAACGTGGCGCCGCAGCAGATCCAGGATGAAAGCCTGGTGCCGCAGCTGCTGGCGATCATGAAGAAACACGGCGTGCCGCCCTCGCGGCTGGACGTGGAGCTGACCGAAACCGCGCTGGTCAACGACACGGCGCGCGCGCGCAGCGTGATCCTGGCGCTGAAGAACGCCGGCATGACGGTGACGCTGGACGACTTCGGCACCGGCTACTCGAGCCTGAGCTACCTGGCCGAGATGACCTTCGACAAGATCAAGATCGACCGCAGCTTCGTGCGCACCCTGCACCAGCGGCCCGAGAGCGCCAAGATCGTGCAGGCCATCGTCGGGCTGTCGCGCAGCCTGGGCGTGCACACGGTGGCCGAGGGCGTGGAAACCGAAGAGCAGGCGCGCGCGCTGGAGAAGCTGGGCTGCAACTACGCCCAGGGCTACCTGTTCGGGCGCGCAGTACGTGCCCAGGATCTCGCAGACCGCGTGGCCATCGCCCGCGACGTGATCCTCGTCGCGAGCGACTGACTACTTCACCAGTCGATTCAGGCGCTCGGCGTCGAAGTTCTCGAGCTTCTGCGCGTCCTGCGGCACGCAGTCTTCGGCCGGCAGTTCACGCGCGCGCTGCGACAGCTTCTCGATGGCCTGCCACAGCAGCGCGATCTGGTGCTCGTGGCCCGAGGCGTTGTCGATCAGGCCCTTCATGGCCTGCGACACCGGGTCGTCGCCCTGCGTC
>CAYREA010000272.1:0-5905 GCA_964423075.1 uncultured Rubrivivax sp. | reverse complement strand
ACGCCGATCAGCAGCAGCATCGGGCCCCAGCTGACGAGGATGCTCATCAGGATGCTGGGCTCTTCACGCGGCTTGACGTCGAACTTGACGTTGTTGTTGATCAGGTCGCCCACCAAGCCGCGGTCGAGGAAGGTGGCGGTGCTGCGCAGCTTCTTGTCGTCGGTGGTGGTGGCCTGGATCTCGGTGCCGCCGCCGGGGCTTTCCTGCAGCGTGACCGTCCTGATGCGTTTGGAACGCACCTCTTCCAGGAACTCGGAGTAACCGACCTGGGTGCCCGCCGCCGTGCCCCGGTCGAACTGCTTGAACACCGTGAAGAGGACGAGCGCGATCACCAGCCAGACGGCGACCTTCGAAAACCATTGATTGTTCACCGCGGCTCCTTTTCCAGTTCAGCGGCACGGCGGGCCAGAGGCGGCACGCCGGATTCCACGGCAGATGGGGATGATTCTAGGTCAGTCAAGGCATTTCGCGCGCTGGGCGCCGTGAGGTTGATCGGGCGAAAAAGCGTGTCGGGTGCACGGGTTTGCAAGCGAATGCTGAAGTATTTCTGCAGGTTAGCGGTTCTTGAGTCCCAGCCCGACCAGAAAGGTCTCTGAGGACTTGTCGCGCGAGGCTTTCGGCTTTATCGGCTTCACGACGCGAAAGTTCTGCTTGAAACGCTCCACCAGCTGGCTGTACCCGCTGCCGTGGAAGGCCTTGCAGACCAGGGCGCCATCCGGGCGCAGGTGGTGGATGGCGAACTCGATGGCCAGTTCGATCAGATGCTCCATGCGCGCGGCATCGGATGACTCGATGCCCGAGAGGTTGGGCGCCATGTCCGACACCACCACGTCCACCGGCCGCCCGGCCAGGGCCTCGTGCAACTGCTGCGAAACGGCGTCTTCGCGGAAGTCGCCCTGCATGAAGGTGACACCTTCGACGGGCTCCATGGGCAGGATGTCCAGCGCGATGAGGGTGCCGTTCAGTTCCCCCACCGCCGCGCCGCCAGGCGCGAACCTGCGCCGCAGGTACTGGCTCCACGCGCCGGGCGCCGAGCCCAGGTCGACCACCACCTGGCCGGGGCGGATGAGGCGCAGTGACTCGTCGATCTCCTTCAGCTTGTAGGCGGCGCGGGCGCGGTAGCCGTCCTTCTGCGCCATCTTGACGTAGGGATCGTTGACGTGGTCGTTCAGCCACGCCTTGTTCACCTTCTTGCTCTTGGTCTGGACCTTCATTCGCGTTCGATAATACGGTGATGACCACGATCCAGCTGACCCCCGCCCAACGCAAGGAGCATCGCTCCGGCGCCCATCACCTGGACCCGGTCGTCATGATCGGTGGCGACGGGCTGACGCCCGCCGTCGAAAAAGAGGTCGATGCGGCGCTGAAGGCGCACGGCCTCATCAAGGTGCGTGTGTTCTCCGACGACCGCGCGGCACGCGAGCAGATGCTCGCCACCCTGTCCGAAAAGCTCAGCGCAGCCCCCATCCAGCACATCGGCAAGCTGCTGGTGCTGTGGCGGCCCATCCCGCCCAAGGAAGCCGCGCCCCGCGACGACCGCCAGCCCGGCCCGCGCATGGTGAAGCTGGTGAGCTTTTCCAAGAGCGGCAACCACCGCGCCACGGTGAAGAAAGTGAAGGTGTTCGGCAACGAACGTGTCACTGCGGGCGGGCAGATCAAGCGCGTCAAGAAACGGGTGACCAGCGTCAAGAAGAAGGCGCAGGGCTGAGGGCGCGCCAGGCCAGCACCAACACCAGCACCAGCTTCAGGCCGTAGAACGCCAGGCTGATGGCGTGCAGTTGGCCGAAGCTGAGCGCGCCCTGCCCCGCGCGTGCCGCTTCCATCATCGGCTGCAGTGCGAAGTAGCCCAGCACGGTGCAGAAGAGCGCGGCCAGCGCGAGCACCATGCCGGTGGTGAACTGCGAACCGCTGCCCGTGCTGGCCGCGCGCCGCGCCACGAGGCGTTCCAGCACCAGCAGCAGCGTGCCCAGCACCAGGCTGGTGTAGGCCTCCTGCGCCAGCATGCGGGCGACCACGCGGCCGGCCATCGCCTTCTCCAGCAGCGCGAAGGCAGCCGGCGTGGCCAGCGCCGAGACGCAGAGCAGCCAGCCGGCCCACAGGCCTGGCAGCAGGCGCCGCAGCCGGTCGAGCAGTTGCATCAGACGTAGCGGACGCCCACGATCTCCCAGTGCCGCAGGCCGCCCGGTGCCTGCACCTCGGCCACGTCACCGGCTTCCTTGCCGATGAGCGCGCGCGCGATGGGGCTGCTGATGGAGATCAGGCCCTGCTTCAGGTCGGCTTCGTCGTCACCGACGATCTGGTAGGTGGCCTTGGTGCCGCTCTCATCGTCTTCCAGGTCGACGGTGGCACCGAACACCACCTTGCCGCCCGCGTCCAGCGACGACGGATCGATGATCTGCGCGGCCGCGAGCTTGGATTCGAGTTCCTTGATGCGGCCCTCAACGAAGCCCTGCTTGTCCTTGGCGGCTTCGTACTCGGCGTTCTCGGACAGGTCGCCCTGTGCACGGGCCTCGGAGATGGCCTGGATCACCGCGTGGCGCTCGACGGACTTCAAGCGGTGCAGTTCGGACTTCAGCAGCTCGGCGCCGCGCCGCGTGAGAGGGATGGTGGACATGGCATCAAGGGCATCAGGGCAGCGGAAAAAGTGAACCGCCGCAGGAGCCTTGACTTGGTGTCATTGGGCGCCATGCGGCGGAAAGCGGCCCGCAGTTTAGACCAGTTCGGCGTGCAGTTCCTGCAGGGAAAGCACGCCCAGGTCGCTGCGATGTTTCAGCGCCTCGGTGGCGGCTTCGGCGCCGGCCATGGTGGTGTAGTAGGTGACGCGGTGGGCCAGCGAGGCGGTGCGGATGTAGCGTGAGTCGGCAATGGCCGTGCGGGTTTCGTCCACCGTCGTGTAGACGAGCTGGATCTCGCCACCCTTGACCATGTCCGCGATGTGCGGCCGGCCGTCCTTGACCTTGTTGACCACGCGCACCGGGATGCCGGCCGCAGCGATGGCCGCCGCCGTACCCTTGGTCGCGACCACCTGGAAGCCCAGGGCCACCAGGTCCTTGGCCACCGCCACGGCACGCACCTTGTCGCCGTCCTTCACGGTGATCACCACCGTGCCCTTGGCCGGCAGGCGCGAGCCGGCGCCGAGCTGGCTCTTGAGCATGGCCTCACCGAACGTGCGGCCCACGCCCATCACCTCGCCGGTGGAGCGCATCTCGGGCCCGAGGATGGGGTCCACGCCGGGGAACTTGTTGAACGGGAACACCGCTTCCTTGATGCTGAAGTAAGGCGGAATCACCTCGTGCGGCGGCTTGCCGCCCAGCCCACGCTGCGACTTCAGGCTCTGCCCCACCATGCAGCGCGCCGCGATCTTGGCCAACGCCTGCCCCGTGGCCTTGCTGACGTAGGGCACGGTGCGCGACGCACGCGGGTTCACCTCCAGCACGTAGACGACGGCGTTCTCGCCTTCGCCCTGGATGGCGAACTGCGTGTTCATCAGCCCCACCACCTTCAGCGCGCGCGCCATCGCGGCGGCCTGGCGCCGCATCTCGTCCTGCAGCGCAGCGCTCAGCGTGTAGGGTGGCAGCGAGCAGGCCGAGTCGCCGCTATGGATGCCGGCCGCTTCCACGTGTTCCATGATGCCGCCGATCATCACGTCGACACCGTCGCTGATGCAGTCGACGTCGACCTCGATGGCGTCGTCGAGGAAACGGTCCAGCAGCACGGGCGACTTCTCGCTCACCTTCACCGCCTCGCGCATGTAGCGCTCGAGGTCCTTGTCGCCGTGCACGATCTCCATCGCGCGGCCGCCCAGCACGTAGCTCGGGCGCACCACCAGCGGGTAGCCGATCTCCTGCGCCAGCGACAGCGCCTGCTCTTCGGTGCGCGCGGTGCGGTTGGGCGGCTGCTTCAGGCCGAGTTCGTGCAGCAGCTTCTGGAAGCGCTCGCGGTCTTCGGCGATGTCGATGCTGTCGGGGCTGGTGCCGATGATGGGCACGCCGGCGCGCTCGAGGTCCAGCGCCAGCTTCAAGGGCGTCTGGCCGCCGTACTGCACGATCACGCCAAAGGGCTTTTCCTTGTCGACGATCTCCAGCACGTCTTCCAGCGTCACCGGCTCGAAATACAGGCGGTCGCTGGTGTCGTAGTCGGTCGACACGGTCTCCGGGTTGCAGTTGACCATGATGGTCTCGTACCCGTCCTCGCGCATCGCGAGCGCCGCGTGCACGCAGCAGTAGTCGAACTCGATGCCCTGGCCGATGCGGTTGGGGCCACCGCCCAGCACCATGATCTTCTTCTTGTCGCTGGGCGCGGCCTCGCACTCCTCGTCGTAGGTGCTGTAGAGGTAGGCCGTCTGCGTCGCGAACTCGGCGGCGCAGGTGTCCACGCGCTTGTAGACCGGGCGCACGTTGAGTGCGTGGCGCCGCTCGCGCACCGCATGCTGGTGCGTACGCATCAGCTTGGCAAGGCGGCGGTCGGCAAAGCCCTTCTTCTTCAGGAAGCGCAACTCGGCAGCCGACAGGCTGGCCAGTTCACGCCCGGCCACCTGCTTCTCAAGCTGGATCAGCTCCTCGATCTGCGCCAGGAACCAGGGGTCGACCGCGGTCTCGTCGAAGATCTCTTCCAGCGACATGCCGATGCGGAAGGCGTCGGCCAGGAACAGGATGCGCTCCGGCCCCGCGTTGCCGATCTCGTCGACGATCTCGTCGCGGTCGCTGCTGCGCTCGGTCAGGCCGTCGATGCCGGTCTCCAGCCCGCGCAGCGCCTTCTGGAAGCTCTCCTGGAAGGTGCGGCCCATGGCCATCACCTCGCCCACGCTCTTCATCTGCGTGGTGAGGTGCGGGTCGGCAGCAGGGAATTTCTCGAAGGCAAAACGCGGAATCTTGGTGACGACGTAGTCGATGCTGGGCTCGAAGCTGGCCGGTGTGGCCCCGCCGGTGATGTCGTTCCTCAGCTCGTCCAGCGTGTAGCCCACGGCCAGCTTGGCGGCCACCTTGGCGATCGGGAAACCCGTGGCCTTGGAAGCCAGCGCCGACGAACGCGACACGCGCGGGTTCATCTCGATGACGATCAGGCGGCCGTTCTGCGGGTTGACCGAGAACTGCACGTTGGAACCACCCGTGTCGACACCGATCTCGCGCAGGATGGCGATGCTGGCGTTGCGCATCACCTGGTATTCCTTGTCGGTGAGCGTCTGCGCCGGGGCCACCGTGATGCTGTCGCCGGTGTGGATGCCCATCGGGTCGAGGTTTTCGATGCTGCACACGATGATGCAGTTGTCGGCGCGGTCGCGCACGACTTCCATCTCGAACTCCTTCCACCCGATCAGGCTCTCCTCGATGAGCAGTTCGTGGGTGGGCGACAGGTCGATGCCGCGCTTGCAGATCTCTTCGAACTCTTCCGGGTTGTAGGCGATGCCGCCGCCGGTGCCGCCCATCGTGAAACTGGGGCGGATGACCATCGGGAAGCCGGTACCGCCGATCTCGGCCTGGATGCGCTTCTGCACCGCCAGCGCTTCCTCCATCGTGTGTGCAATGCCGCTCTTGGCCGAATCCAGGCCGATGGACGTCATCGCGTCCTTGAACTTCATGCGGTCTTCGGCCTTCTCGATGGCCGTCTCGTTGGCGCCGATCATCTCCACGCCGTACTTCGCCAGCACGCCGTGGCGGTGCAGGTCGAGCGCGCAGTTCAGGGCCGTCTGGCCGCCCATCGTGGGCAGCACCGCGTCGGGCCTTTCCTTGGCGATGATCTTCTCGACCACCTGCCAGGTGATGGGCTCGATGTAGGTGACGTCGGCCATGCCGGGGTCGGTCATGATCGTCGCCGGATTGCTGTTGACGAGGATGACCTTGTAGCCCTCCTCGCGCAGCGCCTTGCAGGCCTGGGCGCCGGAGTAGTCGAACTCGCAGGCCTGGCC
>CAYREA010000271.1:0-5972 GCA_964423075.1 uncultured Rubrivivax sp. | reverse complement strand
TGCGCGCCGTCCTTGCCGACCGTCTTCGCGGCCGGTGCGATGCCGGCACAGTTGACCAGACCCATCAGCTTGCCGGCGGTGACGGCGGCGGCCACGGCGGCCTGGCCGTCGGCCTCCTGGCTCACGTCGCACCTGACGAACACGCCTGCGATCTCGGCTGCGATCGCCTGGCCCCGTTCCACCTGCAGGTCGGCGATGACCACCTTGGCGCCGTTGGCGGCCAGCAGCCGCGCCGTGCCCTCGCCGAGGCCCGAGGCCCCGCCGGTGACGATGAAGACCTTGCCCGCGATGTCCATGTGAATCAGCCTTGCAGTGCGCCCATCACGCGCGCGGTGATCTCTTCAACCGTGCCGGTGCCGCTGATGCGCGCATAACGCGGCGCACCCGGGGCGCCGCTGGCTGACCATTGGCTGTAGTAGTCCACCAGCGGCCGCGTCTGGCTCTGGTAGACCTGCAGGCGCTTGCGCACCGTCTCTTCCTTGTCGTCGTCGCGCTGGATCAGCGGCTCGCCGCTCACGTCGTCGACGCCTTCCACCTTGGGCGGATTGAACTTGACGTGGTAGGTGCGGCCCGAAGGCAGGTGCGCGCGGCGGCCGCTCATGCGTTCGATGATGGCGGCATCGGGCACGTCGATCTCGAGCACGACGTCGAGCTTCACGCCCGCGTCCTTCATCGCATCGGCCTGCGGGATGGTGCGCGGGAAACCGTCGAACAGGAAACCGCCGGCACAGTCGGGCTGGGCCAGGCGCTCCTTGACCAGCCCGATGATGATGTCGTCGCTGACCAGGCCGCCCGCGTCCATCACCTTCTTGGCCGCCACGCCCAGCGGCGTGCCGGCCTTGACGGCGCCGCGCAGCATGTCGCCGGTGGAAATCTGCGGGATGCCGAAACGCTGGCAGATGAACGTGGCTTGCGTGCCCTTGCCGGCGCCAGGCGCGCCCAGGAGGATCAGTCTCATCGAGTTTCCTCGGAAGTTCGAATTTTGGGCGCGTCGGTGGCGTGCCTCATGGGGCGCGGCACCGTGTCTCTCTCGCTCGAATCGAGAATAGCACGCGCTGCTTGGCGTCAAGCTGACGCGGCGGCCCCGGCAAAGAACGCGCGCACGCGTGCCAGGTCCTCGGGTGTGTCGACGCCGGGGCCCGGGCCATCGGGCGCCACGTGCACCGCGATGCGTTCGCCGTGCCACAGCACGCGCAACTGCTCCAGCGCCTCGGTCTGCTCCAGGGGCGCGGGTGGCAGCGCCGGGAAGCGGCGCAGGAAGCCGGCCCGATAACCGTAGATGCCGAGGTGCCTCAACGGGGCCGGTTGCGGCACGCGCAGCCCGCCCGCGGCCTGGCCGTCGCGCCACCAGGGTATGGGCGCACGGCTGAAGTAGAGCGCGCGGCCGGCGGCGTCGAGCACCACCTTCACGACGTTCGGGTTGGCGTAGTCGGCGCTGTCGTGGATGGGGTGCGCGGCCGTGCTCATCACGCAGTCGGCACGTGCTGCCAGCAGTTCGGCACAGTGCTGCACGAGCGCAGGGTCGATCAGCGGCTCGTCGCCCTGCACGTTGACGACCACGTCGTCGCCGTCCAGGCCCAGCAGCGTGCAGGCCTCGGCCAGGCGGTCGCTGCCGCTCGGGTGGTCCTTGCGCGTGAGCAGCGCACGCACGCCGTGGGCGGCGCAGGCCTCCATGATGCGGGTGTCGTCGGCGGCCACGATCACCTGGGCCGCGCCGCTGCCCTGCACGCGCTCGGCCACGCGCACCACCATCGGCTTGCCGGCGATGTCGGCCAGCGGCTTGTCGGGCAGACGCGTCGACGCCAGGCGCGCCGGGATCAGCACCGTGAAGCGCATGGCCACCCTCAGGCAGCGGCCGGGCCGTCCAGCGGACGCGCTTCGCCTTCCAGCATCACCGGGATGCCGTCGCGAATGGGGAAGGCCAGTCGGTCGGCCGGACACACCAGGTCGGTGGGCCGCATCTCGGCATCGCGCCGCATCTCCAGCGGGCCTTTGCAGACGGGGCACACGAGCAGGTCGATCAGGCGGTGGTCCAGGGTCATGGTGCGGGTGCCGGGAAGAGCAGGGCGATGAGGTCGGCGACCAGATCCGCCGGGAGCTGCAAGTCTAGCGGCACCACCCACACGCGCGTGCCGTGCAGCGCGTGGCGGGCCAGCTTGACGGCGTCCTTCTCGGTGGTGATGACGTCCTTGGTGGCCGCGGGCCAGGGCAGCAGGTCATAGGGGTGGTGGTCGGGCAGCGGGCAGCGCGTGATGGCCAGGCCCGCCGCTTCGAGCATGCCGAAGAACTTCTCCGGCGCGGCCAGGCCGGCCACGGCCAGCAAGGGGCGCTCGCGCAGCGTGGCCAGCGCCACGGCCGCCGAGCTGTCGCGGCTGCGCCAGGCCAGCAGTGGCCAGGCGCGGCCGAGTGTGCGCGTGGCCAGCGCGCCGGGCACCGTGGTGCTGGCCTGCCCGGCGCTGTACAGCACGCGCCGCCGTGGCGATGCGGGTGCCGGCCAGGGCTCGCGCAGCGGCCCGGCCGGCAGCAGGCGGCCGTTGCCGATGCCGCGTTCGTCGAACACCACCAGCTCGGCGCTGCGGGCCAGCGCCGTGTGTTGCAGGCCGTCGTCGGACACGATGACGTCCACGGACGGGTGGCGCTGGCACAGCGCGCGCGCCGCGGCGGCGCGCTGGCGGCCCACCCACACGGGCACGCCGCCGCGGTGGCGGATGAGCAGGGGCTCGTCGCCCACCTGTGCAGCGCTGTCGCCGTCGGCCGCCTCGCGGACGGCGTCGCCGCTGCGGCCGTAGCCGCGCGAGATCACGCCCGGTTGATGGCCCGCTGCCTGCAAGGCGCGGACGAGCGCGATCACCGCGGGTGTCTTGCCCGCGCCGCCGGCAATGACGTTGCCGACCACCAGCACCGGCACGGGAAGAGTCGCTGCAAGGGCAGGGCTCCCGGCCACCCAGCGTCGCAGCCAGCCGTACAGCGCCGCCAGCGGCGCCAGCAGCAGCGCCAGCCAGGTGCTGCGAGCCTGCCACCAATGGCGCTGCAGCAGCGCCTCGGCACGTGCGGCGAGCGCGCCGCGCATGGCAGCGGTCAGCGCGCGGTGGCCGCGTTCTGCGCGGCGAAGGTCAGGCGCGTCAGGCCGGCGCGGCGCGCTGCGTCGAGCACGTTCACCACGGCCTGGTGCGCCGCCATCGCGTCGGCCGAGATGATCACCACCGTGTCGGCGCGCCCGGCCGCCGCGGCGTTCAGCTCGGCGGCCAGCAGCTCGACGCTGCGGCCGTCCACCTGCTTGCGGTTCACCGCGTAGCGGCCGTCGGCGGCCACCGCCACGATCACCTCGCCGGGCCGCTCGCGCAGCTTGTCGGCATCGGCCGCCGGCAGGTTGATCTGCAGTTCGGTGAAGCGCGAGTAGGTGGTGGACAGCATCAGGAAGATCAGCACCACGAGCAGCACGTCGATGAAGGGGATCAGGTTGATCTCCGGTTCCTCGATGTGGCGGCGGCTGAATCTCATGCCGGCCTCACGCTTGCTGCGCCCGCATCACGAAGCGCATCAGGTGCGGCACCATGCGTTCCGAAGCCAGCTCCATCGTCAGCTGGTACTCGTCGACGCGGCCGCGGAAGTAGCGGTAGAACATCAGCGAGGGGATGGCGATCATCAGGCCGAAGGCCGTGTTGTAGAGCGCCACCGAGATGCCGTGCGCCAGCATCTGCGGGTTGTTGCCGCCCGGCGCCTGCGAGCCGAAGATCTCGATCATGCCCACCACGGTGCCGAAGAGGCCCAGCAAAGGCGCCGCCGCGGCGATGGTGCCCAGCGTGTTGAGGTAGCGCTCGAGGTTGTGCACCGCGGTGCGTCCGGCGTTCTCGAACGACTGCCGCAAGGCCGCTTCCTGGATGCGCGGCTCGGCGATCACGCTGCGCAGGCCGGCGGCCAGCACGGTGCCCAGCACCGAGTTGTCCGACAGCTTGTTGACGACGTCGGCCGAGGGCAGGTTGGAGCGTGTGACGCCCACCACTTCCTCCAGCAGGCGCGGCGGTGCGACGAGCGGTTCGCGCAGGTGGTACAGCCGCTCGATGACGAGGGCCAGGGCCACGATGGAACACAGGATCAGGGGCCAGATCGGCCAACCGGCCGCTTGTATGATCGAAAGCAAGGGGTTCTCGGGCGGCTTGTTCAGGGGTGGCACGGGGGCCATCGACGCGCGGGATTATGTCCGAAGGCGCATGGCGCGCCGCAGTGCTTGCCGGCTGTTGCACAGCCGCTGCGGATGTCCACCCAAGCTGTGGATAAGACTGTGGGCAAACCTCGGCACAACGTCGAAAAAACATGGAACGCCGCGGTCCGGCGCCCGATGCTCAAAACTCCGGCAGGAAATAACTCATGCGAATCAAGGGCTTGCGTGATTGTGACTGCTCAATGACAGGCACATCGGCCCGGAACGGCTGGATTGGCGCGGCTGTGGAGTTCCACACCCGCGCAGGCCGTGGCTTATCGCATGGGTGAGCCCCAGAACACGCCGCAGGCGCGGGCGCCTCTGGGCGTGGCCGCGCTGCTGGTGGCGGCCGGCGACGCGCTGGCCTCGCGCCTGGGCGCGGTGGCGGTGCGTGGCGAGTTGTCGGGCTTTTCGCGCGCCGCCAGCGGCCACTGCTACTTCTCGCTGAAGGACGCCGACGGCGCGCCCGCGCTGCTGCGCTGCGCGATGTTCCGCCGCGTTGCCGCGATGGTGGACTTCGCGCCCGCTGACGGCCAGCAGGTGCAGCTGCGCGGGCGGCTGAGCATCTTCGAGCCGCGTGGCGAGTTGCAGATGGTGGTGGAGTCGCTGCAGCGCCTGGGTGCAGGCACGCTGTACGAGGAGTACCTGCGCCGGCGCGCAAAGCTGGAAGCGCTGGGCCTCTTCGACACCGCGCGCAAGCGGCCTTTGCCGCCGCATCCGCGCGCGCTGGGTGTGGTCACCTCGCTGGGCGCCGCCGCCCTGCGCGACGTGCTGACCACGCTGCAGCGGCGCGCACCGCAGGTGCGGGTGGTGGTCTATCCGAGCCCGGTGCAGGGCGCCGAAGCGCCCGAAGCCCTGGTGCGCGCGCTGCAACTGGCCGGTGAACGGCGCGAAGTCGACGCCGTGCTGCTGGTGCGCGGTGGTGGCTCGCTGGAAGACCTGTGGGCCTTCAACGACGAGCGCGTGGTGCGTGCCGTGGCCGCGTGCCCGCTGCCGGTGGTTTGCGGCGTGGGCCACGAAACCGACCTCTCGCTGTGCGACCTGGCTGCCGACCTGCGCGCCCCCACGCCCACTGCGGCGGCCGAACTGGCCGCGCCGGCACGTGACGATCTGCTGCTGGACCTGCAGGCCCGGCAGCAGCGCCTGCAGCGCGGCCTGGAGCTTGCGCTGCAGTCACGCGCCCAGCGCCTGGACACGCTGGCCCTGCGCATGGGCCAGCCGGCTCGCGCGCTGCGCGGCCAGATGCAGGGCCTGCAACAGCTGGCCCACCGCCTGCGCCAGGCGCAGGCCACGCGCCGCGCACGCCTGCTGGACGCACCGGCGCGCCTGCACGAAAGGCTGGCGCATGCGCTGGCGCTGCAACTGCAGGCCCGCGCCCTGCGGCTGCAAGGCACGGCGGAACGGCTGGACGCGCAGGACCCGCACCGTGTGCTGCAGCGCGGTTATGCCTGGGTCGAGACCGAGGCCGGCCGGCCGGTGGTTTCAGCCACCGCATTGGCGCCTGGGCAGACGGTGCGCGCCGTCTGGTCCGACGGCCGCGCCACCGCACAGATCGCCAGCGTGGAGGCCCTGCCGCCGACGCCGTGAAACGCGCTGCCTACAATGCGCGCCGCCCCATCACATCCCACCCACAAGCAAGAGGAACCCGCCATGGAACGCACCCTGCCCGCACTGCCGTACGCCATCGACTCGCTGGCGCCGCACTACAGCAAGGAGACGCTGGAGTTCCACCACGGCAAGCACCACAACGCCTACGTGGTGAACCTGAACA
>CAYREA010000270.1:0-5980 GCA_964423075.1 uncultured Rubrivivax sp. | reverse complement strand
CAAGCGCCGCGCCTTCCTGGCCAGCCCGATGGAGTTCTCGCGCGTCACCTCCGGCTTCGCGATGCGCTTCCATCCGCTGCTGCAGAACTGGCGCGCGCACCTGGGCGTGGACTACGGCGCCCCCACCGGCACGCCGGTGCGCGCCGTGGGCGACGGCGTCGTCGCCTTTGCCGGCCGCCAGAACGGCTACGGCAACGTGGTGCAGCTGCAGCACGGCAACGAGCGCAGCACGCTGTACGCGCACCTGAGCCGCATTGACGTGAAGAAGGGCCAGCGCATCGAACAGGGCCAGCGGCTGGGTGCCGTCGGCAGCACCGGCTGGGCCACGGGGCCGCACCTGCACTTCGAGTTCCGCGTCGCGGGCCAGCACCAGGATCCGCTGCGCGTGGCCAAGGCGTCGGAGACCGTGCCGCTGGACCAGGCTTCGCGCCCGCGTTTCGCCGAGACCGTGCGCCTGGTTCAGGCGCGCCTCGAAGTGGCAGAGACGCTGGTGGGCGCACGCTCGCGCAGCGAATAGGGCGCCGGCCGACCGATGACCGCCCGGTTCATCGGCTTGATGTCGGGCACCTCGCTCGACGGTGTCGATGGCGTGCTGGCCGAGGCGGCCGAACCTGGCGGACCGCTGCAGGCGCGCGCGCACGCCCACTCCGATTTCTCCGCCGCGCTGCGCGCCGAGTTGCTGGCGCTCAACCGCAGCGGCGTCGACGAACTGCACCGCGCGGCCCTGGCAGCAAATGGCCTTGTGAGTGCCTACTCCCGGGTGGTCCAACAGCTGCTGGCGTCGGCCGGTGTCTCTGCCAGCCAGGTCACGGCCATCGGCGCGCATGGACAGACCGTCCGGCACCAGCCCCAGGCTTTCGACGGCAACGGCTACACGGTGCAACTGATGAACGGTGCGCTGCTGGCCGAGAGGTCTGGCATCGACGTGGTGTGCGACTTCCGCAGTCGCGACGTGGCCGCCGGTGGCCAGGGTGCCCCGCTGGCCCCGGGTTTCCACGCCGCCGTGTTTGGCAAGCCTGGATGTGAGCGAGCACTGCTGAACCTGGGTGGCATTGCCAACCTGACGCTTCTGCACGCCGACGGCCGCGTGCTGGGCTTCGACTGCGGCCCGGCCAATGTGCTAATGGACGGCTGGTGCCAGCGTCATCGCGGCCTCGCCTACGACGCCGGCGGTGCCTGGGCCGCAGGCGGGCAGGTCGACGAGGAACTGCTGCAGACCCTGCTGGCCGAACCCTACTTCGCGCTGCCGCCACCCAAGAGCACGGGCCGTGACCTGTTCGAAATGGGCTGGTTGGATGCCCGGCTCACGAGCAAGCCGCGCCATGCGCAGGACGTGATGGCCACGCTGGCCGAGTTGACCGTGCGCAGCGTCGCCGCGGACTTGCGGCGCCACGCCCCATCGGCCGAAGCGCTGTTCGTGTGCGGGGGCGGTGCTTTCAACTCGCACTTGCTGGCGCGCCTGGCGGCACTGCTGCCGCACGCCAGCGTCGGCAACACGGCCCAACTGGGCGTGCCGCCCGATCAGGTGGAAGCGATGGCTTTTGCCTGGCTGGCCCAGGCCTTCGTGCTGCGCCGGCCGGGCAATCTGCCGGCCGTTACCGGCGCCGCCGGGCCGCGCGTGTTGGGCGCGCTGTACCCGGCGCGCTGACTCGGATCAGGCCGAGAACGAAGAACCGCAGCCGCAGGTGGTGGTGGCGTTCGGATTCTTGATCACGAACTGCGCGCCCTGCAGGTCTTCCTTGTAGTCGATCTCGGCGCCCGTCAGGTACTGCAGGCTCATCGCGTCGATGAGCAGCGTGACGCCGTTCTTCGACATCCGCGTGTCGTCTTCATTGACGACCTCGTCGAAGGTGAAACCGTACTGGAAGCCCGAGCAACCGCCGCCTTGCACGAAGACGCGCAGCTTCAGCTCGGGGTTGCCTTCCTCTTCGACCAGTTGCTTGACCTTGTCGGCCGCGCTGTCGGTGAAGATCAGCGGCGCCGGCATTTCTTCGGCAATGGAGGGCAGCGCTTCGGCGACGGCGTTCATGGTCAGGGCTCCTTCGGGGACTCGGATTCAGGCATCGTTGGACGCTGCCAGTTTAAGGGCGGGCTTCTCGGCGCTTTTGAGGGGACGCAACTCGCCGTCAACCTGCGCGCCCTGGTGCATTTCCAGCAACTCATAGCGCATCTCGCCGAACACCCGTGCCTTGGGCTGCAACTCCAACAACACGATGGCGTGGATCGGGCCACGCACTTCGCCGTTGATGATCACATGCCCGGCCTTCACCATCCCTGCCACGCGGGCATTCTCGCTGATGACGAGGATGCTGTGAGGCTCTTCGCAGGTGATGTCGCCCTGTACTTCACCGTCGATGCGCAGGCCTTCAACGAAGTGCAGGTGGCCTTTGACCACCGTGCCTTCGCAGATCAGGCTGCGGATCGGCGGCAGCTTCTTCTTGCTGCCCATACCCAACATGAATTCAGACTCCTGGAGGATTTCAGGGGGCGAGCTTCACGGCTTGCGTGGCCCGCACGGCTCCCTGGCTGTCGATCACCCTGACCTGAACGGTTTTTATCACGGCCGTCGCAGGGTGGTCGAGCACGCCTTCCACCCTTGTGTAAAGCCTCAGTTGCAGTGGTTTTGGCCCGCCCGGCATGGCCAGGCTGTAGGGTTTGCCGTCCAGCGTGCCGCTCAAGCTGAGTTCGAAGCGGCCTTTGAAGTCAGCCGTCACTTTCCCGTTCTGCACCACCAGCATCTGGTATCGCAGCTGTCCGGGCGCCATGGCCTCGGCCTGCAGGCCGCGCACCTGCAGTCCCTCGCCGGTGCTTGGCAGCAGGCGCTCGAAGAAGCCCAGGTCGGCCTGCAGCGCCTGCTTCTCGGCTTCGAGTTGTCTCAATTGTTGCGCCAGCTTCTCCTGCGCAGCGCGCTCCGCCTTGATCAGGCTCTCGGCGGTGTCCGAGATCTGGCGCGACTGCGCGTGCTCGGACTTCAGCTCGGCCACCTCGGCGCGCAGCCGGGTGAGTTCTTCCTTGGCGTCCTTGTCCAGGCCGGCGATGCTCTTGCCGAACTCGAAGGCCCACAGCGCGATGGCGGCCGAAAAGCCCAGCACCACGGCAGCCACGGCCCAGCGCAGCGGCCAGGGCAGATGGCTGCGGACGATCATCCGGGGCGCGCTCACCGACAGGCGGCGGCGCAACAGCTTCCAGCGCATGGCGTGGTCGCGACAGCCAGGGCGCCGTGGCGCCCCGGCAATGGCGATTAACGCTTGCTGAACTGCTTGCGGCGGCGGGCGCCGTGCAGGCCCACCTTCTTGCGTTCGACTTCGCGCGCGTCGCGCGTCACGAAGCCGGCGCGGCTCAGGTCGGGCTTGAGCGCGGTGTCGTAGTCGATCAGCGCACGGGTGATGCCGTGGCGCACCGCACCGGCCTGGCCGGATTCACCGCCGCCGTGCACGTTGATCTTGATGTCGAAGGCCTCGTTGTTGCCCGTGAGCAGCAGCGGTTGGCGCACGATCATGATCGACGTCTGGCGACCGAAGTACTCGTCGATGGCCTTGCCGTTGATGAGGATCTGTCCGCTGCCCTTCTTGATGAAGACGCGAGCGACGCTCGACTTGCGACGGCCGGTGCCGTAATTCCAGATTCCGATCATCGCTTTAGATCTCCAGCGGCTTGGGCTGCTGAGCGGTGTGCGGGTGGGTGTCACCGGCATAGACCTTCAGCTTCTTGACCATCGCGTAACCCAGCGGGCCCTTGGGCAGCATGCCCTTGACGGCCTTTTCAAGCGCGCGGCCGGGGTGCTTGGCCTGCATGTCCTTGAATGCGGTGGCGTAGATGCCACCGGGGTAGCCGCTGTGGCGGTAGTAGATCTTGTCGGTGGCCTTGGAGCCGGTGACACGGATCTTGTCGGCGTTGACGACGATGATGAAATCACCGGTGTCGACGTGAGGCGTGTAGATGGCCTTGTGCTTGCCGCGCAAACGGCGTGCTGCTTCGCTGGCAACACGACCGAGCACCTTGTCGGTGGCGTCAATCACAAACCATTCATGCTTCACTTCGGCCGGCTTGGCGCTGAAGGTCTTCATGAGGGTCTCTCAAACTCGGCTTTGAGTACCTTGCCCCTGACTCGTCTTTGGCACCGCTCGAAAGAGGGCGGCCTCGCAGGCGATGGAAGCACGGTTTCTTCCCCGGCCGATTGCGGAAAAGCCCGCGAGTATAGCGCGGGTTGGCCGCCCGTCAGCCACCTGCCAAGCCCGGCACTTCTGCATGGGCTCGTTTGAAACCAAGGGTTAACCCTGAATTCCTCGCCTATCATCGGCGCTTTCCACGGGAGCCCCCCCATGCCACTCAAACCACCTGCCCTGCCCGCGCTGGACAGCGCGCGGCTCTGGGGCTGGATGCCAGTGCGCACGCTGGGCGACCACCACCGCGAGCGCGTGGCCCAGCACCTGCTGGCGCTGGACAGCGCCGACCGCACCCTGCGTTTCGGCCACCTGGCCAGCGACGAGCGCATCCGACAGTACGCCGGGCAGCTCGACTTCGCCCGCGACGAAGTCTTCGGCATCTTCGACCGCCGCCTGCGCCTGGTGGGCATGGCCCACCTGGCCCTTGACGCCGGCCGCGACACCGCCGAGTTCGGCGTCTCGGTGCACCCGCGCCAACGCGGGCGCGGCCTGGGCATGCGCCTGTTCGAACACGCGGTGACGCACGCCCGCAACCGCGGCGTGCGCAAGATGCTGATCCATCTGGCACGCGACAACGCCCCGATGCTGCACATCGTGCAGCGCGCCGGCGCCTTGGTGCACTTCCAGGGACACGACGTGCTGGCCGAACTGCCGCTGCCGGAAGACACCCTGGGCTCGCAGTTGCAGGAACTGCTGGGCCACCAGGCCAGCCTGGTGGATTACCGCATCAAGCTCAACGCGTTGCGCCTCAACGCCTGGCGCCCGCCCGCCTGAGGAGCCACCGGCCGCGCCGGGGCTATTCGGCCAGCCCATGCTTGCAGGGTGGCGAGCGAGCGCCAGCCCTGTACGATTCGGCGCCGGCCCCGCGGAGGGACTCGCGCGCAGGCCCGGACCGGCCCGCCGTGATCGTCGGGCCACCGTCACGCCATGCAGTCAACCACGATCTGGATCGCCGCTTCCCTTGCCCTGGCCTTGCTGCTGGGGCTGCTGGTCTTCAGCCTGCGCCGGCGGCGTGCGCTGAAGCGGCGCCTGCCCGACGACTGGGCCGTGCTGCCGCGGGCGGTGTTCAACCTCGACGAGCGGCGCTTCTACCGCCAGATCTGCACTGCGCTGCCCGGCTGCGTGGTGCTGGCCAAGCTGCCCCTGGTGCGCCTGTGCCAGCCGATGCGGCCGCGCGAGGTGCGCTACTGGTACGACCTGCTGGGTGGCATCCACGTCAGCTTCGTGATCTGCACGCCGATGGGTCGCGTGCTGGCGGTGCTGGACATCGACGCCGAACGCGGCATGTCGCGCCGCACGCTGCAGATCAAGGAAGCGGTGCTGGCCGCCTGCGAGGTGCGCTACGTCCGCTGCCCACCCGAGCGCCTGCCCTCGATCCCCGAACTGCAGCAACTGGTGCCGCTGCCTGCGGCCATTCCCGCGCCGTCGCCGGTGGCCGAGACGCGTGACAAGCTCGCCAGCACCGTGAAGTCGCGCCGCCAGTCGCGCAACGGCAATTCATGGCAGGACTCGGTGGCCGCGCCGCTCGAATCCGGCTTCGAGCCTTCCAGTTCGCTGGGCGGCGGCAACAACGGGTTTGGCGCCATCGTGGTCGAAGGTTCCGACCCGCCGGTCCGCCACTGAGTGGACTACAGCCGGCTCGACCCCCAGCAGGTTCTCGACGCGCTCGATGCGGTGGGCCTGCGTGGCGACGGCCGCGTGCTGCAGCTCAACTCCTACGAGAACCGCGTGTTCCAGGTGTTCCTGGAAGACGGCGGCGCGGTGGTGGCCAAGTTCTACCGGCCGGGCCGCTGGAGCGACGCGCAGATCCTCGA
>CAYREA010000269.1:0-5829 GCA_964423075.1 uncultured Rubrivivax sp. | reverse complement strand
CCAGGGACCTACGGATTAACAGTCCGGCGCTCTACCGACTGAGCTATCGGGGAATTGAGCCCAAGATTCTAGCCTGAAAATTGGCGGGCCCTAGAAGGTTGCCTGTACCGACGCGCGCCAGGTGCGCGGGGCCATTGGGTACAAGTACACATGTCCGAACTGGTAGGGCGATTCCTTCCAGGCGCGGCGGTCGGCGGCGTTGTCCACCGCCAGGCGCCAGACCAGCACCGTGCCGTCCCATTGCTGGCGCCAGCGCGCACCCAGGTCGACGCGGGCCCAGCCGGGGATGCGCACACTCTCGTCGTAGGGCAGGACGTGGCGATCACTCTCGGCGCTGAGGCGGGCCTGCAGCACCAGGCCGGGCCATTCGTCGAGGCGGTAGTCCGCGCCCAGGCGCAGGGTGCGCTCGGGCACGTTCACCGGCCGGCGGCCGTTCGCCGCGGGGTCGCTGGTGGCGCCGCGGCGCCGTGGGTCGAGCCACATCGCGCTGCCCTGCAACGTCCAGCGCCCGGCTTGCCAGCTGCCGCCGCCTTCGATCCCGCGATGGCGCTGACTGCCGTCGATCTGCCGCGTGCACGTGTCCGCCGCGCTGCAGGCGCCCAGGTCGACGGCCACCGGCCTCTCGATGTCGAACAGCGCCAGGTTGGCGGAGAGCGCGCCGGCCTCGTGCTTCAGGCCCAGTTCGGCCTGCCGGCTCTTCAGCGTCGGCAGCGCCTGGCCGCGGTTGGTGTAGCGCGCGCGGTTGGGCGCCACGTCGGTCTCCAGGCCCTGGCCCCAGCTGGCGTAGACGATGGTGCCGGCCGCCAGCTCGTGGCTGATGCCGAGCCAGGGCGCGGTGAACGACTGGCTGTAGGCCGTGGGCCGCAAGCCGTCTGACGCGGCGCTGGTGCGCACGGATTCGCGGTGCACCGACGTGCGGCGCAGGCCGGCCCACAACTGCCAGCTTGGCGCCAGTTGCATCGCATCGCGCGCGAAGACTTCGGTGCTGCGTTCGTCGCGGTTGATGTTGGCGTCGGTGCCGCCGAAGGAGGCTGGCGTGACGGCCGTGCCGTCGATTCGGCCGGTGCCGGCGATGTCGTAGATCTGGTCCTGAAAGCGGCCGCGGTAGCGCGTGAAGAGCACGCCGGCGTCCAGGTCGTGTTCGATGCCGCCGGTGCTGGTGCGGCCCGTCACGGCCAGCGACAGCGCGCTGCTCGTGCGCCTTTCTTTGTCACTGACGTATTGCCAATAGGTGAAGGTGCCGTCGGGCGCGAAGCGGTCGCACCACTGCGGGCACTCGTAGTTGGCGTCGTACACACCGTAGGGAAAGGCCGTGCGGTCGTCGCTCTTCAGGCGTTGCTGAAGCGCATGGGCCGTGAAGCTCCAGTCGGCCGACAGGCGTTGCTGCAGCCGCATCGACGCGGTGATGCCGTCCATCACCACCGGCTGGTTCCAGGGCTGGCTGTTGAGGTTGATGCGCGGGTCGAGCTGCTTCGCATCGGGCACGGTGTCGCCCAGCATGCTGAAGCCCGCGGCGCTGGCCTGGCGCTGGTGGCTGGCTTCGATCTCGGCCTGCAGCGCGGTGTCGGCGGAGAGTTGCGCATCGGCGGCCAGCGCGGCCAGCCAGCGTTCGCCCTGCGCGTCACGCAGCTTGGGGTTCAGCTTCTCGTAGGCGGCATTCAGGCGCAGGCCGAAGCGGCCGTCGGCACCCAGGCGTTCGCCGATGTCGACGGCGCCCAGCAGCGAGCCGGCCTCGCGCGCTTCCAATCGTGCGCTGCGCACGCTGCCGTTGGCCCGCTTGGTCACCAGGTTGACCAGCCCGCCCGGTGCGCTGGTGCCGGCCTGCATACCGCTGATGCCCTTGAGGATCTCGACACGTTCCTTGTTGTCGAAACCGATGGCCGTCTCGGCGTTGATGGGCAGGCCGTCGCGCCGGTAGTTGAAGCGGTTGTCCAGTGTGTAGCCGCGCACGGCGACGATGCCCCAGTAGCCGGCGGCGTTGTAGGCGTCGCCGATGCTGGCGTCCAGCGCCGTGAGCCCGCCGACCGACTGCACGCCGATGTCGGCGAGTTGCTGCAGGCCATACACCGAGGCCTGCATCGGCAGGCGCGCCAGCGACGTGTCGCCGAAGCCGCTCAGGCTGTTGGGGTTGGGCGCCGCGCGGCCGGTGATGGTGACGGTGCCGGCGCTTTGCGCCAGGGCGGGGTTGACGAATGCGCATGCCAGCGCGGCGGCGGCCGTGATGCGCGTGAGACGAACGTGGTGGTGTGCCATCCTGTTTCTTTCAGGCGATGGCAGGTGGGCAAACCTGGCGAACGCGGGACCCAAGGTGGGCCCCCGACATCAAGACTGCTTCCCTGCGCGAGGATTACCTCAATCAGGTTCAAAGGGACTTTCTCAGTCGGAGCCACCTTGCGGCGGTACCAACACCCCTAGCGAAGTGCCCTGCGGAAGACCGCAGAACGGGCGCGATTATGCGGCCCTGATTCCCTCATCGAAAGCAAAACAGCCCGCACGAAGCGGGCTGTTGTGGGCGGGCTGCAGTGCCTTCAGTCGAACACCGGCGATTCCACGCCCAGCACCTTGTGGAGCTTGGGACTGGTGGTGGTGTACTGCAGAAGGATGCGCTTGTCCGGGAACACGTACGGCGCCGCGCCGAAAGCCGCCAGTGCCGCTTCGTGGAAGCCCGACAGGATGAGCTTCTTCTTGCCCGGGTAGGTGTTGATGTCGCCCACCGCGAAGATGCCCGGCACGCTGCTCTCGAACTTCTCGGTGTCGACCACGATCTGCTTGCGCTCCAGCCCCAGGCCCCATTCGGCGATGGGGCCGAGCTTGGGGCTGAGGCCGAAGAACACGAGCAACATGTCCAGCGGCATCAGGCGCGTGACGCCGTCGCTGCCGGTGAGCTTCAGGCGTGCCAGGCGGCCGTCCACCTCTTCGTAGCCGGTGACCTGGCCCACCACAAACTGCATCTCGTAGGCGTCGCACAGGACCTTCATCTTGGCGATGCTGGCGGGCGCGGCCCTGAAGCCGTCACGGCGGTGCACCAGGATCACGCTCTCGGCCTTGTGCGGGCCTTCGACCACGAAGTTCAGCGCCCAGTCGAGCGCGGAGTCGCCGCCGCCGACGATGACCAGGTTCTTGCCCGCGAACTGCGCCGGGTTCTTCACGCGGTAGAAGAGCTGCGTGTCCTCGAACTTCTCCAGGCCCTCGACCTTCAGCGTGCGCGGCTGGAACGAACCCACGCCGCCGGCGATGAACACGGTCTTGGCCAGGAACTGCACGCCTTTGGACGTGGCGACGAAGAAGCGGCCGTCTTCGCGCTTCTCGACGTGCGTGACTTCCTGGCCCAGGTGGAAGGTGGCGCCGAAAGGCTCGATCTGCTTGAGCAGGTTGTCGGTGAGTTCCTTGCCGGTGCACACGGGCACGGCGGGAATGTCGTAGATCGGCTTGTCGGGGTAAAGCTCGATGCACTGGCCACCGGGTGCGGCCAGGCTGTCGATGATGTGGGCCTTGATCTCCAGCAGGCCCAGCTCGAACACCTGGAACAGCCCCACCGGGCCAGCACCGACGATGACCGCGTCGGTTTGTATGGGCCCATCGTGGCTGTGGGCGGTGGTGACGACGGGCAGTTCGGTGTGCGGGTTCATTCGTTCAGGCAGTTTCAGAAGACGGGCTCAGCGTTTGAGCTCGTCGAGTTTGTTCTTGCGGTCTTTCCACTCTTCGGCGTCAGGCAGCGCAGCCTTGCGCTTGGTGATGCTGGGCCACTTGGGCGACAGCTCGGCGTTGAGCTTGATGAAGGCGAGCTGGTCGGTGGGCACGTCTTCCTCGGGCAGGATGGCGTTGACCGGGCATTCGGGGATGCAGACCGCGCAGTCGATGCACTCGTCGGGGTCGATCACGAGCATGTTCGGGCCTTCGCGAAAGCAGTCGACGGGACAGACGTCAACGCAGTCGGTGTACTTGCAGCGGATGCACGATTCGAGAACGACGTGGGTCATGGACAGGCTTCGTTGGAAGGTTGGAGGGGTCGCGGGGTTTGCCACCGCCCGCACCAACACTCGATTTTAGGGGGCGAGAGCCCCGAGTCCGCTTTGCGCGCGCTCAAGATCCCTGCTCGGCAGCAGGGCCGCGGCGGTGCGGGCGCCGGCGCCCACGGTCACCACGGTGGGCCGGCCGGCATGCAGCACAGCGGCCGCGGCCAGCTGTGCAACCGCGTGCTCGCTGGCCAGCGCGTCGGGCCAGCCGGCGCGCGAGACCACGAGCGCCGGTGTGTCTTCGGGCCAGCCGGCCTTGCGCAGCGCGCGGCTCAAGGCGCCGAGCTGGCGGCCGGCCATGTAGAAGACTTCGGTGTCGGCATGGCGGCCGGCCTGCAGTTGGCCCTGCTTCGTCATCGCGGTCGTCAGGCTGACGCTGCGGCCGTTGCCGCGGCGCGTCAGCGGGCGCTGCGTGTGTGCGGCCGCGGCGATGGCGGCGGTGACGCCGGGCACCACTTCACATGCGATGCCGGCGGCAGCCAGCGCCTGCAGCTCTTCTTCGAGCCGGCCGAAGATGCTGGGGTCGCCGCCTTTCAGCCGCACCACGGTGTGGTGGCGCTGCGCGTGGTGCACCAGCAACGCATCGATGGTGGCCTGGCCGGTGCTGTCGCAGAAACCGCGCTTGCCGACGTTCACCCACTGGGCTCGCGGCGCCAGCTCACGCAGGGCCGGGTCGGTCAGCGCGTCGAACAGCACCACGTCGGCTTCGGCCAGGCGGCGCGCGCCGCGCACGGTGATGAGGTCGGCCGCGCCCGGGCCGGCGCCGATGAAGACCACGCGGCCGGGGGCATTCACGCCGCCACCTCGGCCGAGCGCACCAGCAGTGCCCCGCTGGTGCGGTGGCTGGCAGGGTCGACCACGATCAGCGCGCCGCCGACGCGGTTGTCCGCATAGGGCGCCAGCGGCAGCGGCTGCTGCAGCTCGAACACCACTTCGCCGATGGCGTTGACGCGCAGTTCGTGCGCGGCCTCGGGCTGCAGGGTGTGGATGTCCAGGCAATGCGTCACCGCGGTGATGCGCGCCTGCACCCAGCGGTTGCCGTGGCGCACCCAGTACTTGCGGCCGATGGTGGCAGGCTCGGTGTCCAGCCAGGCCAGCGTGGCGCTGAAGCGGCGCGAAGCCTGCAGCGTGCCCGGTGTGGCCAGCCAGTCGCCGCGCGAGATGTCGAGCTGGCGGTCGAGCACCACGCCGGCCGACTGGCCGGCCTCTGCCGCCTGCACCACGCTGCCGGCGCGGCGCAGGCCGGCCACGGTGGCGCGCTCGCCGCTGGGGAAGACCTGGATCGGGTCGCCCACCTTCACGCCGCCCTGCGCGATGCGGCCCCACAGCACACGCGGTTGCTCGCCCACGCCGTCGCCGACGCGCGCCACGTACTGCACCGGCAGGCTCAGCGGGCCATTGCGGGTTTCCTCGGCGGCCGGCAGTTGCTCCAGCAAATGCAGCAGGCTCGGGCCGCGGTACCAGGGCACATCGAGCGGCTCGGTGACGTTGTCGCCGCGCAGCGCCGACACGGGCACGATGCCCGCCACTTCAATGCCGGCTTCGTCGGCGAAGGCCCGCAGCGCGTGCGACACCGCCTCGAAGGCCGGGCCGGGCTCGGCCACCGCGTCGAGCTTGTTGACGGCGAACACGATGCTGGGCACGCGCAGCAGCTGCGCCAGCAGCGTGTGGCGGCGCGTCTGCGGCAGCAGCTTCACGGGCTTGGCCGTGGTGTCGAGCTTGGTGATGTCCACCAGCACCACGGCCGCGTCGCTGCCGGCGGCGGCCGTGACCATGTTGCGCGTGTACTGCTCGTGGCCCGGTGCGTCGGCGA
>CAYREA010000268.1:0-5986 GCA_964423075.1 uncultured Rubrivivax sp. | reverse complement strand
CACTGGAAGAAGGCGAAGAAGCCCAGGATGATGACCACGTCGTGCAGGTTGGCGACGATGCCGGCCAGCGCGAACTTCCACTCGAAGCGCAGCGCCAGGTAGGCCATGATGCCCAGCACCGTGACCAGCAGCGCCCAGGCACCGTTCTGGTACAGCTCGGCACCCACACTGGCGCCCACGGCTTCCACACGGGTGCGGGCCACGGGCTCCTTGCCGTCGGCCGTGGTGCACGAGGGCCGCTCGACCTGCTGGCCCTGCTCCACGCCCTGCTTGGTGCTCACGGTGCCGCCTTCGGCCTTGCACACGGCGCCGAAAACCTGGTCGGCCACTTCGCCCTGCTTCATGTCGCCACGCAGCGGCACCCGGATCAGCACGTCGCGGCTGGTGCCGAAGGTCTGCACCTGCACCTCGCCGTAACCCAGCGCGTCGACGGCGTGGCGCGCCTTGTTGATGTCGGCCGACTGCGTGTACTGCACCTCCACCAGCGTGCCACCGGTGAATTCGATGCTCAGGTGCAGGCCGCGCGTGGCCAGGAAGAACACGGCCAGCGCGAAGGTGATGAACGAGATCGCGTTCAGCACCAGCGCATGGCGCATGAACGGGATGTCTTTCTTGATGCGGAAGAATTCCATCGCTTGTTCCCCTGATCAGGCTTCTTCTGCCGCCGCGGGCTTGGCGCCGTCGGGCCGCCACACCTGCCCGATGGACACGCCCTTCAACTTCTTCTGCCGGCCGTACCAGAGGTTGACCAGGCCGCGCGAGAACATCACGGCCGAGAACATCGAGGTGACGATGCCCAGGCAGTGCACCACGGCGAAGCCGCGCACCGGCCCGCTTCCGAAAGCCAGCAAGGCGATGCCAGCGATCAGCGTGGTGACGTTGCTGTCCAGGATGGTGCCCCACGCGCGCTCGTAGCCCACGCTGATGGCCACCTGCGGCGACGCACCGGCGCGCAGTTCCTCGCGCACCCGTTCGTTGATCAGCACGTTGGCGTCGATGGCCATGCCCAGGGTGAGCGCGATGGCGGCGATGCCAGGCAGCGTCAGCGTGGCCTGCAGCATCGACAGCACGGCCACCAGGCACAGCAGGTTGAAGCCCAGCGCCAGCGTGCTGAACACGCCGAACAGCAGGTAGTAGGCGCACATGAACAGCGCGATGGCGGCAAAGCCGTACATCACGCTGTTGAAGCCCTTGTCGATGTTCTCCTTGCCCAGGCTCGGGCCGATGGTGCGCTCCTCGATCACGTCCATCGGTGCGGCCAGCGCTCCGGCGCGCGTGAGCAGCGCCAGGTCGGCCGTTTCCTGCGGCGTGAAGCGGCCGGTAATGCGGAAGTCGGTGCCGAATTCGCCCTGGATGGTGGCCACCGACAGCGCTTCGCCCTTGCCCTTCTCGTACAGCACGATGGCCATGGGCTTGCCCAGGTTCTCGCGGGTGACGTTCTTCATCGAGCGGCCGGCCACATCGTTCAGGCGCACGCTCACGGCCGGACGCTGGTTCTCGTCCAGCGTGGCGGCGGCCTGCTGCAGCTGGTCACCCGTAGCGATGACGTCGCGCTTGAGGCCCACGTTGCCCCCTTCGCGCGTGGGCACCACCTCGGCGGCGCTGCCGGTATCAGGGTCGACCAGGCGGAACTGGAGCGTGGCCGTGCGGCCGAGAATGCCCTTGGCTCGCGCCGGATCCTGCACGCCGGGCAGCTGCACGACGATGCGGTCGGCGCCCTGCTGCTGGATCACCGGCTCGGAGACGGCCAGCTCGTTGACGCGCTTGTGCAGCGTCTCGATGTTCTGCTGCACCGCCTGCGCCTGAATGTCATTGATGGCCTTGGGCGACAGGCGGCCCAGCACACGTGTGGTGCTGCCGTCGGTCTCCTGCGTCCAGGTGAGTTGCGGCAGGCGGTCGAACAGCAGGTCGCGCGCCTTGCCGGCCTCGGCCGCGTCGCTGAAGCTGACGGTGATGCCGTTGGGCTCGCGCGCCACTTCGGTGAACCGCACCCGCTTCTCGCGCATCGACGCACGGGCGTCGCTGGCGTAGGTTTCGACCGACTGCTTCAGCGCGCCGCGCATGTCCACCTGCAGCAGGAAGTGCACGCCGCCGCGCAGGTCCAGGCCCAGGTACATGGGCAGGGCGCGGAACTTGGCCATCCAGTCGGGCGTGCGCGACACCAGGTTCAGCGCCACCACGTAGCGTTCGTCCTTGGGGTCGGGGTTGAGCGCGGCCTTCAGCGCATCGGCCGCCTTCTTCTGCACGTCGATGTCGGAAAAGCGCGCGCGCACCGAACTGCCGTCGAAGCGCACGAATTCGGCCGGCACCTTGGCCGCCTCGAGCACCTGCTGCACGCGCTGCACCATGCCGGCGTCCACCTTGACGGTGGCCTTGCCGCCCGACACCTGCACCGCCGGCGCCTCGCCGTAGAAGTTGGGCACCGTGTACAGCAAGCCCACCAGCAGCACGATGCCCAGCAGCACGTACTTCCACAGGGGATATCGGTTCATGGGGAAATCCTCGGGGTCGCCGCGCAGCATGGCGCGGCGGGCCGCCGGGCCATGGGCCCGGTGGTCCTGGTGAACGACTACTTGAAGGTGCCCTTGGGCAGCACCTGCACCACGGCCCCGCGCTGCACCTGCACCTCGACGCCATTGGCGACTTCCACGTGCAGGTAGCTGTCACCCATCTTGGCCACGCGACCGAGCACGCCGCCGGCGATGACCACCTCGTCGCCCTTGGCCAAGGCCTCGATCATGGCCTTGTGTTCCTTCTGCTTCTTCATCTGCGGACGGATCATGATGAAGTACAGCACCGCGAACATCGCCACCAGGGGCAGCAGGCTGAACAGGGATGACTCGGTGCCGCCGGCGGCGGGGACGGTCTGGGCGTAGGCAGAGGAGATGAACACGGAGCTTGGTCCTTGTGAACGCCACACGGGCGCAGGCAAGCTTTCTATTTTATGCTGCCTGCCGATCCGCGGAGTCAGGGCATTGCCGACGCCAGGGCGCCGACCACCCGCGGCGGTGCTCCGGCCGCCTTCGTGGAAAGCGGATGGCTGTACTGCGCACGCGGCGCCAGCTGCTCGCGCTGCGCCGGATCCGGCAGCTCGCGGTAGGCGAAACGGGGCTCCGCGTGCCGTGGCCGGTAGTCCTGCCGCGCCGGCCGTTCCAGGTCTTCCCACTCGCTGCGCACGTCGTTCCAGCGCGTGAGCACGCTGCCGGCGCGAAAGACCCCCGGCCCTACCAGCAGGTTGTTGGCCGACACCACCGAGCCGGCGCCCGGCGCGGCGTGGATGTAGGTGCCGCCGTAGCGCAGGTCGTTGACCAGGGTGTTCGAGGCCACCAGCAGCCGGTTCTCGGGCCAGGCATAACCCTCTTCTCCGTACGCGATGAGGGTCGAGTTGTCGGTCTCCGGCTGCTGCTGCACCACGTTGCCGAGCACGCGCACGATGCCGCCGTTCGGAAAGTCCAGCTCGTAGCTGGCGCGGCCGCCCGATTCGTCGGTGAAGCGGTTGTAGAGCACCTGGTTCACCCGGGCGCGGCTCTTCAGCAGGTGGCCGCGGCCGGCGTGGTGCGAGTAGCTGCCGGTGACCGTGAACTCGGCGATGGCGCCGACGTAGATGTTGTGCCCCCAGCGCCCGTCCACGTGGCTGTAGGCGAATTCGCTGTTCTCCACCCGCAGCACGGCATTCGCGGCGATGGGCGCCTCGCCGCCCGTCAGCAGGCCCATCTGGTTGCCCCAGAACAGGCAGTGGCGCAACTGCAGTTGACCGGCCTCGAAGCGGATGCCGGCGCCGTTGCCGTCATCGACCTTGGCGCCGATGAAGTCGATGTTGGCGATGTCGAAGACGCCGTTGCGGATGACCCAGATCGCCTTGCCCTCGGCGCTCTGCCCATCGGCATAGAGCCGCGCGGCACCATTGACGGCCCGGATGGTCAGGCGCGCCTGCTCCCACACCGCCACGTCGCCGCGGTAGTCGCCGGCTTCGATCTCGACGATGTCGCCGTCCTGAGCCAGCCGCGCCGCATCGGCCACGCGCAGCAGCGAGCCGCTCTTGCCGACGCGCCAGACGCGGGCTCCCTGCGGCGCCGGTTCCGCGGCCAGCACCTCGGCCGGGCCGCGGCGCGGCGGGGGCGGTGGCACGGGAAACGGCAGCCGCAGCCGGTCGGACCCGCGCGAGGCGTCGAAAGTGCTGCGCAGCAGCCCCAGCGGTGCCGCCGCCAGCGCCTCCAGGCGCGGGTGGCCTTCCAGGCGCAGGTCCACGTAGTCCAGCAGTTCACCCGGCGAGCGGCCCAGCTCGCGGTAGATCCACCAGGCCGTGCCGGCACTGGCCAGCGCGAGCAGCAGCCCCAGCGACAGCCACAGGCGCCAGCTGAAACGGCGGCCGCGCCGGTGTGTGCTGCGAGGCTGCGCCATCGCGTGTGGCCGGCCGGCTAGACCAGCACTTCGACGCAGGCCGGGTGGCCCAGGAAGCCCTGCGGGCTGGCGCTGATGCCGTAGGCGCCGCTCTGGAACACGGCCACCAGGTCACCGATCTGCGCCACCGGCAAGTCCATGCGGTCGGCCAGCAGGTCCAGTGGGGTACACAGCGGGCCGACCACGGAGGCCACTTCGCGGTCGGCCGCATCGGCGCGGCTGGCCACCGTCACCGGGTAGTTCTTGCGCACCACCTGGCCGAAGTTGCCCGAGGCCGACAGGTGGTGATGCAGGCCGCCATCGGTGACCAGGTAGACCTGGCCGCGCGAGACCTTGCGGTCGACCACGCGCGCCACGTAGACACCGGCCTCGCCGACCAGGTAACGCCCGAGCTCGATGACGATGTGCGCCTGCGGCAGGTCGCGCGTGGCGCGTTCGCTGATGTCCTGCAGGTTGGCGCCGATGGGCGCCAGATCGAGCCGCTGCTCGCCGGGGAAGTAGGGAATGCCGAAGCCCCCTCCCAGGTTGAGAAAGCGCACCGGCGTGGCCGCGTGCTGAGCCAGGCGCAGCGCCAGCTCGTAGCTCTTCTGCTGCGCTTCGCAGATCGACTCCGGCTTCAGGTTCTGCGAACCGGCGAAGAGGTGGAAACCTTCGAAGGCCAGGCCCAGCGCGGCCATCTGTGCCAGCACCTCGGGCACCTGCTCGACGTCGACGCCGAACTGCTTGGGCCCGCCGCCCATCTTCATGCCCGAGCCCTTGAGCTCGAAGTCCGGGTTGACGCGCAGCGCCACCCGTGCCGGCAGGCCCAGCGCCTGCGAGGCCGCGGCCAGCACCGGCAACTCACGCGCGGTCTCCACGTTCACCAGCACGCCGGCGGCCACGGCCTGGTGCAGTTCGACATCGCGCTTGCCGGGGCCGGCGAAGCTGATCTCCTGCGGGTCGGCGCCGGCGTCCAGCGCCACCTTCAGCTCGCCGGCCGAAGCAACGTCGATGCCGTCCACCAGGCCGGCCATGAAGCCGACGACGGCCGGCATCGGGTTGGCCTTCATGGCGTAGTGCAGCTTCACCGCGCCCGGCAGCGCCGCGCGCAGCTGGGCCACGCGGGCACGCAGCAGGCTGCGGTCGTAGGCATAGAACGGGGTCTGGCCCACGCGCGCGGCCAGGGTGCTGACGCGCACGCCGCCGATCAGCAGTTCGCCGCCCTGCACGCCGAACTGGTTCATCGGCACGTGGGCCGGCTTGCTGGGGGCGGTGCTCATGCCTCTTGCCTTTCGTGCCAGGCCGTGGACAGCAGCTTGCGGTCGATCTTGCCGTTGGGGTTGCGCGGCAGCGGGCCGGCCATGGGGTGGATGCCGGCCGGCACCATGTAGGCCGGCATGCGCTGCTTGCATTCGGCCAGCAGGCCGGGGATGTCGAGCGCGGCGCTGCCGTCGGGCGCGGTGGCGATGACCTGGATGGCCTGGCCCAGCGTCGGGTGCTCGCTGCCGAAGGCCACGCACTCGCCCACTTTCTGCGTCGCGTACAGCACCTCTTCCACCTCGGTGGGGCTGACGCGGTAGCCCGAGGTCTTCATCATCTCGTCGCG
>CAYREA010000267.1:0-5989 GCA_964423075.1 uncultured Rubrivivax sp. | reverse complement strand
CCACGAAGATCAGCGGCTCCTCGGGCAGCTGCGGGTGGAAGAAGGCGAAGCAGCGCCGGTCGGGCTGCAGGCGGCGGCGCAGGTCGTCCCAGCCGTCGATGGCGTGCACGGCCTCGTGGTGGATGATCTTTTCCAGCAGCTGCGCGGGCGAGTTCCAGTCCACCCGCTTCATCTGCAGGAAGCCGGGGTTGAACCAGCTCGTCAGCAGGTGCAGGAGGTCGGCCTCGATGGCCTGCAGCTCGGGCCGGTCACGCAGCACGCGCAGCAGCGCGCGGCGCAGGCGCAGCACGGCGCTGGTGCCGCCGGGCATGCGGTTCAGGCGCCGGAACAGCTCCTGCCGCGGCGGCTCGGCCGCGTGCACCAGCGGCGCCAGCGTGGCCGCGCCGGGGTTGGCGGCGTAGGCCTGGGCGTGTTTCAGCACCAGCTGCGGATCGGGGCTGAGGTCGGCCGCCAGGAAGTCGAAGAACTCGTCGAGCTGGTCGTCTTCCATGTCCTCCAGGCGGTCGATCAGGTCGCGCGCCTGGGCCATGCCGTTGAGCTCGCCCTTCTCGCCCACCAGGCGCTTGCAGTCGAGTTTCATGCGCCGCACCGCGCGCGCGGTGCGCTGGCGGTGGGCGGCCTGGCGGATGTCATCGAGCACGGCGGCCTCCGGTGGTGGCTGTGGCGGACTTGGCCGCGGCGCTGCGGCGCAGTTTCTTCAGCGCCACCAGCTGCGCCATCAGGTGGTCGTGCATGGCGCGTTCGGCGCGCGGCGCGTCGCGCTGCAAGAAGGCGTCGATCAGCACCCGGTGTTCGTTGATCGACGCGGCGATGCGCCCCGGCAGCTGCAGCTGGCGCCCACGCATCAGGCGCATGAACTTGCGCAGGTCGCCGGTGCAGCGGTCGAGCCAGCGGTTGGCGGCCAGGCGCTGCACGGTGGAATGGAACTCGTGGTTGGCGCGGTAGTAGCCGTCGATGTCCTGCGCCGCGGCGTGGCGCTCCAGGTCGTCGTGCAGGCGCTGCAGCCCGCGCAGGTCGTCGTCGCTGGCCTTGCTGGCGGCCTCGAAGGCGCAGCGGCCTTCGAGCAAGGCCATCACGGGGAAGAGCGCGTCGGCATCGTCGTCGCTGAGTTCGATGACGCGGCAGCCGCGGTGCGGCACCAGGTCCACCAGGCCCTCGGCGGCCAGCACCTTGAGCGCTTCGCGCAGCGGCGTGCGGCTCACCTGCCAGGTTTCGGCCAGGGCCTTTTCGTCGATCCACTCGCCGGGGGCCAGTTCGCGCTCGAACACCATCGCGCGCAGCCGCGTGGCCACGCCGTCGTGCAGCGAGGTGCCGCGCAGGGGGATGGGGTCGGGCATCGTGGGCTCCAGCGTGAAGCCCGCAGCATAACGCTGTAATTACGGAATCACAAAACCCTAACCCGGGGTGGGCGGCCCTGCCCAGCCTTTCAGCCGAGAGCGGCGGCGGCGTGCCGCGGTACCACCTGCGCCTGCAGGAAGGCGCGCAGGCGCTGGTTCACCTGCGGTGCGTGCGTCAGCGGCCCCATGTGCCCCATGTCCACCAGCAATTCGTGCCGCGCTGTGGGCAGCAGCCGGCGCAGCAGCGTGGCCACGCTCAGGGCTGCCGGCGTGCTGCGTGTGCCGGCCAGGCACAGCAGCGGCATGTGCAGGCCGGCCAGGCGCTGCGGCGGCAGCGGCTCGCCATGGAGCGCGTCGAACTGCCGCACCACGTCGCCCATGCGCGTGGCCACGGCGCGTTGGCGCGGGGGCGCCATCGCGGCCCAGCAGCCTGCGCCCGACCAGTAGTCGACGAAGCTCTGCGCGGCACTTTCCAGCCGGCCCGCGGCAACCTTGAGGCGCAGGCTTTCTGCCAGGGCGAAGATTTCGCTCACCGCAGCGGCCTGCGGCTCGTGCGCCGCCAGCAGGCCGAACAGCACCGGCTCGTAGACGGCCAGGCTCAGCACCCGCGACGGCATCGCCGCCGCCAGATGCAGCGCCACCGCGCCGCCGTAGGAGTGCCCCACCAGATGCACCGCGCCAGCCGCATCGATCAGCGGCTGCACCAGGGCGGCCTCGTCCAGAAGGGCCAGTGGCCGGGCCTGCTTCCAGCTGTGCTGGCCGCCGTGGCCGTGCAGGTCGATGGCGTGCACGTCGAATTGCGGCCGCAGGCTGTCGGCCAGTGTGTCCCACTGGCGCGCCGAGCTGGCACTGGCATGCAGCAGCACCAGTGTGGGCCGGCGCGGGGCTGCGACGGGGTTTGCGCCGGCCAGCGCGCTCAGCCCAGCACGTGGGCGACGATGGGCGCCAGGCCCGCGCCGATGCGCTGCATCTGCGCTTCCGTCACCATCGAGCCGAGCGCCTCGATGAAACGCGGCTCCTGCGCGCCGCTCACGATGTACTGCCAGCGGTAGGCCTTCAGCACCGTGCCACGCACCGCCTGCGCTTCGGCCGCCGGCAGCGTGCGGCCCAGGCGCTGCAGGAAGTACTCGGCATCGGCGCACGCCTGCATCTGCACGATGCCGTCCACCGCGCCCACGAGTTCGATCAGTTCGTCCACGCCGCGGTCGCGCGCCGTGGTGTCGGCCTGGGCGTGTTCACGGCGCCATTCCAGTTCGTCCAGGATCGCGTGCTGCGATTCCTCGATCCAGTGGAAGCGGAAGACATCGCGCCACAGGTCCGACAGGCTCATGTCGGCGTCGATGCTGGAACGGTAGTGGGCCTGCGAGAACAGCTCGATGTTGAGCGTGAGCGCCAGCACGGCCCAGTTGGACTTGCCGAGCACCACCTGCGCCACCTCGTCGGGCTGCGGCAGGAAGTTGTAGCCGGCCGGCATGGCCCTGGCCATCATCGTGTCGAGGCGGCGGAACAGGGCCTGATGCTTCAGCTCCTCGTCGGTCAGGCGCACCAGGGCCTCGAAGGCCACCTGGTCGCCCAGGCCGTGCGAACGCGCCAGCTCGGTGGTCTTGGCGCCGATGAAACGTTCGACCAGCGCGAACATGTTGGCGTAGGTGCGGCCCTGCACCTGCGACAGGAAGCGGCGCTCGGCCGGCAGCAGGAAGCCGAGCTCGGCGGCCTTGGACAGCCCGTCGGGCAGGAAGGACTTGCCGTAGTCGAAGTCGCGGCCGCGGATGACGTCGCGCTCGATGTCCCAGCGCACGCGCTGGGAGGTTTCGATGCAGCGGGCGTAACGCGCGGTGGTGTCGGTCTGGGCAGGGGTTTCAAGCAGGGCAGAAGTCATGGTCAGGCTTTTTCCAGGCGAGGTGTTGAGGGTGGTCACTTCGAGCCGCCGGCGCGTGCGCGCTCGGGGTCGCCGGGATTCATGGCGATGGACAGCAGCTCGCTGCGGTCCATGCCCAGGTCACGCAGCAGCGTGTCGTCCAGCGCCATCAGCAGGCGGTGGTTGGCGCGTGCCGCGCGCTGGCGCTGCCAGGCCTGGCAGCGCTGTGTCGCGCGCTGGATCAGCACGCGCAGCGTGTCTTGCAGCAGGTGCAGCACGGCCCGGTGAGCCGGGGTGTGCAGCAGGTAGAGGGTGGGTTGCATGGGGCGTCCTTTCGTGAGGACGAACTGTGCAAAAGCCGGCGTTGCACGGGCGTTGCACCCACGGCGCTGTACATTCGCCGCCGCATGCCCGTCGACACCCGATCCACCGCCCCGCTCAATGCCGAACGTGTGCTCGCGCTGGCCGCGAAGAGCATGTTCGACATCTTCGCCGGCACCGCCCTGGGCACGATGGTGGTGGACCGCGAGCACCGCATCGTGTGGATCGACGACGGTTACCGCCGCTTCCTGCCCGCCCTCGGCCACACCGAGGCGCACTTCGTCGGCCGGCGCGTGGAAGACGTGGTGCCCAACACGCTGATGGGCCAGGTCATCGACAGCGGCCAGCCCATCCTGGTGGACCTGCTGAGCAACCACGCCGGCACCTTCCTCGTCAGCCGGCTGCCGCTGAAGAACGAGCAGGGCGAGGTGATCGGCGCCGTCGGCTTTGTGCTGCTGGACCATCCGGAAAGCACCATGCAGCCGCTGGTGGCCAAGTTCAGCAGCCTGCAGGCCGAGCTGAACGCGGCGCGGCGCCAGATCGCCGAGGCGCGGCGCACCCGCCACACCATCGCCAGCTACATCGGCGGCAGCCCGGCGGCGCTGGAAGTGAAGCGCCAGGCGCGCCGCGTGGCCATGACGCACAGCACCGTGCTGCTGCTGGGCGAAACCGGCACCGGCAAGGAACTGCTGGCGCAAGGCATCCACGCCGCCGGCAAACGCGCCGCGCGGCCCTTCGTCGGCCTGAACATCGCGGCCGTGCCCGACACGCTGCTGGAAGCCGAGTTCTTCGGCGTGGCGCCCGGCGCCTACACCGGCGCCGACCGCAAGGGCCGCGAGGGCAAGTTCAAGCTGGCCGACGGCGGCACCCTGTTCCTGGACGAGATCGGCGACATGCCGCTGGCGCTGCAGAGCAAGCTGCTGCGCGCGCTGCAGGAGCAGGAGATCGAACCCCTGGGCAGCAACCGCGTGGAGCGCGTGGACGTGCGCATCATCGCGGCCACCAGCCGCGACCTGCAGGGCATGGTGGCCGCAGGCAGCTTCCGCGCCGATCTGTTCTACCGGCTCAACGTGCTGCCGATCCGGCTGCCGCCGCTGCGCGAGCGGGTGGGTGATCTGGAAGCGCTGGTGGAGGCACTGTCGGAAGACATCGCGCGGCGCAGCGGGCTGCCGGCACGCAGCGTGAGCCCCGAGGCGCTGGCGCTGCTGGCGCGCGCGGTGTGGCCGGGAAACATCCGCGAGTTGCGCAATGTGCTGGAGCAGGCGGCCTTGATGACGGACGACCTGGTGCTGGAGGTGGCGCACTTCGAGGCACTGCCTGCAGGCCTGCCGCGCGCCGCGCCGCCATCCACGCCCGAGCCCGCCGGCCCGTCGGAACTGACCCCCTTGCTGCGGCCCCTGGCCGAGCAGGTCGCAGAAGTGGAGCGGGCGGCGATTGCCGCGGCACTGAAGACCAGCGGAGGCAACCGGGTGCGCGCGGCACGCCGCCTGGGCATGTCGCGTGCGGCCTTGTACGACCGCCTGGGGCGTTACCCGGACCTCAACGACTGACTGAATTCCAGTCACCTGTACTGACTGAAATCCAGGCAACTCTGCGTCGCATCCAGCCGCTGGCGGCCACTTTGCGCACCAGATTGAGGGTTAACCCTTCCAGTTCGCACCGGCACAGGGCTTGCACAGAGTCATCCTCAAACAACGAGGAGACTGCACCATGAAACGCCGCCTGCTGTTCACGCTGGCCCTGGCCGCCACCTTCTGCGCCTGGGCCCAAGCCGGCAAGGACATCCGCATCGCCCACGTCTACAGCAAGACCGGCGCGCTGGAAGCCTACGGCAAGCAGACCGCCACCGGCTTCCTGATGGGCCTGGACTACGCCACCGGCGGCACCATGGCCGTGGCCGGGCGCAAGCTGGTGGTGATCGAGAAGGACGACCAGGGCAAGCCCGACGTGGGCAAGAGCCAGCTGGCTGCGGCCTACGGTGACGACAAGGCCGACATCGCGGTCGGCCCCACCGCCAGCCCGGTGGCGCTGGCCATGCTGCCGGTGGCCGACGAATACAAGAAGGTGCTGCTGGTGGAGCCGGCCGTGGCCGACAGCATCACCGGCGACAAGTGGAACCGGTACATCTTCCGCACCGGCCGCAACAGCAGCCAGGACGCGATCGCCAACGCCGTGGCGCTGGACAAACCTGGCCACACGCTCGTGACGCTGGCGCAGGACAACGCCTTCGGCAAGGACGGCGTGAAGGCCTTCCGCGAAGCGGTGAAGAGCGCCAAGCTCGTGCACGAGGAATACCTGCCCGCGGCCACCAGCGACTTCACCGCCGGCCTGCAGCGCATCATCGACAAGCTCAAGGACGCGCCGGGCCGCAAGATCGTCTGGGTGATCTGGGCCGGCGCCAACCCGCCATTCAGCAAGTTCGCCGAACAGGAACTGCAGAAGCGCTACGGCATCGAGATGGCCACCGGCGGCA
>CAYREA010000266.1:0-5994 GCA_964423075.1 uncultured Rubrivivax sp. | reverse complement strand
AATCTGGCCGATGGTGCGGATGTTCTGCGTGACGTCTTCGCCGGTCTCGCCGTCGCCCCGCGTGGCCGCCTGCACCAGCACGCCGGCCTCGTAGCGCAGGTTGATGGCCAGGCCGTCGAACTTCAGCTCGGCGTTGTATTCGACGGGCGGCGCGTCTTCCGTCAGCTCCAGTTCGCGCCGCACGCGTTCGTCGAAGGCGGTGGCGCCGCCGGGCGTGGTGTCGGTCTCGGTGCGGATGCTGAGCATGGGCACCACGTGGCGCACCGGCGTGAAACCGTCCAGCACGCGGCCGCCCACGCGCTGGGTGGGCGAGTCGGGCGTCAGCAGCGCCGGGTGCGCGGCCTCGATGGCCTGCAGTTCGCGGAACAGGCGGTCGTACTCGGCGTCGGGGATCTCCGGCGCGTCGAGCACGTAGTAGCGGTGTGCATGGTGGTGCAGCAGCGCGCGCAGTTCGCCGGCACGAATCTGCGCGGCAGCGTAATCTTCAAGAGCCATGGCCGACATTGTCCAATAGCCCGCCGGAGCCCTGCATGAACCCTGATTTCGACCTCATCACCCTCGGTGCCGGCTCCGGCGGCGTGGCCGCCTCGCGCCGCGCGGCCCTGCATGGCGCCAAGGTGGCCATCGTCGAGGCCGGCCGCGTGGGTGGCACCTGCGTGCTGCGCGGCTGCGTGCCCAAGAAGCTGCTGATGTATGCGGCGCAGTTCCGCGACGCTTTCGCCGAAGCGCCCGGTTACGGCTGGCAATCCGCTCCTGCGCAGTTCGAGATGCCACGCTGGGCCGCCGCCAAGGCGGCCGAGACGCAGCGGCTCGAAGGCGTGTACCGCAAGATGCTGCAGGGCAGCGGTGTCGAGCTGATCGCGGGCTGCGCGCAACTCGACGGCCCCTTGCGCGTGCGCGTGGGAGAGCGGGTGTTGACGGCCCGGCACGTGCTCATCGCCACCGGCGCCGCCCCGGTGCGCGACAGCATTCCCGGCATCGAAGCCTGCGCCACCAGCGACGAGCTGCTCGACCTGCAGGCCCTGCCCGCCGCCTGCGCCGTGATCGGCGGTGGCTACATCGCGGTGGAGTTCGCCAGCATGCTGGCGCGCCTGGGCACCCGGGTGGCGCTGTACTACCGAGACCGCCTGCCGCTGCGCGGCTTCGACGAAATGCTGCGCACCGCGGCCGCGGCCGAGCTGAGCGCTGCCGGCGTGGAACTGCACCCGGGCAGCGCGCCGACGCGCGTGGCACGCATGGGCGCCAGCTTCCTGCTGCACTTCGGCGAAGACCGCGTGCGCGAGTTCCCGTGGGTGCTGAACGCCACCGGCCGGCGGCCCAACACCGCGGGCCTGAACCTTGGCAGCGCCGGCATCGAACTCGGTGCCGCCGGCGCCGTGCGCGTGAACTGCGCGATGGCCACCACGGCGGCCAAGCACCACGCCATCGGCGACGTCACCAACCGCAAGAACCTCACGCCGGTGGCCATCGCCGAAGGCCGTGCGCTGGCCGACAGCCTGTTCGGCGCCGCGCCGCGCGAGGTGGACCTGTCGCTGGTGGCCAGCGCCGTCTTCATGCTGCCGCCCATCGCCACCCTGGGCCCCACCGAAGCCGAGGCGCTGGCGGCCGGGCACACGGTGAAGGTCTTCGAGACCGAGTTCCGCCCCATGAAGCAGGCCTTCATCGGCAGACAGGAACGCACCCGCATGAAGCTGCTGGTGGACGCGAACAACGACCGCGTGCTGGCCGTGCACATGGTGGGCGCCGACGCGCCCGAGATCGTGCAGAGCCTGGCCGTGGCGCTGACGGCCGGTGCCACCAAGGCGCACTTCGACCGCACCATCGCCATGCACCCGACGGCCGCCGAAGAGTTCGTGCTGATGCGCGAACCGGCGCGCACCCTCACACCCTGACCGGTCCGCCGGGCAAGGCCCGGCCTGGCACGGCGTCTGCTTGGAGCAACTGGTATACAAGCCAGTGCACCAATGCAGGACACGCCTTCCCTCCCTCGCACCGTCGCCGCCTGGCAGGGCTTGATCGCGGCCGCTGGGAACCCCCTGCCCGCCTTGCAGCAGGCCCGTGCCGCGGCGCAGGCTACGTGGCCGCGGGGCCTGTGGATCCACCTCTGCCCCGAGACCTCGTGGCACGCGCAGATGGCGCGCCTGTCGCAGCGCCTGGCCGAGCCCGGTGCGCGCAGCGCCCTGCTGCAGCGCTACCCGCTGCTGGGCGTGCCCTTCGCCGTCAAGGACAACATCGACATCGAAGGCGCGCCCACCACGGCGGCCTGCCCGGCTTTCGCCCACGGCGCGGTGCGCAGCGCCACCGTGGTGCGCAAGCTGCTCGATGCCGGCGCGCTGTGGCTGGGCAAGACCAACCTCGACCAGTTCGCCACCGGCCTGGTGGGCACCCGCTCGCCCTACGGCCGGCCGGCCTGCGTGAGTGACGCGTCGCGCATCAGCGGCGGCTCCAGTTCGGGCTCCGCGGTGGCGGTGGCGCGTGGCATCGTGGCCTTCTCGCTGGGCACCGACACCGCGGGTTCGGGGCGTGTGCCGGCCGGCTTCAATGGGCTCGTTGGGTTGAAGCCCACGCCGGGGCGGGTGAGCACCGCCGGCGTGGTGCCGGCCTGCCGCACGCTGGATTGCGTGTCGGTGTTCGCCCACACCGTGGACGATGCAGCCCAGGTGCTGGCTGTGATCGAAGGCGCCGATGCCGGCGACGCCTACAGTGCCTACACCCCTGGCCCCGCCAGCCTGGCGCCGAAGCTGCGCCTGGGCGTGCCGAAGCAGGCCGACGTGGACGCCGCAAGCGGTTATGCCGCAGCCTGGTCGGCGGCCAAGGGCCATGCACTGTCGCTGGGCCACGAACTGGTCGAGATCGACTTCACGTCGCTGCACGAAGTGGCCGCGCTGCTCTACGAAGGCCCCTGGGTGGCGGAACGCCACGCCGCCTGCCGCGAGATCTTCGACCACCAGCCGCAGGCCATGGACGAGACCGTGCGCCAGGTCATTGCACGCGCTCCCACCTTCAGCGCCACCCAGGCCTTCGAAGCGCAATACAAGCTGCGCGACCTGCAGCAGCGCCTGCAGGCGCTCTGGCGTGACGTCGATGCCCTGCTCGTGCCCACGGCACCCACACACCCGCGTTTCGCCGAGGTCGACGCCGACCCTCTGGGCGTCAATGCGCGCCTGGGCACCTACACCAACTTCGTCAACCTGCTGGGCTGGTGCGCGCTGGCCGTGCCGGCCGCGCCCTGCGCGGGCGGCTTGCCCTTCGGCGTGACCTTCATCGCGCCCGGCGGTTTCGACGTGGCGCTGCAGGCACTGGGCCGCCACTGGATGCAGGCACCCGCAGCGCAACCGCTGCTGCGCGCCCCGGCGGTGCGGGCCACGCTGCCCATCGCCGTGGTCGGCGCGCACCTGTCGGGCCTGCCGCTGAACGGCCAGCTGCGTGAACGCGGCGCGGTGCTGCTGGAAACCACCACCACCGCGCCGCAGTACCGCTTCTACGCCCTGCCCGGCACCACGCCGCCCAAACCCGGCCTGCAGCGGGTGGCCGAAGGCGGCGGCGCCATAGCGCTTGAAGTGTGGGCCATGCCGGTGGCTGCGGTGGGCTCCTTCCTGGCCCTGATTCCGCCGCCGCTGGGCCTGGGCAGCGTGATGCTGGCCGACGGCCGCCACGTGCACGGTTTCCTGTGCGAAGAGCACGCCCTGGCGGGTGCGCGCGACATCACCGAATTCGGCGGCTGGCGTGCCTACCTGCGCAGCCTGTCCGCAACCTCCTGAACCACAAAGCCCCATCACCATGCAAAGACGCGACTTCCTCGGTACCGGCGCCGCCGCCGGCCTGGCCACGCTGCCGCACATCGCCGCCGCGCAGGGGCGCCCGAAAGACGTGCTGGTGGTGGCCAACGAGTTCGGCCCCAACTCGCTGGACATTCACACCGTCGGCGCCAACCGCCCCAGCTACGGCGTGAGCTGGCTCTGCTACGACCGGCTGATGAGCTACGGCAAGAAGACCCTGCCCGATGGCCGCGTGGTCTACGACATCGACAAGCTCGAACCCGAACTCGCCGAGAGCTGGAAGATCGCGCCCGACGGCAACTCGGTCACCTTCAAGCTGCGCAAGAACGCCAAGTTCCACGATGGCACGCCGGTGACGGCCAAGGACGTGAAGTGGAGCTTCGACCGCGCCGTGACGGTCGGCGGCTTCCCCACCTTCCAGATGGCCGCCGGCTCGCTGGAAAAACCCGAGCAGTTCGAGGTGGTCGACGAGCACACCTTCCGCGTCAAGTTCATCCGCCGCGACAAGCTCACGATGAACGACCTGGCGGTGCCGGTGCCCTGCATCTTCAACAGCGAACTGGTGAAGAAGAACGCCACCGCGCAAGACCCCTGGGGCCTGGCCTGGACGCGCAACAACACCGCCGGCGGCGGCGCGTTCAAGGTCGAGGCCTTCAGGCCCGGGCAGGAGATCGTCTACGTGCGCTATGACGACTGGAAGAGCGGCGCGCTGCCGAAACTGCGCCGCGTCATCCAGCGCGAGGTGCCCAACGCCGGCAACCGCCGCGCGCTGCTGGTCAAGGGCGACATCGACATCACCTTCGACCTGCCGCCCAAGGACTTCAGCGAACTCGGCAAGGAAGGTGGCAGCGTCAAGGTCAGCAGCACGCCGATCGAGAACGCCATGTACTACCTGGGCATGAACGTCACCAAGCCGCCGTTCAACAACCCCAAGGTGCGGCAGGCCGTGGCCTACGCCATTCCCTACGACCGGCTCTACGACAACGCGCTCTACGGCCGCGGCATCAAGCTCTACGGCGCCGCGGGCGCGGTGAAGTCCACGGCCTGGCCACAGCCCACCGCCTACAAGGCCGACATCGCCAAGGCGAAGGCCTTGCTGGCCGAGGCCGGGATGCCGAACGGCTTCGAGACCACACTGTCCTTCGACCTGGGCGGGGCCACGGTGGGTGAGCCGATGGCGGTGCTGATCCAGGAATCGCTGGCTTCCATCGGCATCAAGACCACCATCAACAAGATTCCCGGTGCCACCTGGCGCGCGGCGCTGCTGAAGAAGGACATGCCGCTGCTCATCAACCGCTTCGGCGGCTGGCTCAACTACCCCGAGTACTTCTTCTTCTGGTGCTACCACGGCCAGAACGCGGTGTTCAACACCATGAGCTACCAGAACCCCAAGCTCGACCGCATGATCGACAACGCCCGCTTCGCCGAGAGCAAGACGCTGTACGACGCCTTCGTGAAGGACATGGTGCAGCTGGCCTACGACGAGGTGCCGCGCGTGCCGCTGTTCCAGCCCACCATGGACGTGGCGATGCAGAAGGACGTGATGGGCTACCAGTACTGGTTTCACCTGCAGCCCGACTACCGGCAGATCTACAAGGCCTGAAGGAGCTTGCCCATGGACCGCGGTGCCACGATCAACGCCATCGCCGACACGCTCGGCTTGAAGATCAGCGCCGAGCAGCGCCCGGGCGTGGAGATGTACTTCGGTCTCGCCGCGCAGATGGCCACGCTGCTCGACGGCCTGCCGCTCACGCCGGCCGACGAGCCCGGCACCGTGTTCCGCCCTGTGGCGCCCGAGGTGGGCGAATGAACGCCGCCACGGCCAGCACCATCGCCGCCGGCGTGCGCGAGGGCAGCCTGAACGCACGCGCTGCCGTGCGGGCCAGCCTCGACCGCATCACCGCCACCGACGGCAAGGTCAACGCCTTCACCGCCGTGCTGGCCGAACGGGCGCTCAAGCGCGCCGATGCGGTGGACGCGCACCCGCGCCGCGCGCGCATGAAGCTGGCCGGCGTGCCCTTCGCGGTGAAGAACCTGTTCGACGTGGCCGGCATGCCGACGCTGGCCGGCTCGAAGATCGAGCGCGACGCGGCGCCTGCATCACGCGACGCCGTGCTGGTGCGCCGCCTGGAAGCCGAAGGCGCGGTGCTGGTGGGTGCACTCAACATGGACGAGTACGCCTACGGCTTCACCACCGAGAACACGCACTACGGCG
>CAYREA010000265.1:0-6133 GCA_964423075.1 uncultured Rubrivivax sp. | reverse complement strand
TCGTGGCCGAGGCCATGATCCTGGCCAACAGCACCTGGGGCGGCTGGCTGGCCGAACACGGCGTGCCGGCCATCTACCGCAGCCAGGCCAGCCTGCTGCCGGGCATCAAGGTGCGCATGGGCACCAAGCCCGCGCCGCATGCCGGCATGGGCGTGGCGCAGTACGCCTGGAGCACCAGCCCGCTGCGGCGCTATGTGGACCTTGCCAACCAGTGGCAGATCATCGCCTGCGCCCGCCACGGCCGCACCGCCGCCTTGGCCGCGCCCTTCAAGCCCAAGGACGCTGCGCTGTTCTCGGTGATCTCGGGCTTCGACGCCGCCTACACGGCCTACAACGGCTTCCAGCAGCAGATCGAACGCTACTGGACGCTGCGCTGGCTGCAGCAGAACGAAGTGGCCGAACTCGAGGCCGCGGTGATGAAGGACGGCCTGGTGCGCGCCGAGACGCTGCCACTCGTCTTCCGCCTGCCCGGCACCGAAAGCCTGCCGCGTGGCACGCGCGTGCGCGCCCGTGTCGCCGGCGTAGACCTGCTGACGCTGGAACTGCACGCCGCCCTGGCGGCCCGGCTCGACCTGCCGCCTGCTGCGGCCGAAGCGGCGGAAGAAGCCGGCGACGACGAAGGCGAGGCGCCCGCCACGCTGCAGATCGCTATCACCCTGGACGACGCCGAAGCGCCAGCCGCGCCCGAGCCGGCCGCCGACGCAGCCTGATCAACATGCACTGGCGAGACCTCAGCGCGATCCAGTGGGCCATCATCGGCTCGGTGACGCTGCACGGCGCCGTGCTGCTGGTGCGTTTTGCCGACCCCGAGGGCTTCAACCGCGCCTTCAAGGACACGCCGCTGGAGGTGATCCTCGTCAACGCGCGCAGCAACGAGGCGCCGGCCGAGGCGCAGGCCATCGCGCAGGCCAACCTGTCCGGCGGCGGCGAAGCGGCGGCGGGGCGTGCCACCTCGCCTTTGCCTTCGGCCGCCACCATGCAGCTGGGTGACTCGGCCGAAGACGCGAAGAAGCGCATCGACCAGCTGCAGCAGGAGCAGCAGCAGCTGCTGGCGCAGATCCGGCGCGAGCTGGCCGTGCTGCCGCCGCCCGACCCGCAGCGCGAGAACGGCACGCCGGCCGAGCGCGAGCAGGAAGACCGGCGCAAGCAGCTGCTGCGCCTCTTGGCGCAGATCGAGAAACGCGTCAACGACGAGAACGCGCGGCCCAAGAAGCGCTACATCAGCCCGGCCACGCGCGAAGAGGTCTACGCCCTCTACTACGACTCGCTGCGCCGCCGCATCGAAGAGCGCGGCACGCGCAACTTCCCCGAATACGGCGGCCGCAAGCTCTATGGCGAGCTGACGATGAACGTGACGGTCGATGCCACCGGCCGCGTGGTCGAGGCCGAGATCGTGCAGGCCTCCAAGAGCCGGCGGCTCGATGCCCAGGCCATTGCCATCGTGCAGGCCGCCTCGCCCTTCGGTGCCTTCAGCCCGGCCATGCGCGCGCAGGCCGACCAGATCGTCATCACCTCGCGCTTCCGCTTCACGCGCGAGGACGGGCTTGAAACCACCCTGAGCACCGGCGCACGCTGAACCCGGCATGAACCCCGACCGCTACGCCGTCATCGGCAACCCCGTGGCGCACAGCCGCAGCCCGGCCATCCACGCCGCCTTCGCGCGCGCCACCGGCCAAAGCGTGGCCTACGAGCGCATGCTGTGCCCGATGGACGGCTTCGAGGCCGTGGTGCGCCAGTTCGCCGCCGAGGGCGGGCGCGGCTGCAACGTCACCGTGCCCTTCAAGTTCGACGCGCCACGGCTGGCCGCGCGCTGCAGCGAACGCGCCCGGCGCGCCGGCGCCGCGAACGTGCTGCGCTTCGACGCCGCGGGCTGGTACGCCGACAACACCGACGGCGTGGGCCTGGTGCGCGACATCGAAGCCAACGCCGGCGTGGCCCTGGAAGGCCGGCGCGTGCTGCTGGTGGGCGCCGGCGGCGCCGGTGCGGGCGTGCTAGGGCCGCTGCTGGAACGGCGGCCGGCCTTGATCGTGGTGGCCAACCGCACGGCCGAGAAGGCGCGCGGCCTGGTTGCCTCGCACGCCGCCTGGGCGCGTCAGCACGGCGCCGCGCTCGACGCCGTGCCGCTGGAACAGCCCGGCAGCGCCTACGACATCGTGCTCAACGCCAGCGCCACCAGCCTGCAGGGCCAGGCCTCGCCGGTGCCGGCCGGCGTGCTGGCCCCGGGCGCGCTGGCCGTGGACCTGATGTACGGCCCGGCATCCGAGCCCTTCCTGGCCTGGGCGCGCGATGCCGGCGCCGCGGCGCGCGACGGCCTGGGCATGCTGGTGGAACAGGCGGCCGAGGCCTTCTTCATCTGGCGCGGCGTGCGCCCGGTCACGGCGCCGGTGCTGCAGATGCTGCGCGAAGACATCGCCGCCGGCCGATGAAGACGGCCTGGCGCCTGCTGCTGCTGCTGTTGCTGTGCGCCTTCGCGCTGCAGCTGGTGTTCATCGCCCGCATCGCACTGATGGCCGTGGTCGACCCGCAGAGCACCACCTTCCAGCGCAGCGAGGCCTGGCGGCTGCTGACGGAAAAGCACCAGATCGCATGGGCGCAGCAATGGCGGCCGGCGGCGGAACTGGGCAAACAGCTGCCACGCGCCGTGATCGCCAGCGAAGACGCCGGCTTCGTGGAGCACTACGGCATCGAGTGGGAAGCGGTGGAAAAGGCCTGGAACCGCAACCTGAAAGCCGAAGCGCGCGCCGTGCGCAACCCGCGGCGGCCGCCCAAGCTGGTGGGCGGCTCCACCATCACCCAGCAGCTCGCCAAGAACCTGCTGCTCAGCGGCGAGCGCAACGTGCTGCGCAAGGCCCAGGAAGCGGTGCTGACGGTCACGCTGGAGACGCTGCTGTCCAAGCAGCGCATCCTGGAGATCTACCTCAACAACGTGGAATGGGGCGAAGGCCTGTTCGGTGCCCAGGCCGCGGCGCGTTACTACTTCCGCACCGACGCCGCTCGCCTGTCGGCCGAGCAGGCGGCGCGCCTTGCGGTGATGCTGCCGGCGCCCAAGCGCTTCGAGAAGAGCCCCGCCTCCGGCTACGTGATGGGGCGGGCGGCCACCATTGCGGCCCGGATGAACGATGTGGAACTGCCGTGAGCGCCGCACTTGAGATCGCCGCCTCCGCCGCCCGCCTGGTGGTGGACGAGGGCATGGAGTACGCCGCCGCCAAGCGCAAGGCGGTGCGTGAGTTCGGCGGCCGGCCCGAGCTGCCCAGCAACGAGCAGCTGGAAGACGCCGTGCGCGAGCACATCGAGATCTTCTGCGCCGACACCCAGCCCGCCGAGCTGCAGGCCCTGCGCGAGGTGGCCATCACCTGGATGCAGCGGCTGGCCGAATTCCGCCCGCACCTGTCCGGCGCCACATGGCGCGGCACGGCCACTCGGCTGTCTGCCGTCATGCTCGACCTGTACTGCGACGACACCAAGGCCCCCGAGATCGCGCTCATCAACGCCGGCGTCCACTACGACAGCCAGTCGCAGGACCGCCACGGCGGCGAGCCGCTGCATGTGCTGACCGTGTCCAGCAAGTGCCAGGCGCTGAACGACACCGTCACCGTGCACCTGCTGCTGCACGACCTGGACGACCAGCGCGGCGCGCTCAAGCCCGACGCCCGCGGCCGCAGCTGGCGCGGCGACCTGGCCGCGCTGCAGCGCCTGATGGCGGCCGGCGCATGAACCGCCGCAGCTGGCTGCTGGTGGGCGCGGGCGCTGCGGCGGCCGTGGGCGGCGCCGCCTGGCGCCTGCGCGAAGAGCGCAGCGCCGCCGGCCCGGCGCCCGACGCAGGTGCCCTGGCCTTCTGGCAGATGAACTTCACCCAGCCCGATGGCCAGGTGCTGGCCATGGCCAGCCTGCGCGGGAAACCCCTGGTGCTGAACTTCTGGGGCACCTGGTGCCCGCCCTGCGTGAAAGAGATGCCCGAGCTCGACCGCTTCGCGCGCAGCTTCGCCCCACGCGGCGGCCGCGTGCTGGGACTGGCGGTGGACAACCCGACGGCCGTTCGACAATTCCTCGAACGCTCTCCAGTCAGCTATACCATCGGCCTGGCGGGTTTCGACGGCACCGACCTCAGCCGTCAGCTCGGCAACAGCGCGGGCGGCATGCCGTACACCGCGGTGTTCAATCGCCAGGGAGCCGTCGTGCAGCGCAAGCTGGGAATTACCAGCGCCGAAGAGCTGGAACGCTGGACGCAAAACCTGTAGGGGCCTGCCAACCGGCTTTTTCGCGCCAACTGCCGCCAGTCGCGCAGAACCGCCGCCAAAAAGCGTAAAGTCCGCCCTCCGCGGCGTCGCAAGCCCTCGTGCCCATGACCATTCTTGTCCTCAACGGCCCCAACCTGAACCTGCTCGGCACCCGCGAGCCCCAGATCTATGGCGCGACCACGTTGCCGATGATCGAAGCGGAACTGGTGAAGATCGCTGCCGATGCCGGCACCAACCTGAGTTGCTTCCAGAGCAACCACGAAGGGGCGCTGATTGACCGCATCCACGCGGCGCGCACCGACGGCACCACCTTCATCCTCATCAATCCGGGCGGCCTCACCCACACCAGCGTGGCGCTGCGCGACGCGCTGGCCGGCGTGGCCCTGCCCTTCATCGAGATCCACATCTCCAACGTGCACCAGCGCGAGGAGTTCCGCCACCACTCCTACCTCTCGGGCATCGCCAGCGGCGTGATCGTCGGGCTGGGGGTGAACGGCTACCGGCTGGCCCTGCACCACGCGCTGTTCCTGCGCGCGCAGAAGGCCTGAGCCCCCCACAACCATCGAGCGCCGGCCGTACCGGCGCCCCCGTCACGAGGATCTGCTCCCGATGGACCTGAGAAAACTGAAGACGCTGATCGACCTGGTGTCCGAGTCGAACATCTCCGAACTGGAAATCACCGAAGCCGAAGGCAAGGTGCGCATCGTCAAGGGGGGTGTGGCCATGGTGGCCGCGCCGGTGGCCTACGCGCCGGCTCCCGCCGCAGTCGCGCCCGCCGCAGATGCGCCCACGCCGGCCGCCACCGCGGCGGCCGAAGCCGCCGCGCGCGCCACGGACAAGGTCATCAAGTCGCCGATGGTCGGCACCTTCTACCGCTCGGCCAGCCCGGGCGCCAAGGCCTTCGTCGAGGTGGGCGACATGGTCAAGGAAGGCAACCCGGTCTGCATCATCGAAGCGATGAAGATCATGAACGAGATCGAGTCCGACGTCGAAGGCAAGATCGTCCGCATCCTGTGCGAGAACGGGCAGGCGGTCGAATTCGGACAGCCGCTGTTCATCGTCGAATAGGCGCCGCCTCGTGTTCAAGAAGATCCTGATAGCCAACCGAGGCGAGATCGCCCTGCGCATCCAGCGCGCCTGTCGCGAGATGGGCATCAAGGCCGTCGTCGTCTATTCCGAAGCCGACCGCGAGGCCAAGTACGTCAAGCTGGCCGACGAGGCGGTGTGCATAGGCCCGGCGGCGTCGAGCCTGAGCTACCTGAACATGCCGGCGATCATCTCCACCGCGGAGGTGACCGACGCCGAGGCCATCCACCCCGGGTACGGCTTCCTGAGCGAAAACGCCGACTTCGCCGAACGGGTGGAAAAGAGCGGCTTCGTCTTCATCGGGCCAACGCCGGAATCGATCCGCCTGATGGGCGACAAGGTCTCGGCCAAGCAGGCCATGATCAAGAGCGGCGTGCCCTGCGTGCCCGGCTCCGAAGGCGCGCTGCCCGACGACCCGAAGGAGATCATCCGCATCGCCCGCGCCATCGGCTACCCGGTGATCATCAAGGCCGCCGGGGGTGGTGGCGGGCGCGGCATGCGCGTGGTGCACACCGAGGCCGCGCTCATCAACGCGGTGGCCACCACGCGCGCCGAGGCCGGCGCCGCCTTCGGCAACCCGCAGGTCTACATGGAGAAGTTCCTGGAGCGCCCGCGGCACGTGGAGATCCAGGTGCTGGCCGACACCTTCCGCAACGCCGTCTGGCTGGGCGAGCGCGACTGCAGCATGCAGCGCCGGCACCAGAAGATCATCGAAGAGGCGCCGGCCCCGGGCCTGCCGCGCCGGGTGATCGAACGCATCGGCGACCGCTGCGCCGCCGCCTGCAAGAAGATCGGCTACCGCGGCGCCG
>CAYREA010000264.1:0-6169 GCA_964423075.1 uncultured Rubrivivax sp. | reverse complement strand
CGACCAGGACGCGCACATCGCCGGCTACATCCTGGAAAGCGGCCGCGCGGTGGTGATCGCCGTCAACAAGTGGGACGCCACCGACGACTACCAGCGCCAGCAGTTGCAGCGCTCCATCGAAACGCGGCTGGCCTTCCTGCGCTACGCGCCGGTGCTGCAGATCTCGGCCATCAAACGCACGGGTCTTTCGGCGGTGTGGAAGGCCATCATGCAGGCGCACGCCTCGGCCACCGTCAAGATGAGCACGCCGGTGCTGACGCGGCTGATCCAGGAAGCCAACGAGCACCAGGCGCCGCGCCGCGAAGGGCGCTTCCGCCCCAAGATGCGCTACGCCCACCAAGGCGGCATGAACCCACCCCTGGTCGTGATCCACGGCACCGGGCTGGACCACGTGCCCGACAGCTACAAGCGCTACCTCGAAGGGCGGCTGCGGGAGCACTTCAAGCTGGTGGGCACACCGGTGCGCATCGAGATGCGTTCGGGGAAGAATCCTTTCGACGAACGCGGAACCTGAGCAGCGCGCCGTACACCAATGGCCGTACCGTCCCTCGGTGCGGCATCGCTGTGATAACGTGAGCGATTCCTGGTATCCAACACGGAGAATATCGTGAGCAACAAAGGCCAACTTTTGCAGGACCCCTTTCTGAACCTGCTGCGCAAGGAGCATGTGCCGGTGTCGATCTACCTCGTCAACGGCATCAAGCTCCAAGGCCACATCGAATCGTTCGACCAGTACGTGGTGCTGCTGCGCAATACCGTCACCCAGATGGTCTACAAGCACGCCATTTCCACCGTCGTGCCCAGCCGTGCGGTGAACTTCCACGCCAACGAGCCCGGCGACCCCGCCTGAAAGCCACGGGCGTCTCCCGCGACATCTTGAGTTCCCACAACCCCCCGGCGCCCGCCAGCGACGGGCCCACGCGCGCCGTTCTGGTGGGCGTGGACGTGGGCGGCTCGCACCACTTCGATCCCACGCTGGACGAACTGGCGCTCCTTGCCGCTTCGGCCGGCGACCTGGCCGTGGCGCGCGTCACGGCACGCCGCAAGGCGCCCGACCCGGCGCTCTTCATCGGCAGCGGCAAGGCCGACGAGATCAAGGCGCTGGTGGCTGCCCACGAGGCGCACGGCGTGATCTTCGACCAGGCCCTGAGTCCGGCGCAGCAGCGCAACCTGGAACGCCACCTGGGTGTGCCGGTGGCCGACCGCACCTCGCTGATCCTCGACATCTTTGCCGACCGCGCGCAAAGCCACGAAGGCAAGTTGCAGGTGGAACTGGCGCGCCTGCAGTACATGGCCACGCGCCTGGTCGGGCGCTGGAGCCACCTGGAACGCCAGCGCGGCGGCATCGGCACGCGCGGCGGCCCGGGTGAGGCGCAGATCGAACTCGACCGCCGCATGATTGGCGACCGCATCAAGTCGGTGAAAGAGCGTCTCGAGAAGGTGAAGCGCCAGCGCGGCACGCAGCGCAAGGCGCGCGAGAAACGCGGCACCTTCCGTATCTCGCTGGTGGGCTACACCAACGCCGGCAAGAGCACGCTGTTCAATTCGATGGTGAAGGCGCGCGCCTATGCGGCCGACCAGCTGTTCGCCACGCTCGACACCACCACGCGCGCGCTGTGGTTGCCCGAAGCGCAGGCCTCGGTGTCGCTGTCAGACACCGTGGGTTTCATCCGCGACCTGCCGCACAAGCTGGTGGAAGCCTTCCGCGCCACGCTGCAGGAAGCGGCCGATGCCGACCTGCTGCTGCACGTCATCGACGCCGCGAGCCCACTGCGCGACGAGCAGCAGGCCGAGGTTGAGCGCGTGCTGGAAGAGATCGGCGCCGACGCCGTGACGCAGATCCTCGTCTACAACAAGTGCGACCTGCTCGAAGACTCGCGCCAGGCGCGCGAGCAGGCCGATTGGATCGAAGCCCATCCCGGTGTCATGCGCCAGCGCGTCTTCGTCAGCGCGCGCACCGGTCTGGGCCTTGACCGCCTGCGCCAGGCCATCGCCGAGGCGGCTCTGCTGCGCTTGAACGCGGCCGGTGCCGCCCCACATCCCTTACTGCCCGACGGCACGCCCGTCGCCTCACCCACCCACTGGCATTCATGAGCAATCGCAACGACGGCCCGCCCGACCTGGACGAACTCTGGCGCGACTTCAACCGCAAGCTCAGCGGCCTCTTCGGCGGCGGCAAGGGCGGCGGCCGCAATGACGAACGGCCGCCCGGTGGCCCGTTCCAGCCCGACGCCAAGAGCGCGGGCATCGGCGCCGGCCTCATTGCCGTGGTGGCGCTGCTGATCTGGCTCGGCAGCGGCTTCTTCATCGTGCAGGAAGGCCACCGCGCCGTCATCACCACCTTCGGCAAGTTCGCCGGCATCAAGGAAGCCGGCTGGGCCTGGCGCTTCCCCTACCCGGTGCAGGCGCATGAGACGGTGGCGGTGTCGCAGCTGCAATCGGTGGACGTGGGACGCAATACGGTGGTGCAGGCCACGGCGCTGAAAGACTCGTCGATGCTCACGCAGGACGAGAACATCGTCGACATCCGCTTCACCGTGCAGTACCGCCGCGCCGACGCGCGCGCCTATCTGTTCGAGAACAACCGCCCGGACGAAGCCGTGGTGCAGGCGGCCGAATCGGCCGTGCGCGAGATCGTCGGCAAGAGCCGCGTCGACCAGGTGCTGTACGAGCAGCGCGACGCCATCGCGGCGGCGCTGGTCAGCTCGATCCAGGCCCAGCTCGATCGGCTCAAGGCCGGCATCGTCATCTCCAACGTCAACATGCAGAACGTGCAGGTGCCCGACGCCGTGCAGTCGGCCTTCAACGACGCGTTCAAGGCCGGCGCCGACCGCGACCGCTTCAAGAACGAAGGCCAGGCTTATGCCAGCGACGTCATCCCCAAGGCCCGCGGCACCGCGTCGCGGCTGATGGAAGAGGCCGAGGGCTACCGCTCGCGCGTCATCGCACAGGCCGAGGGTGATGCGCAGCGCTTCCGCTCGGTGCTGGCCGAGTACCAGAAAGCGCCCAGCGTCACGCGCGACCGCATGTACCTGGACACCATGCAGCAGATCTACGGCAACGTCACCAAGGTGATGGTGGACAGCAACAGCGGCTCGAACCTGCTGTACCTGCCGCTGGACCGCCTGCTGCAGCAGGGCGCGCTGCCGGCCTCCACGCCGGGCAGCAACGTCACCGTGGTACCGCAGGCCACGCAGACCGACCCCGCCCCCACCACCGCCGTGGACGTGCGATCACGCGACAACTCGCGCACGCGCGACCGCGAAGGCCGCTGAAGAAGGGCGCCCAGAACATGAACCGCATCGCTATTTTCGTTGTCGGCGGCCTCGTGCTGCTCATGCTGCTGGCCAGCACGCTCTTCGTCGTCGACCAGCGCCAGGTCGGCGTGGTCTACGCGCTCGGTGAGATCAAGGAAGTGATCTCCGAGCCCGGCCTGCACTGGAAGCAGCCGCCGCCGTTCCAGAACATCGTCTTCCTCGACAAGCGCGTGCAGACGCTGGACAGCCCCGAGACGCGGCCCATCTTCACCGCCGAGAAGAAGAGCCTGGTGATCGACTGGCTCGTGAAGTGGCGCATCTCCGAGCCGCGCCAGTTCATCCGCAACAACGGCACCGACTTCCGCAACCTGGAAGGCAAGCTCGCGCCCGTGGTGCAGGCCGCCTTCAACGAGGAGATCACCAAGCGCGACGTGCGCGGCGTGCTCGCCGGCGAACGCGACAAGGTGATGACCGACGTGCGCAAACGCCTCACCGAAGAGGCCAAGGACTTCGGCATCGAGATCGTCGACGTGCGCATCAAGCGCGTCGACTTCGTCGCCGATATCAGCGAGTCGGTGTACCGGCGCATGGAAAGCGAACGCAAGCAGGTGGCCAACGAACTGCGCGCCCAGGGCAATGCCGAGGGCGAGAAGATCAAGGCCGACGCCGAGCGCCAGCGCGAGGTGATCATCGCCGAGGCCTACCGCGACGCGCAGAAGATCAAGGGCGAGGGCGACGCCAAGGCCAGCGCGCTGTACGCCGACGCCTTCGGCCGCGACCCGCAGTTCGCGCAGTTCTATCGCAGCCTGGAAGCCTACCGCGCTACCTTCCGCAGCAAGGGCGACGTGATGGTGCTCGACCCGAACAACGAGTTCTTCCGCGCCATGCGCAGCAGCGGCGCGGGCACTGCTCCGGGCGAAACGCGGGCACCGCGCCGTTAGTCTCGCGCCGTCCGGCTCGTCACGCGCGATGAGCGGCGACCTGCTGCTTTCGGCGCTGGCCCTGATGCTCGTCCTGGAGGGGCTGCTGCCCTTCCTGAGCCCGAGTGCCTGGCGCTCGGCGTTCGAGAAGGCCACGCAGCTGTCAGACGGGCAGATCCGCTTCATCGGCCTGTGCAGCATGGCCACCGGACTGTTGCTTCTGGCCCTCTTCCACTGAACGGCGCGCTGAAGGCCGGCACGGGCCCGGCCCGTACAATGCCGGTTTCAACACCGGTGCCTTTCATGCTGTCTGCCTGGCTGCTGCCCGAGCACATTGCCGACGTGCTGCCGGCCCAGGCGCGACGCGTCGAAGACCTCAGGCGTGCGCTGCTGGACCGTGCCCTAGGCTACGGCTTCGAACTGGTGATGCCGCCGCTGCTGGAACACCTGGAATCGCTGCTGTCCGGCACCGGACGCGAACTCGATCTGAAGACCTTCAAGCTGGTGGACCAGCTCAGCGGCCGCATGCTGGGCCTGCGCGCCGACACCACGCCGCAGGCCGCGCGCATAGACGCCCACCTGCTCAACCGCGAAGGCGTCACCCGCCTGTGTTACTGCGGCCCGGTGCTGCACACGCGGCCGGCCGGCCTGTCGGCCTCACGCGAGCCGCTGCAGTTCGGCGCCGAGATCTTCGGCCACGCTGGCCTGGAAGCCGACCTCGAGGCCGCTGAACTGGCGCTCGACTGCCTGCAGGCCGCGCGCGTCTCGAACCCGGTGATCGACCTGGCCGATGCGCGCGTGCTGCGCGGCGTGCTGGCCGGCGTGCCGCTGGACGCTGCGCAACTGCAGCCGGTGGTGCAGGCCTTGTCGGACAAGGACGGTCCCGCGCTGGAAGAACTGACGCGCGGCATGCCGGCCGAGGCGCGCTCGGGCCTGCGCGCGCTGCTGCGCCTGTATGGCGGCGACGAGATCCTCGACGCCGCCGAACGCGAACTGCCGCAGCGCCCGCTGGTGCGCGACGCACTCTTGCACCTGCGCTGGCTGGCCGCGCACCTGCGCACGGCCTTCCCTTCGCTCAAGCTCGGCTTCGACCTGTCGGACATGAGCGGCTACGCCTACTACAGCGGCCCGCGCTTCGCGATCTACGGCGCCGGCAGCAGTGATGCACTGGCGCGTGGCGGCCGCTACGACGAGGTGGGCGCCGTGTTCGGCCGCAACCGTCCGGCCGTCGGCTTCAGCCTCGATCTGAAGGCGCTGGCCGAAGTGGCCGGGCCTTCGCCGGCGCCGCGTGCCGTGCGTGCGCCCTGGGGCGAAGACCCGGCGCTGCGCGCCGCGGTGCGCCGACTGCGCGAGGCCGGCGAGATCGTGCTGGCCATGCTGCCCGGCCACGAACTCGAAGCCCAGGCTTTCGACTGCGACCGCGAACTGGTGCAGCAGGGCGGTGACTGGGTGCTGCGTGCGCTGACGCCGCGCGCCGCCGGATGAATCTCTCAGCTCTTTCAGGACTAGCGTGAACATGCAAGCAGCGGCACGGCCCGGCGTGGGTCGCAACGTGGTGGTGGTGGGTACCCAGTGGGGCGACGAAGGCAAGGGCAAGATCGTCGACTGGATGACCGACCACGCCCAGGGCGTGGTGCGTTTCCAGGGCGGCCACAACGCCGGACACACGCTGGTGATTGCCGGCCGCAAGACGGCGCTGCAGCTCATCCCCAGCGGTGTGATGCGCGAAGGCGTGGCCTGCTACATCGGCAACGGCGTGGTGGTGGACCCGGCGCACATGCTGTCGGAGATCGAGCGCATCGAACAGCTCGGCATCGACGTGCGTTCACGCCTGTTCCTGTCCGAAGCCTGCCCGCTGATCCTGCCCTTCCACGTCGAAGTCGACCGCGCCCGCGAAGGCCGGCGTGAAAGCAGCGGCAGCGGCAAGATCGGCACCACAGGCAAGGGCATCGGCACGGCCTACGAAGACAAGGTGGCGCGCCGCGAGCTGCG
>CAYREA010000263.1:0-6192 GCA_964423075.1 uncultured Rubrivivax sp. | reverse complement strand
CACCATCAGCGGCAGCAGCAGGAAGGTGGGCGCGTTGATGTTCTCGCGGTACCAGGTGGGCAGGCGCGCAATCACGGTCTTGGAGTCGCTCACCAGCAGGTCGGCGCCCTTGGCGGTGAGCCAGGCGAAGAGGTCGCCCATCGCGTTCAGGTCGGGCTTGATGCGGAACAGCGAACTCATCTCGGCCGCCTCGGGGCCCAGGCCCACGCGGCCCAGCAGGTTGCCGCTGGTGGGGTCGCGCAGGCACAGCACCACGCAGCGGAAACCCACGGCCTTGTGCATGGTGTCCAGCACCAGCTGCAGCAGGTCGTTGACACGCAGCGTCTTGGCGGCCGCGCGTGAGCGCACCTCTTCCAGCGCGCGCGACAGCTGGGCCTTGGTGTCGGCACCGGGCGCGGCCAGCACCAGGGTCTTGTCGTCGGCCGGCGGCTGCGTGGCTTCCAGCAGGCGCCGCGCCGGGGCGCCGGCGGGCACGCTCACGCCCATGGCCTGCGCCAGCTGGTTGACGCGCAGGCGCGTGGCCTGCGCCGCCGAGACGATGTCGCGCGGGCTCAGGTCCAGCGCCGGGGCGTAGCGCTCGGCCACGCCGCGCAGGGCCTCGGCCTGGGCTTCGCCGTCGGCGGCCAGCATGGCGTCGGCCATGTCGGCAGCCATGCGGCCCATCCAGCGCTGGCGATCGCTGCCGCGTTCGGCTTTGGCGGGGATGTCGCCGTCGGGCGCGCGCAGCACCAGCTGCAGGCTGTCGGGCAGCGACCAGGCCTTGGCCACGCCCGCGCCCAGTTCGTCCAGCGACAGGCCCAGCACGCGCTTGGCCGCGCCTTCGCGCCGGCTGCGCGCATCGGGCGTGGTCTCGTGGCCCTGCAGCGCCTGGCGGATCTGCTGCGCTTCTTCCGGCAGGTAACACTCGGCCAGCAGCCGGCCCAGGTTCTGGAACATCGCCCCCAGGAAGGCCTCTTCGGCCTCGCGCGCCACCGGCGTCAGCTCGTCGGCCAGCGTGCCGGCGGTGACGGCGCGCAGGAACTCTTCCTTCAGCAGCGAAGCATGCGCCTTGTCGTTCATGTGCTCCAGCAGCACCACCGACAAGGCCATGTTGCGGATGCCCGCGAAGCCCACCAGCGCCACCGCGCGCGAGACGGTGGCGATGCCACCCCCCGACACCGCCGTGAAGTGCGCGGTGTTGACCATGCGCAGCAGCTTGTTGGTGAGCGCCACGTCCTTGAGGATCTCGCCCGCCAGTGCCGCCAGGCTCTCGGTCTCGGACACCGCCACGCGCTGGATGCGCACGATGGACGACGACAGTGCCGGGAAGTCGGTCTTGTGCTTCATGCGGCGCAGCAGGAATTCCAGCGTCGCGTGGCTGCTGCCGGCCTCGGGCTCGGCCGCACCCTCGGGGTTCAACCAGCCCTGCAGCGCGGTGTGCATCGAACGCGCGCTGTCGTAGCGCTCGCCGATGTTGCGCGACAGCGCGCGCTGCACGATGCCGCGCAGGGTGTGGTCCACCTTGGCGTGGGCCGCCAGCACCATGTCCTCGCGCTGCACCCGTTCGACGTAGCGGTAGGGGTCGGTCTCGCGCATCGGCTGCGCGCCGCTGAGCAGTTCGGCCAGCACCACGCCGGCGGCGAAGACGTCCATCGCCGGCACCGGCGGCTCGCCGCGCGCCGCTTCAGGCGAGATGTAGCCCGCGGTGCCGACGATGCGGCCCTCGGCCATGTCGAAGCCTTCGCGTTTGCGTCCGCTCGCCGGGGCGTGGCGCTGGGCCACGCGGGCGGCGATGCCGAAGTCCATCACACGCGGCCGGCCGTCGTTGCCCAGCAGGATGTTGCTCGGCTTCAGGTCGCGGTGAACCACGCCCATCTCGTGCGCGGCGGCCAGCGCGTCCAGCACGCCCAGCATCAGCTGGACGGCTTCGCGCGCGCCCATCGGCTTCTTGCCCATCCGGGCCTGGGCCAGGGTGGGCCCGTCGACATACTCGAACACCAGATAGGGCTGCTGGTGCTCTTCGTCGGCCTCGAACACGGGCACGATGTTGGGGTGCGTGAGCCGGCTCACGGCGCGCGCTTCGTGCAGCCACTGGCTCACGGCGGCGGCGTCGGCGCCGGGGTCCAGCAGCTTGAGCGCCACCTCGCGGTCCAGGCGCGGGTCGTGCGCCAGCCAGACCTTGGCCTGCGCGCCCTTGCCCAGCAGGCGCAGCAGCTCGAAGCGGCCCAGCTGTCCGACAGCGGCGGTGGTCATGGTGCAGGCAGGCGGGGCATGGGGTTCAGGCGTCCAGCGGCGCCGGTGCCGTGGGCGCCGAACCCACCGGCCCGGTGGTCTGCCCCTGCAGCGCGGCCTGCAGCTCGCGCAGGCCGAAGTCGAGTGCGCGGCCGTAGCGGCCGACCACGCGTTGCAGCGCGCCCGCCACGCGCGGTGCAGGCTGGGCCAGGGCGTCGACGGCCTCGTTGGCACAGCTGGCCAGCGCGCGCAGCACGTCGTCGTCGCTGTCGGCATTGCGCACCGGCGTGCCCTGCGGCAGGCGCCGGATCAGGCCCAGCACCGTTTCGTCCAGGCCCCAGTGGCGCGCCACCGCGGCGCCGATGGCCTCGATGTCGGCGCCCAGCACGGCGAAGGCGGCATTGGCCTCCTCCATGCCCGGTTCGTCGGGTTCACCTTCCTTGGCGGCCGGTGCGGGCTGCATCAGGCGCCGGATCTGCGCGGCTTCGTCGGGGAAGTGGTAGGTGACGACCAGGCGGCCCAGGTTCTGCAGCAGCGTCACCAGGTACACCACCTCGGCGTCGTAACCCGCCGGGCGCAGCAGCACGGCGGTGCGGGCGGCGCGCTGGCAGCGGTCGACCATGCGTTGCAGCTCGGCGGCGCCGGCGTCGTTCAACGGGCCCGGCCAAGGACGCAGCGCCAGCGCGGCACGGCGCACCCCTTCCAGACCCAGCATCGCGATGGCGCGGCGGATGGTCAGCACCGGGCCGTTGCCCGAGATCTGGCTGCCCCGCACCTGGGCCGTGTTGACCAGGCGCAGCAGGTCGAAGGACAGCGCCAGGTCTTCCAGCACCACCTCGGCCAGCTCGATGGTGCGCTCGCGTTCCATCAGCGTCAGGCGCGCCGCGCGGGCCGAGGCGCCGGGCGACGAGGGCAGCACGCCGGCCATGCGCAGCTTGTCGCTCAGCAGGGCCAGCGGGCCACCGCCGGCGCCACTTTCGGTGCGTTGCCAGCCTTCCAGCGCGCGCAGCAGGGTGCGGGCGTTGCGGTAGCGCTGGCGCTCCTGGCGGTCGGTGGCGCGGTTGACGATGGCGCGCAGCGGCTCGGGCACCGGCTGTGCCGTGGTGTAGGGCAGGCGCAGGATCTCGCGGCCGGTCGGTGGCAGGCGCGCGATGGCCAGACCGACGTCGTTCTCTTCCAGCGCCGGGTGGCCGGTGAGCAGTGCGTGCATCAGCACGCCGGCGGCCAGCACGTCGCGCTCGGCGGCGGCACGCTGGCTGCGCAGGGCAGCGGGTTCGGTGGTGGTGCCGGCGTGGCGTGTGTCGGCCGCGCCGTGGGCCATCTCGCAGGCGACCGACAGGCCGGCCACGCGCAGCTGGCCGCTGTCGTTCACCAGCACCAGGAAGGGCTGCAGGTCGTGGTGGCCGACACCGGCCTCGTGGGCGTAGGCCAGGCCCTGCAGAACCTGGCTGGCCCAGTCGGCGGCTTCCAGCGCGGGCAGGCCGCGCGCGCTGAGGCGTTCGGTGATGGTGGCGCCATCACGCGGGTCGTAGGCCACGTAGGGCCAGCCGTCCTGCACGCCGATGTCGACCACGGCCGCCAGCTGCGGGTGGTTGAGCTTGGCGCCGTGGCGCACGGTCTGCTGCCAGCGTTCCATGGCTGCGGCATCGGGCGGCTGCACGCGCGGCAGCACCAGCATCAGCTCCTGGCCGCTGCGCGGATCGGCCACGCGCCAGGCCATGCTGCGCTCGCTCTTGCCGAGCAGGCGCAGCAGCTGCAGGCGGCCGAACCAGCGCACGGCGCTGTTTCGCGCCGGCGCTGCCGCCTGGGACGTGTCGGAAGATGACGAGGGCATGGGAACCCGATTGAAACCGCACCGGGTGGCGCGCGAAGGCCGGAACAGAACGGTGTTCCGGCAACACTTCGCGCATCAGCTCACCTCAATCGGCAACAAGTCGCCCGCGCCGGTGATGAGCGCGCCGCGTACGGCGTCGCCCGGCTGCAGCGCGGCCACGGCGCGCACGTAGCGGCGCAGCTGTTCGCGGTACAGCGGCAGCGAGGTGGCGCCGGTCTGCAGCTTGTAGTCCAGCACCCACCAGGTGGGCGCGGCGCCGGGTTCGTGCAGCAGCACCAGGCGGTCGATGCGCAGCAGCTCGCCGCCTTCGGCCACCGGCACCTCGTTGCCGGCCCAGCGTAGGGCCGGGCCGTGGAAGAAGGCGGCGCAGGCCGGGCTCTGCAGGATCTGCCCGGCCACCGTGAGCACGCGCGCGGCGGCCGCCGGCGACAGGCCAAAAGCGGCAGCGGCGGCGCGCGCGGCGCCGGGCAGGTCGAAGGTCTCGGGCGCCAGGCCCGGGCGGCCGGCCCATTCCAGCAGGCGGTGCACGGCCTGGCCCAGGCGCGCGGAGGCGGCGTCCTGGGCCTCGGGCGCCACGTCACCGGCTGCATGCGGAGCCAGCGCGGGCAGCACGGGCACGAAGATCGGTGGCGCCGGTCCGGCATCCGTGGCATCCGCGTCCAGCGCCGGTTCCCAGGGCTCGGCCTGTTCGTGCACACGCGCCCACCAGCTGCGCGTGGGGCCGCTGCGGTGCGGCTCGGTGCGGCTGAAGACCAGGCGTTCGCGGGCCCGCGTCATCGCCACGTACAGGCCGTTGAGCTCTTCGCGCTGCGCCGCCGCCAGCTCGCCGGCCAGCAGCGGGGCCAGCGAAAGCGGCACCGCGCTTTCGCTGCGCAGGAAGGCGATGCGCTGCGGCGCGGCGGCTTCCACCGGCCAGTCGACCAGCAGCGTGGCGCGCAGCGCCGGGCGCGGCGTGGGGTCGGCGTCCACCACCACCACGGTGCGCGCTTCCAGGCCCTTGGCGCCATGCACCGTGAGCAACTGCACCGCGGCCGCCGGCGCTGCGCCCTCGGCCAGCACACGGCCCGCTCGCAGCTCGCGCACGAAGGCATAGACGCTCATCAGCCGCGCGCCCTGGTGCGCCAGCGCGGCGGCCAGCAGCGCGTCGACGGCGCGCAGAGCGCCGGCGCGGCGCGGCGCCGGCACGGCTGCGGCCAGGCGCGGCAGCAGCTCGCCTTCGTACACGATGCGGTCCAGCAAGTCGTGCGGCGGCAACACGCGGGCCACCTCGAGCCAGCGCGCCAGCAGGCGGTGGGCACGCGCCAGCGCGGCACTGGGCAGGGTCTCGGCCGACAGCAGCGCGGGCAGCCAGCCGGGGCGCCGGCTGCCCTGGGCGGCCTGGGACAACCACAGCAGGTCGGCATCACCGGCGCCGAAGAGCGGGCAGCGCAGCGCACGCGCCAGCGCCAGGTCGTGGCCGGGCGAGACCAGCACGTCGAGCACGGCCACCAGGTCCAGCGCCTCGGGCGACTCGTGCAGCAGCAGCGGCTCGGCCACCACGTGCGGCACACCCACCGCGGCCAGCGCGTCGGCCACGTGGGCCAGCATGGCGCGGGTGCGGGCCAGCACCATCACTTCGCCGGGCAGGTGGCCCTGCTGCACCAGCTCGGCCACGGCCGCCGCGGCCTGTGCCGCTTCGGCGGCGCGGCGCTGCTGTTCGGGTTCGTGGCGCGGCTCGGTGAGCGAATCGCGCCAACCAACGGCCGCCGGCGCGGCTTCGCGCGGCTCGCGCAGCACGCCGGGCAGGCGCAGCACCTGGCCAGCGGCATCCGAACCCGTGGTGTGGGCGCGGTAAGGACCCCAGCCGTCGGCCGCGGCGGCATCTTCGAAGACGGCGTTGAGCGCGCTGATCACCGCCGGCGCGTTGCGCCGCGTGTGGTCGCACTCCAGCACCTGGCCTTCGAGGCCCTCGCGCACGAAGTCGCGCGCCGCGGCGAAGACCCGCGGTTCGGCACCGCGGAAGCGGTAGATGCTCTGCTTGGGGTCGCCGACGATGAACACCGCCAGCGGCTTTTGCCCGCTGGCACCGCCGCCCGCGCCGGCATAGGCCGACAGCCAGCCGTGCAGCGCCTGCCACTGCAGCGGGCTGGTGTCCTGGAACTCGTCGA
>CAYREA010000262.1:0-6193 GCA_964423075.1 uncultured Rubrivivax sp. | reverse complement strand
TGTCGGTGAAGCGGAAGTCGACGAACTTGACTTCGTTCTCCTTCACCATCTTCATGACGTCGGCAACGGTCTTTGCCATTCAGATCTCTCCTAGCGGGGCTCGTGGATTGGTATGGGGTCGGGGGTGCGGGCTGGAGCCGCCAAAGGCCCCAAGAAGGCGCAGGGGAATTTAGCAGAAAGCATGCCCGCAACCTTCCGGGGCAGATCGGGCCTCGCAGGCCACGGTGGGGCGCAGGGCCGCACCAAACGAGGGCCGCGATGGGCGCGTCAGCGCACCAGTTCGGGGCCCGTCTTGGCGCCGAACTTCTCCAGGCCGGCGCGCAGGGCGGCGTAGGCCGGCATCACGTCGCCCTGCCCCTTCACGCCCAGTTCGATGTGGCGGCCGTACTCGGGGTGGTCCACGCTCGGCAGGCTGAAGACCTTGATGCCGGCAAAACGGGCCTCGATGTCTTCCATCAGCGGCGTCAGGCTGGCTTCCATCGCGCCGAAGACGATCACCGAGCGTTCTGCCGTGCGCGTGGCGCCGTGCAGGTGGGCGTAGCGCTGGTCGAGCACCCACTCGATCATCGGCCAGGCCATCACCGGGAAGCCCGGCACGAAGTGCACGTCCCGCACCGAGAAGCCGGCGATCTTGTTGTAGGGGTTGGGGATGATCTGCGCGCCCACCGGGAACACGCCCATGTTCAGGCGGTGCACGTTGTCGTCGCGCTCGGGCTCGAAGGGTTTGCCCTGCTCGGTGGCCACGTCGCGCATGCGCTCGATGATGAGGTCGCGCGCCTGCGGGTGCAGTTCCAGCCCCACACCCAGGGCCGCTGCCGCGCACTGGCGCGTGTGGTCGTCGGGCGTGGCCCCGATGCCGCCGCACGAGAAGACGAGTTCGCCGCCTGCGAAGGCGTCCTTCAGCGCCGCGGTGATGCGCGGCCGGTCGTCGCCGACGTAACGCGCCCACGACAGCATCAGCCCGCGCGCGGCCAGCAGTTCGATGACCTTGGGCATGTGCGCGTCGCGCCGCTTGCCCGACAGGATTTCGTCGCCGACGATGATCAGACCGATGTTCATGCACTCACTTCCGTTGTCAGCTGGGTGGCCGGGGCCGGTTCCGTGGGCTCGGCCCGCTGGCGCAGGCGCTGCAGTTCGGCCAGTGCGTAGTGCGCGAACCAGCACGAGGCGAAGGCGAACACGAGCGTATAGAGCCACACCGACACCACCACCAGCAGCGGCGCGAAGATCAGCGTCGCCGCGCTCGCCGCCCACAGCAGCGAGGGCAGCGCGCCCAGGTAGCCGCAGGCCACGCCGATGCCCAAGAGCGGCCAGCGCTTGTTGCGCAGGATGTAGCGGCGCTCGTTGGCGCTGGCGTGCGCGGCCAGCACGTCGTAGGCGAAGACGCGGCAGGTGAGCCAGCCCCAGATCAGCGGCGGCAGCACCACCACCAGGGGCGGCACGAACCACAGCGGAATGGACAGCACCAGCGCCGACAGCGCGGCGGCGGTGCAGGCCAGCGACCACAGCAGCCCGTGCCACCAGCTGCCGCCGTCCAGCCGCTGCAGGCCCGGGAAGCGGCGCGCCGCCACCATGCGCACCACCGCCGGCGTGACGATCAGCGCCACCAGCAGCAGCGTGCCCACCACCACCACCGGCACCGACAGGGCCACCACGATCAAGGGCGCCAGCAGCGAACGCAGCGTGCCGGCCCCCACCGAGTCCAGCCACTTCAGCATGGCGGCCACCAGCGACCACTGCTCCAGTGCGCCGCGGACGCCGGCCACGGTGCTTTCCCAGTAGGCCCAGCCCAGCACGCCGACCAGGCCGCCGGCCAGCCCCAGCGGCAGCAGCGACCAGAGGATGACGCGCGGGTGCATGCAGTGCACCACCGCGCGCCAGAAGGCGTCGAAGATCGTTGTCATCGGCCGGCAGCATAGCGGCAGGCCGGTGCCGGGCCGATGCCAGAATGCCTGCACGATGAAGAAGCCCCTCGTCTGGATGGCGCTGCTGGCCGGCGCTGCCGCCGCTGCTGCGGCCGACACCCGCCACGTGCAAGGCTCGTGGGTGAACGTACGCGGCGCGGCGGCACCCGATGCGCCGGTGCTGGCCCGCATAGCCGCCAATACCCAGGTGCAGCTGCTGCGCGAGGAAGGCCGCTACTGCGAGATCGGCTTCGGCGCCGCGCAGCGCGGCTACGTCGCCTGCAACCTGCTGGGCACGGCACCGCTGCGCATCGAGGACATCGGCGAACCGAATCTGCCGAGCGGCCAGCCCAACCCGGCCTATGCGCCACTGCGCGCGTTCTGGGTGGCGCCTTCGCTGCGCCGGCTGCTGGCCGCCGGCGAGCATGTGTGGATGGCCGCGCTGAGCGAGGAGCAGCGCCGTGCCGAGCGTCCCGGCGAAGGCGCCGGCCAGCCCGACAAGCCCGCGCCGCGCCTGCTGCGCCCGCCGGTACCCGAGTTCGATGCGATGAAAGCGCTGATGCAGGGCGGTGTCGTGGCCCACGCCGAAAACGCCGGGCCGCGCATTCCCTGGCCGGTGTTGCGCCAGGGCGGCGGCGAACTTGCGCTGCTCTCGGATCAGGCGCGGGTGTGGTTCGACAGCGAGGAACAGGCGCTGCTCGCAGCGCTGGAGCTTCCGCCGGCGCGCACCTCGCTCTTCAAGGACCACGCCGCCATCGGCGCCCCCGACGCGCCAGTGGACGCCGCCAGTGCCCGCTTCGCCGTGCCCGAACGTCTGCGCGTGCTGCGCGGCCCCAAGTGGGGCGTGACGCAGGCGCGCGAGTTCATCGCCCGCTTCGACGGCAGCTACGACATCGGCAGCCTGGAAGTGGCACTGGACCGGCCGGTGTTCGAACAGACGCTCGGCCGCCAGGGCCTGCTGGGCGCCGCGGCCACGCGGCTGAAGACCGTGTTCACGCCCAACGGCGACGAGCCCGCCTGCACCGAAGGCTATGGCTGGAAGCCGCGCGGCGAAGCGCCCGTCGCCGGCCGCCCGCGCGTAAAGGACGTGCTGCTGCTGTTCCACACGCCCGCGCCCCTGGCCGCGACGCAGGCGCGGGTGCAATCGCGCCCGCTGAAGCCGCCCGCCGCGCCGCAGGCCAACGGCCGCCCGCTGAGCAAGCTGGTGCTGCACCAGATCGACCTCGACGCCGACGGCGCCGACGACCTGCTGCTGCTGGAAGGCACCGGCACCGGCCTCATCAGCGAACAGCCCGGCGTGCTCTTCAAGCTGGCCTTCGTGAACGTCAAGGGCGCGTGGTTCGTGCTGGCGCTGGACCGTCTGGCGGAGTGCACGTAAGGCCCAGCAGCGCCGCGCCGAACAGCGCTTCGGCCAGCACCTCGAAGGCCTCCTCCCCGTTCGCCAGCCAGGCTGGCGCCTCGGTCTGGTCGAGCACCAGCGCCAGGCCGCCGACGACCAGCGCCGCCCACAACGTGGCGCGCGCGGCGCGCCCCGGCAGGCTGCGGTGCAGCCACAGGGCGGTGGCGGCACCGAAGAGGCCCACCAGCCCCATCGGCAGCTCGCGCAGCCAGCCCTGGGCGCACCAGGCCGGCCCGAGCGGGCAGCCGTGTTTCCACTGCTCGTGCCACAGGAACTGCTCGTCGAAGGCCAGCAGCAGCAGGGCCAGCGCCAGCCAGGTGGCCAGGGGCCGCGGCAGCAGACGCTGACTGCCCAATTGCACGGACACCAGGGCCAGGCCCCACAGCTGCGCGCTGGACAGCCACGACACCGGCGAGTGGTCAGAGCGGAAGGCCAGCTCCGGCATCGGCGCGTAGAGAGCCGCGGCCACCGCCATGAAGGCCAGGGCTGCCGCCAGCGCCACGGCCCCCGGCTGCCAGCGCCAGTGCAGCGCCGGGCAGCCGGCCGGGCTCATCGCATGTTGCCGGTGTGCCCGAGTGAGTAGCGCCCCGGCTGCGGCCACACCGTCAGGCCGTGCGGCTCGGCGCCGACCTTGATCTGCACCACGTCGCCATTGCTGGTGTCGAAGCGGTAGACCACGTCGTCGTAGCGCGCCGCCAGCCACAGCCACTTGCCGTCGGCGCTGACGTTGCCCATGTCGGGGCTGCCGCCGCCCGGCACGGCCCAGCGCGCCACCACCTTCTCGGTGGCGAAGTCGATCACCGTCACGCCGCCGTTGCCCAGGCGCGCGCCGTGGATCTTGTGCGAGCCGCGGTTGGCCACGTACAGCAGCTTGCCGTCGCGGCTGGGGTACAGGCCGTGCGCGCCCAGGCCGGTCTGGATGTAGCCCACCTGCTTGAAGCTGTCGCCATCGACGATGTGCACGCCGTCGGCATGCATGTCGGCGATGTAGTAGCGCTTGCCGTCGGGCGAAATGCGGATGTCTTGCGGCATGCCCTTGGTGACGGTGCAGATCTCGCTCTCGCCGGGCTCCCACACCTGGCCGGGCTTGGTGCGCGGCGCGCCGGGCACTTCCTTCAGGCGCGTCTTGGGCATCTCCAGCTTCAGGTAACCCAGCACCTTGCGATCGACCAGGTCGATCTTGGCCAGCGTGCCGGCGAACTCGCAGGTGAAGATGGCGGTGCGGCCGTCGACGCTGAAGTCGGCGTGGTTGATGCCGGGGCAGCCGGGTGTGTCGATGGAGTACTGCAGCGCCATCGTCTTCGGGTCGCGGAAGTCCAGCCGCTTGCGCGCCTCAGCCACCACGATGGCCGACTTGCCGTCGGGCGTGGCGTACATGTTGTACGGGTCATCCACGGCCACCGCCTTGCCGGGCTTGGCGGTGCGCGGGTCGATGGGCGTCAGGCTGCCCTTGTCGGTGTTCTCGGCGTTGTTGGTCACCCACAGCGTGCGCATGTCCCACGAGGGCACGATGTGCTGCGGGCCGAGGCCGACCTTGAAGCGGTCGATCACCTTCATCGTCTGCGGGTCGATGACGTAGACGTCGTTGGAGCGCAGGTTCGGCACGTACACACGCGCCAAGTCGCCGGCTACGGCGGCACTCATCTTGTCGGCCGCGCTTGTGCTGTAGACGTTGGCGGGCGCCGCGGTCTGGGCGTGGCCTGCGGACGCCGCACCCAGCAGGGCCAGCGCCGCGGCGCTGCGACGGGGCCAGTTGTTCAAGTTGCGCGTATCCATGCTCCTGCTCCGATGTCTTTGTGAGGTCTGCCGTGATGGCGAGTTACTGCGAGGAAAGCTGCGCCTGCGTGGCCTTGCGGATGGCCGCCACGGTGGTGTCGACGATGTGTTCGATGCCCGGCCGGCCGAGCTCGGCCGTGGCGCGTGTGGGGTCGCCAGCCACGCCGTCGCCGCCCGGGCCGCGTGGGGTGGCCAGCGCGCCGGGGCGCACGTAGGCCGGGTCCAGCGCCAGCATCAGGGCCGTGTCGGCCAGGCCGGCGTGGCTGCCGATCTCGGCCGCGCCGAACCCACGCGCGGCCAGTGCCTTGGCGAAGTCGTCGCTGGACGCGCGGTAGTACTCGGCCAGTGCATGCACGCGGCAGGCGGGCCGCGCGGCGGCCTCGCGGTTGAGCTTGCCGGCCACGCGCTCCAGGCTGGCGCGGTAGCCGCCGTGGTCGCCCAGGAACACCACGTGGCAGAAGCCGGCCCGGCGCAGGCTGCGCGCGGCCGATTCCAGCGTGGCCTCGAAGGCGGCCACGGGCACGGTGAGCGTGCCGGGCCAGCGCATGTGCTGGCTGGGCGGCTCGATGTTGCCTTCGGGCACGTAGGCCAGCACCGGCGCGACCAGCGCCGTGCCCAGCTGGCCGGCCACGCGGGCAGCCAGCAGGCGCACCCGCTGGTTGTGCTTGCCCAAAGCCATGTGCGGGCCGTTCTGTTCGGTGCCGCCGATGGGCAACAGCGCCGTGTGGGCACCGGCCGCGATGCGTTCGCGCAGCTCGGTCCAGCTCAGCTCTTCCAGCTGCACCGAAGGCGCTGCCGCCACGCCGCAAGCCGCAGCCAGCGCCCATGCCGCCAGGCCCGCATTGCGCAGCAGGGGCGCCAGCACGCTATTCGTCGTCGCCGCTCAGGATGCCGCCCAGCAGGCCGCCGCCGCCGACCAGGCCACCCAGCGTGCTCTGCTCGCGCGAGCCGCCGGTCTGCGGCGCGGCCGCGAACACCCGCGAGGCCAGGCGCGAGAAAGGCAGGCTCTGCAGCCAGATGGTGCCCGGGCCGGTGAGCTTGGCGAAGAACAGGCCTTCGCCGCCGAACAGCGCGGTCTTGATCTTGCCGACGTACTGGATCTCGAAGTTCACGT
>CAYREA010000261.1:0-6220 GCA_964423075.1 uncultured Rubrivivax sp. | reverse complement strand
ATCACCGAAGCCGCGATGCGCGGCGAGATCACCGACTACGCCGACAGCCTGCGCCTGCGCCTGGCGCTGTTGCGCGGGCTGCCGGTGGCGGCGCTGGAAACCGTCTACACCACGCGGCTGCAGCTGAACCCGGGCGTCGAGACCTTCGTGGCCGCCTGCCAGCAGGCGGGCTTGAAGACGCTGCTGGTCAGCGGCGGTTTCACGTTCTTCAGCGAACGCGTGCGCGGCCGCCTGAAGCTGGACTTCGCCCGCGCCAACACGCTGGACGTGCAGGACGGCAGGCTCACCGGCCTGCTGGTGGCGCGTCCCTGGGGCACCATCGTCGACGGCGCCGAAAAGCGCCGCGTCCTGCTGGAAGTGGCCGAACTGATGGGCATCAGCCCTGCGCAGGCCATCGCCGTGGGCGACGGTGCCAACGACCTGCCGATGATGAACGTGGCCGGCCTGTCGATCGCCTTCCACCCCAAGCCGGCGGTGCGCGAGCAGGCCATGCTGTCCATCACCAGCGGCGGCATGGACCGCGCGCTGACACTGCTGCGCGGCTGAGCGGCGCGGCTACTTCTCGTCGAAGACGAGTTGCACGCGGTGCACGCGGGCGTTGGGCAGCGGCTCGAAGCGCCACTTCTCCAGTGCCGCCGTGATGTAGCGCGCCCAGCTGCGCGGCACCGGCGGCAGCAGTGCCACCGAGGCGACGCTGCCGTCCTCGCGCAGGCTCAGGTCGGCCAGCACCTCGCTCACGCGGCCGGTGTCACTGAGCAGCCGTGTCGGTATCTCGGGTTCGACCATGGTCACCAGCGTCGGGCGCACGGTGGCGGGAACGATGGGAATGGCCTGCGGCGGCACGGCCTTCGTCGTGACGGGTGCCGCCTCGACGGGCAAGGCGATTTCCAGCGCCGGCACGTTTTCCGCGGCCGAGGTGTTGAGCAGCGCCGAGGGCATGACCTTCGACGGCGGCGGCTCGACGGCCGGCGTGGGTGCGGCTGCGGCCGGTGCCGGCGTCGCGGCGGAGGTGACGACGGGCGCAGTGCCCGCGGGCCGTGTGGCGACCGGGGTTGTGGTCTCGCGCAAGGTGGATTCGGGGCCGGTGCGCACCGCCGTGCGGCGAACGCTTGCCGGATCGACAACGGGTTCTGGCGTCGTGTCGGGCTCGCCGGGCTTGCGCTTGATCTTGCTGGCCTGAAGGATCACCCGCATCGGGTTGTCGGCCATGCGTTGCGCGCGCTCCATCGCCGCCTTGGCCTCGGCGGTGCCAGCCTTGGGGGCAGCAGCTTGCTGAGCAGCGATCGGCGCGCTGGCCATCAGCAGCAGCGGCGCTGCCGAGGCGAAGAACTTCCACACAACGACACCTCCTGGACACTTCGCGGCGGGTTGCCGGCGGTCCCTCCCTGCACGGCCTGGGTCTGGCCACAGGGTATGGGCCCCCTCATTCTAGGGGCCCAGGAAAAAGTTGTGCGCAGAGGTACCCCTCATTTACGGTGCTGTTCTGCCAATAGCTTCACCCGCTTGAGGCCAGCCTGTTTCTACTTGAAGCCGACGCGGTCGAGCATCTGCTGCACGGCCGGGGTGTTGGCACCGACCTTGGCGATGGGCACGTTCTCGGCCTTGAAGCGGCCCAACGCCTTGAGGGTGTCGTTGGCCTGCACGCTGGGCACCACCGGGAACTCATTGTTGCCGTCGGCGAAGTACTTCTGCGCCGAGTCGCTGGCCAGGTACTCCAGGAACTGCACCGCGGCTTCGCGGTTCTTGGCATTGCGGGCCACGGCAGCGCCGGCGATGTTGAGGTGCGCGCCCCAGCTCGACTGGTTGGGGAACACCAGGCCGACCTTCTCGGTCACGGCCCGGTCCTCGGGCTTGTTGCTGCGCATCAGGCGCGCGAAGTAGTAGGTGTTGGTCAGCGCCACACCGCATTCGCCGCTGGCCACGCCCTTGATCTGGTCAGTGTCGCCGCCCTTGGGTGCGCGCGCCATGTTGGCCACCAGGCCCTTGAGCCAGGCCTCCGTGCCCTGCGGGCCCAGGTGCTCGAGCATGCTGCCGAAGAGGCTCAGGTTGTACGGGTGCGAGCCGCTGCGCACACAGAACTGGCCCTTCAGCGCCGGGCTGGCCAACTTCTCGTAGCTGTCGACATCGGCTGCCTTCAGGCGCGACTTGTCATAGACGATGACGCGCGCCCGCGTCGACATGCCCCACCACTGCGTGCCCTGTGCCGACACGCCACCGCGGTACTGCGCCGGCACACGCTGCTCGAGCACGGCCGACTGCACCGGCTGGAACAACCCGTCCTGCTCGCCACGCCACAGCCGCGCAGCGTCGACCAGCAGGATCACGTCGGCCGGGCTCGCCGTGCCTTCGGCCTGCAGGCGGGCCAGCAGGCCGGCGTCGTCGGCTTCGACGCGGTTGATACGGATGCCGGTGGCCTTGGTGAAGTTCTCGTACAGGGCTTCGTCGGTCTGGTAGTGGCGCGCCGAATACAGGTTCAACACGCGTTCTTGCGCCTGGGCCGGCTGGGTGGCTGCGGCAGCGCAAAGGGCAAGGGCGCCGAGCTGGCTGAGGGTGGTGCGGATCACGGCAAGGCCTTTCGAAACAGAGTCGTTCGGGACGGCCGCGACTCTATCTCAATCGCGAATGATTGTCATTCGCAAGACCTTGATTTGCATCAGAGCTCGATCTGGCTCCAGGCCTTGTCCAGGCGTTTGCTGCTGACGGGCTGCGGCGTACGCAGCTCCTGCGCAAACAGGCTCACGCGCAGCTCTTCCAGCAGCCAGCGGTACTCGTCCAGCCGCGCGTGCGGAGCGCCGCGCAGGTCGGCCAGCTTGCGCACCCAGCGCTGCTCCAGCGGGCGCAGTTCGGCCAGGCGCGTGGCGTCGCGTGCGGGGTCGGCGCGCAGCTTGTCCAGGCGCAGCGTCACGGCCTTCAGATAACGCGGCAGGTGCTGCAGCACCGGCCAGGGGGTGGTGGCGAGAAAGCGTTTGCCGACCAGACGCTGCAGCTGGGCGGCCACGTCATCGGCCACCTCGCGCGGCGGCTTGCTGTCCTTCAACTTGCGCAGCGCCGTGGCGTGTTCGGCCAGCACCACGCCCGCCTGGCGCGCCACCTCGGCAGCGATCAGGTTCAGCCGCGCCCGGCCTTCGTCGACACGCGTCTTGAAGCTGCGTGCGTCGGTGGGCAGCGGGTCGGCCAGGAAGGCGCGGTCGACGGCGACGTCGATGACCTGGGCGCGCAGTTCCTCCAGCGTGCCCAGCGGCATGTAGGCCGCGGCCATGGTGCCCAGCCCCGGGATGTTCTTTTCCAGGTACTTCAGCGGCTCGCGCAGTTGCAGCGCCACCAGGCGGCGCAGGCCGGCGCGGTGCTGCGCAGCGGCGGCGTCGGGCTCGTCGAAGACCTCGATCTCCACGCAGCTGCCGCGGTCGATGAGCGCTGGGAAACCCACCATCACCTGGCTGCCGCGACGCACTTCCATCAGTTCGGGCAGTTCGCCGAAGCTCCAGTCCGTGTACTTCTCGGGTTCGGCGGCCGGTACCGGCGCCGACGGCGCGGCCGGCGTACGGCCTGGCGCGGCTGCGGCCACTGGCGCCGCCGGCGCGGGTGCCGCGCCCCGCAACACCGCCAGGGCCTGAAAGGCAGTGCGCGCCTGCGCGCCCAGTTCGGCCTTCAGCCCCGCCAGGTCACGCCCCATGCCGAGCTGGCGGCCATGTTCGTCGACCACGCGGAAGTTCATGAACAGGTGCGGGCTCAGCTGCTCCAGCTTGAAGTCGTTGCGCTGCACCGCGAGCTGGGTGCGTTCACGCACGGCCTTGAGCAGCGCGTCCATCAGGCTGCCCTGCGCGAAGGGCGCGAGCTCGCAAAACTCGGCCGCGTAGTCGGGCAGCGGCACCAGGCGCGAACGCGGGCGCTGGTGCAGCGTCTTCACCAGGGCCAGCACCTTGGCGTGCAGCATGCCGGGCACCAGCCACTCGCAACGTTCTTCACTGACCTGGTTGAGCGCGTAGATCGGCACCGCCACCGTCACGCCGTCCTTGGCATCGCCGGGTTCGTGCAGGTAGGTGGCGGCGCAGTCGATGCCGCCCAGGCGCAGCGTGCGCGGGAAGGCGTCGGTGGTGATGCCGGCGGCCTCGTGGCGCATCAGCTCGTCGCGCGTGAGGTGCAGCAGGCGCGGCTGCTTCTTTACTTCCTCGCGGTACCAGCGCTCCAGTGATGCGCCACTGCACACGTCCTTGGGCAGCTGCTGGTCGTAGAAGGCGTGGATCAGCTCGTCGTCCACCAGCACGTCCTGGCGCCGCGCCTTGTGCTCCAGCTCCTGCACCTGCGCGATGAGCTTGCGGTTGTGGGCCAGGAAGGGCAGCCGCGTCTCCCATTCCTCGCCCACGAGAGCCTCGCGGATGAAGATCTCGCGCGCCGCCACCGGGTCGACGTTGCCGAAGTTCACGCGCCGGTTGTTGTAGATGACGATGCCATAGAGCGTGGCGCGCTCCAGCGCGATCACCTCCGCCGCCTTCTTCTCCCAGTGCGGCTCCAGCAGCTGCGTCTTCAACAGGTGGCCGGCCAGCGGTGGTATCCACTGCGGCTCGATGGCGGCGATGCCGCGGCCGAAGAGGCGCGTGGTCTCCACCAGTTCGGCCGCCACGATCCAGCGCCCCGGCTTCTTGGCCAGGTTGGCGCCCGGGTGGCGCCAGAACTTGATGCCGCGCGCGCCGAGGTACCAGTCCTCGTCCTCGCTCTTGCAGCCGATGTTGCCGAGCAGGCCCGCCAGCAGCGACAGGTGCAGCTGTTCGTAGGTAGCCGGCACGGTGTTCAGGCGCCAGCCGTGTTCGGCGACGACGGTGTGCAGCTGGCTGTGGATGTCGCGCCACTCGCGCACCCGGCGCGGGCTGATGAAGGCATCGCGCAGGCGCTGTTCCTGCTGGCGGTTGGTCAGCTTGTGCGGGTGCGAGGCCGCGTCTTCACCATGGCCGCGGCCGGCCTCGATCCACTTCCACAGCTTGAGCGTGCCCATGAACTCGGAGCGCTCGTCGTCGAAGGGCTTGTGCTTCTCGTCGGCGGCCTGCGCCTTGTCCATCGGACGGTCGCGCGCGTCCTGGCCGCTGAGCGCGGCGGCGATGATCAGCACCTCGGTCAGCGCCTGGTGGTTGCGCGCTTCCAGGATCATGCGGCCCACTCGCGGGTCCAGCGGCAGGCGCGACAGTTCCTGGCCGATGGGCGTGAGCTCGTTGGCGTCGTCCACCGCACCGAGTTCGGCCAGCAGCGCGTAGCCGTCGGCGACCGCCTTCTTCGGCGGCGGCTCGACGAAGGGGAAGTCATCGACGACGCCCAGGTGCAGTGCCTTCATGCGCAGGATCACACCGGCCAGGCTGCTGCGCAGGATCTCGGGGTCGGTGAAGCGCGGCCGGCCCTTGAAGTCGTCCTCGCCATAGAGGCGGATGCAGATGCCGTTGGCCACGCGCCCGCAACGCCCGGCGCGCTGCATCGCCGCGGCCTGGCTCACCGGTTCGACCTGCAACTGCTCGACCTTGTTGCGGAAGCTGTAGCGCTTCACGCGCGCCAGGCCGGCGTCGACGACGTAGCGGATGCCGGGCACCGTCAGCGAGGTCTCGGCGACGTTGGTGGCCAGCACGATGCGGCGGCCGTTGCCCGCTTCGAAAACCTGGTCCTGCTCCTGCTGGCTCAGGCGTGCGAAAAGCGGCAGGATCTGTGGCTGCGGCCCACCCTTGGCATGCTGCAGCAGGTGCCGGCGCAGGTGGTCGGCGGTCTCGCGGATCTCGCGCTCGCCGGGCAGGAAGACCAGGATGTCGCCCTGCCCTTCGCGCCACAACTCATCCACCGCGTCCGCGATGGCGTCCTCCAGGCCGAAGTCGCGCCTTTCCTCGAAGGGCCGCCAGCGTTGTTCAACCGGAAACAGCCGCCCCGACACCATGATCACCGGTGCCGGCCCGCGCGCGCTGGCGAAGTGGTTGGCGAAGCGGTCGGCGTCGATGGTGGCCGAGGTGACGATCAGCTTCAGATCCGGCCGCCGCGGCAGCAGCTGCTTCAGGTAGCCGAGCAGGAAGTCGATGTTGAGGCTGCGTTCGTGCGCCTCGTCGATGATGATGGTGTCGTAGGCGCGCAGCAGCGGGTCGCGCTCGGTCTCGGCGAGCAGGATGCCGTCGGTCATCAACTTCACCGAGGCACCGGGCTGCAGCCGGTCCTGGAAGCGCACCTTGTAGCCCACCACCTCGCCCAGCGGCGA
>CAYREA010000260.1:0-6243 GCA_964423075.1 uncultured Rubrivivax sp. | reverse complement strand
TGGGCCTGGCGCCGCGCATGGTGGACGAGCTGCTGGCCATCGCGCGCCGCATCGTCGACACCGGCATCACGGTGCTGATGGTCGAGCAGAACGTGCGCAAGGCCCTGGCCGTGGCCGACCGCGGCTACGTGCTGGAACGCGGCCGCCTGGTGGCCAGCGGCCCGGCCTTCCTGCTGGCGCGCGCGAGTGTCGTGCGCCAGGCCTACCTGGGGCAGAGCAGCCCCACCCCTTCAACTGCGGAGACATCCATGTCCGAGATCACCATGCTCATCAACGGCCTGGCCGTGGGCGCTGCCAAGGGCGCGCATTTCGAACGCCGCAACCCGCTGGACGGCAGCGTCGCCACACGCGCCCCCGCCGCCAGCACGGCCGACGCCGTGGCCGCGGTCGAGGCCGCGGCCGAAGCCTTCAAGACCTGGAGCCAGACCGGCCCCGGCGCGCGCCGCGCGCTGCTGCTGAAGGCGGCTGACGCGCTGGAAGCACTGACACCGAAATTCATCGAGGCCGTGTCCGCCGAGACCGGCGCCACCGGCATGTGGGGCGGCTTCAACGTGATGCTGGCCGCCGGCATGCTGCGCGAGGCAGCTTCGCTCACCACGCAGATCAGCGGCGAGGTGATCCCGTCCGACGTGCCCGGCTCGCTGGCCATGGGCGTGCGCCAGCCGGCCGGCGTGGTGCTGGGCATCGCGCCCTGGAACGCACCCGTCATCCTGGGCGTGCGCGCCGTCGCCACACCGCTGGCTTGCGGCAACACCGTGGTGCTCAAGGGCAGCGAGAACTGCCCGCGCACGCACCAGCTCATCGCCCAGGCCTTCGTCGACGCCGGCTTCCCGCCCGGCGTGGTGAACTACATCACCAACGCCCCGGCCGATGCCGGCACGGTGGTGGAAGCGATGGTGGCCCACCCCGCCGTGCGCCGCGTGAACTTCACCGGCAGCACGCGCGTGGGCAAGCTGATCGCGCTGACCTGCGCCAAGTACCTCAAGCCCGTGGTGCTGGAGCTCGGCGGCAAGGCGCCGCTGCTGGTGCTGGACGACGCCGACCTGGACGACGCCGTCAACGCCACCGCCTTCGGCGCCTTCGCCAACAGCGGCCAGATCTGCATGAGCACCGAGCGCATCATCGTCGACAGCAAGGTGGCCGACGACTTCGTCGCCAAGCTGGCGAAGAAGGCGCGTGGCCTGCCGCTGGGCGACCCGCGCAAGCCCGAGCCCGTGGTGCTGGGCTCGGTGATCGGCATGGGCACGGTGGAACACTGCAACGCGCTGATCGACGACGCACTGGCCAAGGGTGCCAAGCTGGTGTGCGGCGGCAAGGCCGACAGCACCCTGATGCCGGCCACGCTGCTGGACCGCGTGACGCGCGAGATGCGCATCTACGCCGAGGAGACCTTCGGCCCGGTGAAGGCCATCGTGCGCGTGGACGGCGTGGATGCCGCCGTGGCCTGCGCCAACGACAACGACTACGGCCTCTCGGCCGCCGTCTTTGGCCGCGACATCGCACGCGCCTTCAACGTGGCGCGCCGCATCGAGAGCGGCATCTGCCACGTCAACGGCCCCACCGTGCACGACGAGGCGCAGATGCCCTTCGGCGGTGTCAAGGGCTCGGGCCTGGGGCGTTTCGGCGGCAAGGCGGGTGTGGCCGAGTTCACCGAGCTGCGCTGGATCACGGTGCAGACCACGCCGCGGCACTACCCGTTCTGAGCGTGGGGCCGCATCCAGTGGCGGGGGCCGGGCGTACAAGCCGCGGCAACCCAACCTCTGGAGGCCCCCCGCGATGAAGACCCTGTACACCCCCGCCCTGGCCCTGGTCGCCGCCCTGGCCGGCTGCAGCAGCACCGGCATGATGACGGCCCCGAGCTTCAGCCAGGACGCCCTGCCCGACGCCGTGAAGGTGCCCACCGGCCACAAGGTGGCGATGGAGACCGTGGGCGTGGGCGAGATCACCTACGAGTGCCGCGCCAAGGCCAACATGGCGGGTGAATTCGAATGGGCCTTCGTCGGCCCCAAGGCGGTGCTGAACGACCGCAGCGGCAAGGCCGTGGGCACCTACTACGGCCCGCCTGCCACCTGGCAGTCGCTCGACGGCTCGAAGATCACCGCCACCCAGCTGGCCGTGGCGCCGGCCGGCAGCGGCAACATCCCGCTGCAGTTGGTGAAGGCCAACCCGGCCATGGGCGAAGGCGCGATGGCCGGCGTGAGCCACATCCAGCGCGTGGCCACACGCGGCGGCACGGCACCGGCCATGCCCTGCAACGCCGGCGCCGCCGGGCAGCGCCAGGTGGTGACGTACCAGGCCGACTACATCTTCTGGAAGTCGGCCTGAAGCTTCAACGATTGCCTGTGATTTCCGCGAAGAAGGCGTCGGGGCTGGGCTTGCGGCCCAGGAAGGCCTCGACCATCTTCTGCGGCGGCACCTCGCCGCCGCGCGACAGGATCAGCTCGCGGTAGCGGCGGCCCACGGCCGGGTCGAGCAGCTTGCCCTTGAAGGCCGACAGCATGTCGAGTGCCATCACTTCAGACCACATGTAGCCGTAGTAGCCGGCCGCGTAGCCGCCCAGCAGGTGGCCGAAGTTGGCCGGCATCATGCTGCCTTCCACGTAGCCCAGCGGCATGCTGCGCTCCAGCTCGGCCCACACCGGCAGTGCCGACCGGGGCGCGCCGGTGTGCAGGCGCATGTCGTAGCTGGCGTACTGCCACTGGCGCGCGTAGCGGATGCCGCGGCCGAACTTGCGCGCGGCGTCCAGTTGCTTGAGCTGGGCCTCGTCCAGGCGCGGGCATTCGGCGCAGACCTCGGCGAACAGCGCGAGCGTTTCGGGCCGGCGCGCCCATTCCTCGAACATCTGCGAGGGCGCTTCGACGAAGTCGCGCCGCACCGAGGTGCCGGCCTGCGCCGCGTAGCGCGTGCTCGACAGCACGCCGTGCAGCACGTGGCCGAACTCGTGCAGCAGGGTTTCCAGCTCTTCGTGGTCCAGGCCCTTGGGGTTGAAGTTGGTCACCAGCACCGAAGCCGGTTTCTGGCCTGTGAGGCGCGACACCGGCACCACCGGGAAGGCGGCAGCGTGGTTGTACTTGCCCTCGCGCGGGAACAGGTCGAGGTAGACGCTGCCCACGTAGGCGCCACGGGCTCCGTCGGCCTTGCGGTCGTAGACGTCGAAGAAGCGCACGTCCTTGTGCCACAGCGCCACCGGCGTGGCCGGGGCCACGAACTCGATGCCGTACAAGCGCTCGGCCGTCTTTATGGCGAACTGCAGGCTGGGCTCGGTGGGGAAGTAGGCGCGCAGCTTTTCCTGGTCGATGGCGTAGCGCGAGCGCTTGAGCCTTTCCTGCAGGAAGGCGGTGTCCCAGCGCTGCACCTTCACGGCTTCCAGCGGCTGGTTCAGCAACGCGGCCTTCTCGGCGCGCAATTCGGCGAGCTCGCGCGTTTCACCTTCCACCACGGCGGCGCGCACGCGGCCCAGGAATTCGGCCACGGCCTGCGGCGTGCCGGCCATGCGGCGGCGCAGGGCCAGGCTGGCGTAGTCGGGCACGCCGCTCAGCTGGGCCATCTCATAGCGCAGCTTGAGCGCACGGTCCAGCCGCTCCAGGTTGGCCTGGCCGCCGCGGTTCTGGAAGGTGAGCCACAGCTTGCGGCGCGCTTCCTCGTTGCTGGCGCTCTGCAGGAAGGGCACGACGGTGGGGTAGTCCATGCCCAGCACCAGGCGGCCCTCGGCGTCGCGCTTGCGCGCGGCCAGCCAGTCGGCCGGCATGCCGGCGGCTTCTTCCACCGTCAGCGTCACCGTGCTCGGGTCTTCGTTGCTGGCCTTCTGGAAGGCCAGGCCCAGCACGCTCAGCTCGTCGGCGATGGCCTTCACGCGCGCGCGCTTGGCCGGCGGCAGCGCGGCGCCCGAGTCTTCGAAGCCTTCGATCAGCGCGGCCTTGTAGGTGGCCTCGGCGGCGTCGCGCGGCTTGTAGGCGGCCACGCGCTTGAACAGGGCCGTGCTCTGGTAGACCTCGGTCTCCAGCGGCGCGAACTTCTCGACGCAGGCCTGCGCGGCGTCGCGCGTGGCCTTTTCCACCGCCACGTTGGCCAGCAGGTAGACGGGGTTGAGGAAGGCGCCGCTGCTGAGCTCGAAGCGGTTGAAGTCGGGCAGCAGGCGCGCGGCGTTGCGGTCTTTCTCCATCGCGGCGATCTGCTTGCGGGCCGCCGCCAGTTCGCCGTCGCAGCGCTGGTTGATGGTGGTGGCGTCGAGGATGGGCACCAGCGCCCGGTCGGCGGGCTGGGCCAGGGCCGCGCTGGCGGCCAGCAGGCTGGTGGCGCCCAGGAGGTGGCGTCGGAGTTTCATCGGCGAAGGTCCGGTTCGTGGCGAAGCCACGCAGTCTAGACAGCCCCGGGCCGCCCGGGCGACGCTGCGACGGGATGCGGCCGACGGCGACGAAACGCGGCCGGCGGGGGCCGAAGCCGGCTCTGTCCGGCGGCGCGGCCCGGCTGCGTGGAACCGGGTGACGCAGCCTTTTGCTGCGCGCCCATCCACTCCACGGAGCCCCCATGCAACGCACCCTCGCCACCCTGGCCCTGGCCAGCGCCGCCCTGGCCCAGGCCGCCCCCATCACCACCACCGACCTCGCCACCGTGCAGACCTTCCAGCAGGGCCTGACGGTGGAGACCTTCGACAACGTCGCCAACCGCACGCCGATGGCCATCACCAACTACGACAGCGGCAACCCCGTGAACGATGCCGCGCTGGTGTTCGACCAGGTGGCCGGCGTGCAGTTCTCGGTGGGCGGCTCGGTGGGCGTGAACCGCCCGGCGCTGTACCAGCTGGGTGGCGGCCTGGCCGGCGACGCCCACTCGGGCGACACCGTGCTGGGCTCGGTCGACTTCGACGGCAACACCCGCTTCGACGCCAGCGGCCTGATCGAGGCCTTCCTGCCGCAGAAGGTGGGCAGCCTGGGCTTCTGGCTCAACCCGGCACTGGGCGACGCCATCGTCTACTTCCTCAACACCAACTTCGCCTTCTCGCGCGAAGAGGAAGTGATCCTGGGCAGCGCGCGCGTGAAGGCCGGTGAGTTCGTCGGCCTGACGCTGGAGGGCGCGCAGATCGGCGGCCTGAAGATCGGCGCGCTGCGCGACGCGGGCGGCTCGAGCAGGGGCTTCAGCATCGACGACCTGAGCTACGGCGGCGGCACCGGCGGCGAGCCGCCGACGACGGTGCCGGAACCCGGCAGCGCCCTGCTGGCGCTGGGCGCCTTGCTGGCGGCAGCGCTGGCGCGGCGCTCACCGGCACGCTGACGCGCCTTCAGCCGCCCGCTTCCAGCCCCAGCGCCACGCGCGCCTGGTACTCGCGGTCGAGCAGGCTCATCACCACCAGGCTGTCGTAACCGTCAGCCGGGCCGTGCACGCGCACGCTCTCGCGCAGCCGGCCCTCTTCCACGAAACCTTCGCTGGCGTAGAGCGCCAGCGCGCGCGTGTTGAGCGACTTCACGTCGAGCCAGAAGCGGTGCGCGTGCAGGTCGCGAAAGGCCATCTGCTTGAGCAGGCGCACGCAGGCACGGCCCAGGCCCTGGCCCTTGCTCTGCAGCACCAGGCGCTTGAGTTCCACGCTCTTGTGCGGGTTGCGGCAGCCCTGCAGGATGACGAAGCCGTCGCGGCTGCCGCTGATGCCCGCTTCGATGATGAAGTGGCGGAAGTCGGGGAAGCGCAAGGCGCCCTCGTGCTGCACACGTTCCCACGGCGAGATGAAGGGCAGGTTGTGGGCGTCGGTCTCCACGGTGCCCACGAAGTCCAGGTCGGACAGCATCGTCGGCCGCAGGTGCAGCGGCGGCGGCGCTTCAGACATCCACTTCCACCGCGTCGCCATGCAGCTCCATCAGCTCGCGACGCGCCTGCGCTTCGCCCTTGCCCATCAGCTTGCCCAGGGCCACGGCCGTGGCGTCGAAACCGCGCCCGTCCCAGCTGACGGGCAGCAGGCGGCGCGTCTCGGGGTTGAGCGTGGTTTCCCACAGCTGCTCGGCGTTCATCTCGCCCAGGCCCTTGAAGCGGCTGATGCTCCATGCCTGTTCACGTGCACCTTCCTTGCGCAGCTTGTCGAGCGCGGCTTCGAGTTCGCCCTCGTCCAGCGCGTAGAGTTTGGCCGCGGGTTTCTTGCCGCGCGCCGGCGCGTCGATGCGGAACAGCGGCGGCCGCGCGATGTAGACATGGCCGCGCTGCACGAGCTTGGGGAAGTGGCGGAAGAAGAGCGTCAGCAGCAGCACCTGGATGTGC
>CAYREA010000259.1:0-6255 GCA_964423075.1 uncultured Rubrivivax sp. | reverse complement strand
TGCCAGATGAGCTGGCGCGCGGCCTCGATCTGCGTGGCCATGTCGGCCAGCTTGAACTGCACCGCCTGGTGCTGGAAGATGGGCTGGCCGAAGCTCGAACGCTCCTTGCTGTAGGCCAGGGCGGCGTCGAAGGCCGCGCGCGCCATGCCCACGCTCTGGCTGGCGATGCCGATGCGGCCGCCTTCCAGGCCTGACAGCGCGATCTTCAGCCCCATGCCTTCTTCGCCCAGCAGGTTCTGCGCCGGCACACGGCAGTTGTCGAACAGGATCTGCGCCGTGTCGCTGGCGTGCTGGCCCAGCTTGTCCTCGATGCGCGCCACGGTGTAGCCGGGCGTCTTCGTCGGCACGATGAAAGCGCTGATGCCCTTCTTGCCGGCGGCCTTGTCGGTGACGGCCATCACGATGGCCACGTCGCCGTTCTTGCCGCTGGTGATGAACTGCTTCACGCCGTTCAGCACGTAGTGATCGCCATCCCGCACGGCCGTGGTCTTCAGGCCGCCGGCTTCGCTGCCGACATGCGGCTCGGTGAGGCAGAAGGCGCCCAGCATGTCGCCGCGCGCCAGGGGCTTGAGGAAACGCTCCTTCTGGTCGGCATTGCCGAAGGCCATCAGGATCGAACACACCGGGCAGTTGTTGACGCTGACCACGGTGCTGGTGGCGCCGTCACCGGCGGCGATCTCTTCCAGGATCAGCGCCAGGGCCAGGTAGTCCAGGCCCGCGCCATCGAACTCGGTGGGCACGGCCACGCCGTAGCAGCCGAGGCTGGCCAGGCCCTTCAACTGCGCGGCGGGAAAGCTGTGCGACTTGTCCCAGGCCGCGGCGTGCGGCGCGATCTCGGCCTGCACGTAGCTGCGCACGGCATCCTGCACGGCACGGTGGTCTTCGTTCAAGAGCATGGGGCTGTCCCTTCCTAGTGCGGACATTGTGGCGTGCGAGGCTTCACCCCGTTTTGGCAGCCTGTGCGTACAAGCCTGGGTCTGTCCAATCAAGAGGTCTCCGATGCCCACCGCTCCTTCCGTTTTCCTGCGGCGCCTGATCGCACTGCTGATGCTGCTGCTGGCGGCCAGCGCCCACGCCCAGATCGCGCCGCGCGTGCGGGTGAGCGGCGGCTCGGAACCGATCCAGATCACCAGCCTGGCGGTGCAGGCGCAGGCCGCAGGCCTGCAGATGCACACGCGGGTGGAGCTGGTCGTGCGCAACCCCAACAACCGCGTGCTGGAAGCCACGCTCGAATTCCCGCTCGGGCCGGGGCAGGACATCAGCGGCTTCGCGCTCGACATCAACGGCAGCCTGGTGCCCGCGGTGCCCGTGCCCAAGGACAAGGGCCGCCAGGTCTTCGACGACGTGACACGGGCGCGCGTGGACCCCGCGCTGCTGGAGCGCACCGCCGGCAACAGCTTCAAGCTGCGCATCTACCCCCTGCCGGCGGGCGGCACCCGGCGCGTGGTGCTGCAGATCGCCGAGACGCTGAAGCCCGACACCCAGGGCCGCGTGAACTGGCGGCTGCCGCTGGACTTCGGCCAGCGCGTGGCCGAGTTCAGCGCACACATCGCCCTGCCGGCGCAAGGCGCGGTGCAAGCCGGCGGCGCCTTGCAAGGCGCCACGGCGGGCCGCCAGGGGCGCGAGACCACGCTGCGCCTGCAGCAGCCGGACCGGATGCCGCGCGCACCGCTGACACTGGCCTGGACACCGGCCGGCGGCGACAGCCTGCACCTGGGCGTGTTCGAAGGCCGGCCCTACTTCGTGGCTGACGTGGCCGTGGACGGCAGCAGCGTGCCGATGCCGCTGCCGCGCGACATCACCCTGGTGTGGGACGCCTCGGGCTCCGGCGCCACACGCGACCACGCCCGCGAGTTCGCGCTGCTCGACGCGCTCTTCGCCACCACGCGCCAGGCCCGCGTGCAGCTGGTGCTGGTGCGCGACGCGGCCGAGCCGGCGCAGAGCTTCGAGCTGCGCGACGGCGATTGGTCGGCCCTGCGCCGCACGCTGCAGCGCGTGGCCTACGACGGGGCGAGCAACGCCGCGGCCTGGACACCGACTGTGGCCGACGGCCTGGTGCTGCTGTTCACCGACGGCCTCGCCAACTGGCAGGCCGGCGAGGCGGCTCCGGCCCAGGCTGGCGCCACGCTGCACGCCATCAACGCCGGCCTGCGCCACGACGCAGCGCGGCTGCGTGCCATCGCCGAAGCGCGCGGCGGGCGCTTCATCGATCTCACCACGCTGGACACGCGCCAGGCCGCCGCGGCCGTGCTGCGCAAGGGCCTGCATCTCGTGGACTTGAGCGCCCGTGGCGCCAGTGACCTGGTGGCCGCATCCGCCCACCCCGAAGCCGGCCGCATCACCGTGGCCGGCGTGCTGGACAGTGCCACCGCGCGCATCACGCTGAATCTCGTCGACGGCCAGGGCCGGCGCCAGACCCGCAGCTTCGACGTGGCCGCCCCCGCCTCGGCGCCGGCCGACGAACTGGTGCCGCTGGCCGCCCAGCGCTGGGCGCAGCTCACCGTGGCGCAGTTGGAAGGCGAGCGCCAGCGCCACCGCGCGCACATCCGCCGCCTGGGCGAACGCTACAGCCTGCTGACGGCCGAGACCTCGCTGATCGTGCTGGAGTCGGTGCAGGACTACCTGCGCTTCGAGATCGAGCCGCCCGCGGGTGCGTGGCGGCGCGAGTACCACCAGCAGCTGGCCCAGCGCGGCCAGGTGCGGCAGCGCCAGCGCGAAGCGCACCTGGAAGGCCTGGTGCGCCGCTACGAGGAGCGCCAGCGCTGGTGGGCGCGCGAGTTCCCGAAGGACACGCCGCCGCCCCCGCCGCCGCGCAAGGAAGCCGCGGCGCGCCAGGAGGAGCTGTCACGGCAGCGCAGCGATGCACCGCGCCCCATGGCCGCACCGGCACCGGCGATGGTGGGTGCCGCGGTGGCGCAGAACCGCGTCGCCGCCAGCGAGAGCGTCGCCGAACGCGACAGCGGCGCCGGTGGCAGCAGCGGCTCGGTATCGGCCCGCATCGCGCTGCGTCCCTTCCAGCCCGACAGCCCCTATGCCCGCCGCCTGCGCGAGGCTGCCGAAGCCGAGCGCTACGCGGTCTACCTCGACGAGCGCCCCGGCCAGCTCAACAGCACGGCCTTCTTCATGGACGCTGCCGAGGTCTTCTTCAGCAAGGGCCAGACCGCGCTGGCCGTGCGCGTGCTCTCGAACCTGGCCGAGATGGAGCTGGAGAACCGGCACATCCTGCGCATCCTGGCCTACCGCCTGTCGCAGGCCGGCCTGCACACGCTGGCCGTGCCGCTGCTGGAGCGTGTGCGCGAACTGGCGCCCGACGAACCGCAGAGCTGGCGCGACCTTGGCCTGGCGCTGGCCGCGGCCGGCCAGCCGCAGCGCGCCGTGGAGATGCTGTGGGACGTGGCCGCCAAGCCCTGGGACCAGCGCTTCGCCGACATCGACATCACGGCCCTGGCCGAGCTCAACGCACTCGCCGCGCGCCACAAGGACATCGACACCACGCGCGTGGACCCGCGCCTGCTGCGCAACCTGCCGCTGGACCTGCGCGCCGTGCTCAGCTGGGACGCCGACAACACCGACATCGACCTCTGGGTGACCGACCCCAACGGCGAACGCGCCTACTACGGCCACCGCCTCACCTACCAGGGCGGCGCGGTGTCGCGCGACTTCACCGGCGGCTACGGCCCGGAGGAGTTCGCGTTGCGTTTCGCCAAGCCCGGCCGCTACGAGGTGCGGGCGCAGTTCTACGGCCACCGCCAGCAGATCATCTCGCCCTACACCACGCTGATGCTGTGGCTGGCCACCGGCTTCGGCACGCCGGCGCAGAAGGACGAACACGTGGTGCTGCGCCTGTCGGGCGGCGGGCAGGAGGTGTTCGTCGGCAGCTTCGAGGTGGCTGCGCCATCTCGCTAACATGGCTCGATGAGCACCAACATCCGCGTTGGCGTGGGCGGCTGGACCTTTGAGCCGTGGCACGACAACTTCTACCCCGCCGGCTGGCCGCATGGGCGCGAGTTGGAATACCTGAGCCACCGGCTGACGATGGTGGAGGTGAACGGCACCTACTACAGCACGCAGAAGCCGGCCACCTTCGCGAAGTGGCGCGACGAGACGCCGGAGCACTTCGTCTTCTCGCTCAAGGCCAACCGCTTCGCCACCAACCGGCGCGTGCTGGCCGAGGCCGGCGAATCGGTGCAACGCTTCTGCGACAGCGGCATCGCCGAACTCGGGCCCAAGCTCGGGCCGATCGTGTGGCAGTTCGCACCGACCAAACGCTACGACGCGGCCGACTTCGAGGCCTTCATCAAGCTGCTGCCGGCCAAAGTGGGTGGCGTGCCGCTGCGCCACGCAATGGACGTTCGGCACGAGTCCTTCCGCTGCGCGGAGTACCTTGAACTGGCGCGCCGCCACCACGTGGCGACGGTGTTCACGGAATCCGACGACTACCCGGCGTTTGCCGACATCACCGGAGACTTCGTCTATGCGCGCGTGATGCGCGCCACCGCAGACCAGCCCGAGGGCTGCGCGCCGCAGGTGCTGGCGCAACTGGGCGCCTGCGCACGCGCCTGGCGCGAGGGCGGTGAACCGAGCGGCCTGCCGCGCATCGAGCCGCCGCGCACGGCGGCGCCGCGCGACGTGTTCATCCTCTTCATCAGCGGCGCGAAAGAGAAGGCGCCGGCCGCGGCAATGGCGCTGCAGCGCTACCTGTGACTAGGCGCTGACGGGCCTGCTCAGGCGCACCGCCAGGCCCACGAACAGCAGCCCGCCCACGGCGTTGAGCCAGCGCCGCGCCGTGGGCGAGGCGTTGAGCCGCTTCAGCCGCGCCGCCACGGCCACCAGCAGCAGCAGGAACACCAGGCTCTGCGCCACGAACCAGGCACCCAGCAGCAGGAAGGACAGCGTGGGCGCCGGCGAGCCCGCCGGCACGAACTGCGGGATGAAGGCCAGGAAGAACAGCGCCACCTTGGGGTTCAGCACGTTCGTGAAGAGGCCCGCGCGGAAGTCGACCCAGAGGCTGCGCGGCGCGGTGTCGACAGCGGCTGCGGTCGCATCGCCCGGCTTCCACGCCTGCCGCAGCATGCCGATGCCCAGCCACACCAGGTAGGCCGCGCCGGCCCACTGGATCAGGCGGAACGCGCCCGGGTGCAGCGCCATCAGCGCCGCCAGGCCGAAGGCCGCGGCCAGCGCATGCACCACGCAACCGGCGTTGATGCCCAGCGCCGCCGCGATGCCGGCGCGCGCACCACCCTGCAGCGTGCGGCTGACGGTGAGCAGGAAGTCGACACCCGGCGTCGCGTTGAGCACGAACACCGCGGTGGCGAACACCGCGGCCTCAGCCGGCCCCGGCAGCAGGACTGTCAGAACATTTCGACGGCCAGGGCCGTCGCCTCGCCACCGCCGATGCACAGCGCCGCGACGCCGCGCTTCTTCCCCTGCTTCTTCAGCGCGCCCAGCAGCGTGACGACGATGCGCGCGCCGCTGGCGCCGATGGGGTGGCCCAGGGCACAGGCGCCGCCGTGCACGTTGACGATCTCGTGCGGCAGCTTGAACTCGGCCATCGCAGCCATGGTGACGGCGGCGAAGGCTTCGTTCACCTCCCACAGGTCAACCTGGCCGGCCGACCAGCCGCTCTTCTTCAGCACCTTCTCGATGGCGCCGGCCGGCGCGGTGCTGAACCACTCCGGCGCCTGCGCATGCACCGCATGGCCCACGATGCGGGCGATGGGCTGCAGGCCCATCTGCTTCGCGGTGCTCTCGCGGACCAGCACCAGCGCCGCGGCGCCGTCGCTGATGCTGCTGGCGTTGGCGGCGGTGATGGTGCCGTCCTTCTTGAACGCCGGCTTGAGCGTGGGGATCTTGTCGAGCTTGGCCTTGAAGGGCTGTTCGTCGAACTTCACCAGCGTCTCGCCGGCCTTGCCCGGCAGGCTCACCGGCGCCACTTCCCATTCGAAACTGCCATCCTCGTTGGCCTTCTTGGCGCGCGTGGTGCTGGCAATGGCGAAGGCGTCTTGCGCCTCGCGCGTGAAGGCGTACTTGGCGGCGCAGTTCTCGGCGAACACGCCCATGGCCTTGCCACGTTCGTAGGCGTCTTCCAGGCCGTCCATCGCCATGTGGTCGAACATCGTCGCCGCGCCGTACTTCACGCCCTTGCGCGCGAACAGCAGGTGCGGCGCGTTCGTCATGCTCTCCATGCCACCGGCCACCATCACGCTGGCGCTGCCGGCGGCCAGCATGTCGTGCGCGAACATCATCGCGCGCATG
>CAYREA010000258.1:0-6266 GCA_964423075.1 uncultured Rubrivivax sp. | reverse complement strand
ACGCCTACTACATCGACTACCGCAACCTGCGCCAGAAGTTCGTCGAGACCTTCCTCGACAAGCTGGTGAACTGGTCGTTCGCCGAATCCAACTTCGCCTGAACTGACTCGCCACGGCCCATGCGCGTGCTCTTGGTCGAAGACGACCGGGCGCTGTGCCTGGGCATCCAGCACGCGCTGCAGCGCGAAGGCTGGCAGGTGGACGTGCTGGCCGACGGTGAACAGGCCGCCCAGCACGGCCTGCGCGGCGAACACACGCTGGCGGTGCTGGACCTCGGCCTGCCGCGCAAGAGCGGCATGGAGGTGCTCAAGCACTGGCGCGCGCACGGCGTGCGCATGCCGGTGCTGCTGCTCACCGCGCGCGACGACCTGGCCGACCGCGTGCAGGGCCTGGACGCCGGTGCCGACGACTACCTCGTCAAACCCTTCGACCTGCCCGAGCTGCTGGCGCGCCTGCGCGCCCTGCGTCGCCGCGCGGCCGGGCGCGTGGAGGACAAGCTCTGCTTCGCCGAGCTGGAGCTCGACCTGACCGACCGCGAGCTGCGCCACCGCGGCGAGCGCGTTGCGCTGAGCCCGCGCGAGCTGGCCCTGACCGAGCTGCTGTTGCAGAAGGCGGGCCGCGTGGTGGGCAAGGATTCCATCGTCGCGCGCCTTTCGAGCTGGGAGGCCGACTTCAGCGAGAACTCGGTCGAGGTTTACGTGCACCGCCTGCGCAAACGCTTCGCCGACCTGGGCGTGGTCATCAAGACCGTGCGCGGCTTCGGCTACGTGCTGGAGGTGGCCGAAGGCGGCGCGGCCGGCGTCGAATGAGCGCCGATGCCGCACCACCGGTGCATGGCGCCAGCCTGGCGCGGCGGCTGCTGCTGCCGCTGGCTTGGATCTGGCTGGTCGGCATCGCGGCCGCCGGCTTCGGCGCCTACGCGCTGGCGCGCCACGCCGGTTATGCGGCCTTCGACCGTTCGCTGCAGGACGAAGCGTCCGCGCTGGCGGCCAAGATCACCTGGTCCGACCGCGGCCCCTTGCTGGACCTGAGCCGCCAGACCCTGGAGCTGCTGACCTGGGACCGCGCCGACCGCAACAGCTTCGTGATGGTCGACCTCGACGGCAATCCGCTGGCCGGCGACTCGCGCGTGCCGGTACCGCGCGACCGCAGCGCCAGCTACGCGCAACCCGCGCTGTTCGATGCCGAGTTCGACGGCGAGCCGGTGCGCGGCGCGGTGTTCTCGGTGACCTCGCCGATGATCGACCGCCGCGTCTCCATCGTCGTCGTCGAGACCAAGCGCAAGCGCGGCGCGCTGTTGCGCGACGTGCAGTTGGCCATCGTCGGCCCCACGCTGGCCTTGGGCCTGGTCACCTTCCTGCTGCTGGGCTGGGGCGTGCGGCGCGGCCTGCAGCCGCTGCGTGAGCTGGGCACTCAGGTGGCGCTGCGCGAGATGCACGACTGGCGCCCGCTGCCGCTGGCCGACGTGCCGGCCGAGGCCGTGCCCATGGTCGAGCGCATCAACAACCTGCTGCTCGACGTGCAGGGCTCGATGGCGCTGCAGCGCCGCTTCGTGGCCGACGCCGCGCACCAGCTGCGCACGCCGGTGGCCGGCATCCGGGTGCTGGCGCAGGAGCTGGAACGGGAGCTGGCCGCAGCGGGCGAGCAGGGCTGGCGCCCGCTGCTGACCGAACTCAACGCGTCGAGCGAGCGCCTCACGCGCCTGATCGGCCAGCTGCTGAGCCTGGCCAGTTCAGAGACCTCGTTGACGATGAATGCCGAACACCGGCCGCAGGACATCGTGCCGCTGCTGCGCGTGGCCACAGAGCCGCTGGTGCTGCAGGGCCTGCGCCAGGGCCGCTGCATCGAACTCGACGCGCCGCCGCAGCCGGTGGTGGCGCGTGCCCACCCGGTGTGGCTGGGCGAGGTGCTGAACAACCTGCTCGACAACGCCCAGCGCTATGGCGGCCCGCACATCACGATGCGCGTGCGCGCGCTGGCCGGGGGCGGCGCCGAAGTGACGGTGGAAGACGACGGCCCTGGCGTGCCCGAAGCCGATCTGCCGCGCCTGTTCGAGCCCTTCTGGCGCGGCCCGCGGGCCGACCTGCGCAACGACGGCGGCACCGGCCTGGGCCTGGCCATCGCGCGCGAGATCGTCGAGAGGCTGGGCGGCACGCTGCATGCCGCCACGAGGCCGGCGGTCGCCGGCATGTGCTTCACCGTGCGCCTCGCGGCCTGAGCCGCGGCAGGCTCAGGGCTTGCGCTCGAAGGGTGCGCCGCGCAGCTTGGTGCCGGCCTTGAAGCCGCGCTTGGCGAACCAGCCCTGATTCATCTCCAGCACGTAGCGCACCGGCTTGGCCGAGCAGTGCGAGTCATCGGTCTGCGGCTTCATGTCGGCCAGGTTGACGATGGTGCCGTCGTCGGCGATGAAGGCCGCCGTCAGCGGCACCAGCGTGTTGCGCATCCAGAAGCAGCGCACGCCGGGCTCGTCGTTGATGAAGAGCATGCCTTCGTTGGTGCCCATGCTGCGGCGGAACATCATGCCGATCTGCTGCTGCTCGGGCGTGACGGCGAGTTCGGCGCGGATCACGTGCATGCCCACCGTCAGTTCGATGGTCTGCAGGCGCGGCTGCGGGCCGCTCTGCGCATGGGCCACGTGGGCCGCCAGTAACCACGACAGCAGCGTGGCAGTCAGCGTGGCGAGGGGCTTGACGAGGATCATGAGGTGGTCGTTGTTGCTGCCGTAGATTATCCGCACTCCCACGAACGCGCCGATGCCACCTGCTACCGCCGTACCCGCAGCCCCGCCCATCGATGCGCTCAACGTGCTCGACGACCCCGTTGAGTTCGGCCGCTGCACGCGCTGGGTGACGGGCGCGCAGGGCGAACGCCTGGCCGAGACGGCGCTGCAGCTGTCGGGCCTGCATTGCGCGGCGTGCGCCGGCATCATCGAACAGGCCCTGGTGCGTGTGGACGGCGTGCTCGCCGCCAGCGTGAGCGCGGCCGCCGAGCGCGCCACGGTGCGCTGGAACCCGGGCCTCACGCGCGCTTCCGCGCTGGTGCAGGCGGTGCGCGCGGCCGGTTATGGCGCCGTGCCCGATGTCGCCGCATCGGCGGGCCTGCTGCGCCGCCAGGCGCACCGGCAGGCCTTGTGGCGCCTCTTCGTCGCCGCCTTCTGCGCCATGCAGGTGATGATGATGGCCACGCCCAGCTACGTGGCCGGCCCGGGCGAACTGGCGCCCGACATGCGCCAGTTGCTCAACTGGGGCAGCTGGCTGCTCACGCTGCCGGTGCTGGCCTTCTCGGCCGGGCCCTTCTTCAGCGGTGCCTGGCGCTCGCTGCGCGTGCGCCGCATCGGCATGGACGTGCCGGTGGCCCTGGGCATCGCCATCACCTTCGTGGCCAGCACCGGTGCCACCTTCCAGCCCGGCGGCGCGTTCGGGCACGAGGTCTACTTCGACTCGCTGACCATGTTCGTGAGTTTCCTGCTCGGCGCGCGTTACCTCGAACTGGGCGCCCGGCACCGCGCGGCCGAGGCGCTGGAAAGCTCGCTGGCCCGGCTGCCCGACACCGCCTGGCGCGTGCTGCCCGACGGCAGCACCGTGGCGATCAGCGTAGCGCGCGTGGTGGCGGGTGACCTGCTGCGGGTGCCCATGGGCCAGGCCTTTCCGGCCGACGGCATCACCGAGCAGGGCCACACGGCGGCCGACGAAGCGCTGCTCACCGGGGAATCGGCCCCGGTGGACAAACCCGTCGGCGCCGCCGTGGTGGCGGGCAGCACCAACCTGTCGGCCCCGGTGCTGCTGCGCGTGCAGCGCGTGGGCGGCGACACGCGGCTGGAAGCCATTGTCTCGCTGATGAAGAGCGCGATGGCGCAGCGCCCGGCCGCGGCGCAGCTGGCCGACCGCTGGGCCGGCCCTTTCCTGTGGGCCGTGCTGCTGCTGGCTGCGGGCGCGGCCGCGGTGTGGAGCGTGATCGACCCGCCGCGCGCGCTGTGGGTGGCCGTGTCGGTGCTGATCGTCACCTGCCCCTGCGCCCTGTCCATCGCCGCGCCGGCCACGCTGGTGGCCGCGGCCCGCGGCCTGGCGCGTCGGGGTGTGCTGCTGCAGCGGCTGGATGCGTTGGAGCGCCTGGCCGCCGTGCAGCAGGTGTTCTTCGACAAGACCGGCACGCTCACCGAAGACCGGCTGCAGCTGGCCGCCACGCAGCGGCTGACGGCGGGTGAAAGCCTGTTCGCCAGCGATGCCGAAGCGCTGGCGTGCGGGGCCTCGCTGGCCGCCTGGTCTTCGCACCCGGTCGCGCAGGCGCTGGTGGCCGCCGCGGGTTCTGCGGTGTCTGGCGCAGCGTGGGTCGAGGTCGAAGAACTGCCGGGCCGCGGGCTGCGTGCGCGCGACGCGCAGGGCCGGCTGTGGCGGCTGGGCTCGGCCTCGTGGGCCGGAATGGACGGCGGCGCCGCCGGCACCGAGGTCTGGCTGGGCTGCGACGGCCAGCCAGTGGCACGCTACACGCTGGAAGAGACGCTGCGCCCCGGCAGTGCCGAAGCCGTGCACGCGTTGCAGGCGGCCGGCCTGCGCGTGACGCTGCTCAGCGGCGATGCCGGCGAGCGCGCCGCCAGCCTGGCCGCGCGGCTGGGCATCACCGAGGTGCTGGCCAGCGCCACGCCCGAGGCCAAGCTGGCGGCCGTGGCCCAGGCCCAGGCCGAGGGCCGGCGCGTGGCGATGGTGGGCGACGGCATCAACGACGCACCCGTGCTGGCCCGCGCCGACGTCTCGCTGGCGATGGGGCAGGGCGCGCTGGTTTCGCGCAGCCAGGCCGATGCGGTGCTCACGTCCAGCAACCTCTTCGACTTGGTGCGCGCCCGCGACGCCGCGCGCCAGGCCGTGCGCATCGTGCGCCAGAACCTGGCCTGGGCCGCGGCCTACAACGCCACCAGCATCCCGCTGGCGCTGGCCGGCTGGCTGCCGCCCTGGGCCGCGGGCCTGGGCATGGCGGGCAGCTCGCTGCTGGTGATCTTCAACGCGCTGCGCGCCGCGCGCTGAACCGCGATGGAGAGCCTGTACCTGCTGATCCCGCTGTCCGCGGTGCTCGTGCTGCTGATCCTGGGCGTGTTCGGCTGGGCCGTCCAGCGCGGACAGTTCGAGGATCTGGAACACGAAGGTGAACGGATCCTGACAGACGAGGCGCCGGCGCTTGACGATGGTCAAGACCCCAAGGCGATGCCCCCTCAAGAATCCCGGAATTGAACCAGCCTTGCGGAAGAGGAGAAGACCAATGGCACAAACCGCCCCTGTCGTGGGCACCGGCGCACCTGGCAACGGCCTGTACAGCGACACCGTGGTGCGCCTGTTCTCGCTGGCTGCCGTCCTGTGGGGCGTGGTCGGCATGCTCGTGGGCGTCATCATCGCCGCGCAGCTGGCGTGGCCCGAGCTCAACTTCGGCATCTCGTTCCTGAGCTACGGCCGCCTGCGGCCGCTGCACACCAACGCGGTGATCTTCGCCTTCGGCGGCAGCACGCTGTTCGCCTGCTCGTACCACGTGGTGCAGCGCACCTGCCAGTCGCGCCTGTTCGCGCCGGGCCTGGCGCTGTTCACCTTCTGGGGCTGGCAGCTCGTGATCCTGGCCGCGGCCATCAGCCTGCCGCTGGGCATGACACAGGGCAAGGAATACGCCGAACTGGAATGGCCGATCGACCTGCTGATCGCCGTGGTGTGGGTCAGCTACGCCATCGTCTTCTTCGGCACCATCGGCATCCGCAAGGTGCGCCACATCTACGTGGCCAACTGGTTCTTCGGCGCTTTCATCATCGCGGTGGCGCTGCTGCACATCGTCAACAGCGCGGCCATTCCGGTGAGCCTGTGGAAGAGCTACTCGGCCTACGCCGGCGTGCAGGACGCGATGGTGCAGTGGTGGTACGGCCACAACGCGGTGGGCTTCTTCCTGACCGCGGGCTTCCTGGGGATGATGTACTACTTCATCCCGAAGCAGGCCGAGCGCCCCGTCTACTCGTATCGCCTGTCGATCGTGCACTTCTGGGCGCTGATCTTCACGTACATGTGGGCCGGCCCGCACCACCTGCACTACACCGCGCTGCCCGACTGGGCCCAGAGCGTGGGCATGCTGTTCTCCCTGGTGCTGCTGGCGCCGTCGTGGGGCGGCATGATCAACGGCATCATGACCCTCTCGGGTGCGTGGCACAAGCTGCGTGACGACCCGATCCTGAAGTTCCTGATCGTCTCGCTGTCGTTCTACGGCATGTCGACCTTCGAAGGCCCGATGATGTCGATCAA
>CAYREA010000257.1:0-6305 GCA_964423075.1 uncultured Rubrivivax sp. | reverse complement strand
GTGAACAACTGCGCCCACGGCATCACGCCCTGGGGCACCTACCTCACCTGCGAAGAGAACTGGAACGGCAACTTCGGCGGCACCGGTGCCGTCGACACCAGCGCGGCCACCGAGATCGGCAAGCTCAATCGCCGCTACGGCGTCAGCGCTGCCGGCTTCGGCTACCGCTGGCACACCACCGACCCGCGCTGGGACGTCACCACCAACCCCAACGAGCCTCACCTGTTCGGCTGGGTGGTGGAGATCGACCCCTTCAACCCGAACGCCATGCCCGTGAAGCGCACGGCGCTGGGCCGCTTCAAGCACGAGAGCGCGCAGTACGTGATGGACAAGGACGGCCGCGTCGCCTTCTACATGGGTGACGACGAGCGCAACGAGTACATCTACAAGTTCGTCTGCACGCGCAGCATCACGCGTGACAACCGCGGCGCCAACCGCGACATGCTGGACGACGGCGTGCTCTACGTGGCCCGCTTCAACGCCGACCTCACCGGCACCTGGGTGGCGCTGCTGCCCGGCACCACCGGGCTGGACGGCGTGGCGCTGCGCGACAACCCGAACTTCGTGGGTGCCAACGACGCCGAGGTGCAGGCCAAGATCCTTGTCAAGACGCGCATGGCCGCCGACGCCGTGGGCGCCACGCCGATGGACCGCCCCGAGTGGACCGGCGCGCGCCCGCGCATCGGCGGCTTCAACGAGGTCGAGGTGTACTGCACGCTCACCAACAACAACCGCCGCGGCACGCTGCCCGCATCCACCAACGCCGCCGACGGCAGCACCGCTGCGGGTGGTGCCCGCCCGGGGGTGGACGCCGCCAACCCGCGCGAAGACAACGTGCATGGCCACATCATCCGCTGGCGCGAAGCCGGCCAGAGCGTGGCCGCCACCGGCTTCAACTGGGACATCTTCGTTCAGGCCGGCGACACGCTCACCACGAAGGCGCCCAAGCCCACCAACAACTACCAGGGCAACATCGTCGACAACCCCAACGGCAGCGCCGACTACGGCGCGCCCGACGGCCTGTGGTTCGACCACTTCGGCCGCCTGTGGGTGCAGACCGACCAGATCGGCGACGGCTCGGGCGACTTCATCAACATCGGCTCCAACGTGATGGTGTGCGCCGACCCCAACACCGGCGAGACGCGCCGCTTCCTCACCTCGCCCAACAAGTGCGAAGTGACGGGCGTGACGATGACACCCGATGGCAAGACGATGTTCGTGGGCGTGCAGCACCCGGGCGAGGACGCCACGGCGGCCAACCCGACTCAGTTCTCGAACTGGCCGCAGAACCAGTTCACCATCGAGTCCGACGGCATCACCGCGCTGCCGCCGGGCCGGCCGCGTTCGTCGGTGCTCGTCATCACCAAGGATGACGGCGGCGTCATCGGCAGCTGAAACCTCTACCCTTCGATCAAGGACACGCCATGTCGAGCAAGACCTTCAAGTCACTGGCCTTCGCGCTGGCCGCGGCCGCAGCAGCCGGTGGTGCCGCCGCGGACACCCTCATCAGCGACACCAACACCATCAGCAATCCCACGGCGGTGGCCAACTTCAACCAGTTCGACGGGCTCACGGGCACCGGCCCGGTGGACGTGGGCAACGTGCCCGGCCAGATCGTCTTCTCGTCGGTGCCGGTGGCCGTGGTCGGCGCGTTTGCGCAGGACCTGGGCGAAAACGGCCTGTGGGGCGCACGCGGCACGCCCGACAGCGGCCTGGTGCAGACGCCGACGGGCGACGGCAACTTCCTGTCCAGCGCCTTCGTCGGCGGCCGCGGCGAGGTGGGCTTCAGCTTCGCGACGCCGGTGTCGTCGGTGGGCGCCTTCTTCAACCAGTTCCAGAGCGAAGGCGTGAACAACAGCATGCTGCTGATCGCCTACGACCAGGCCGGCAACGTGCTGGAGTCGTTCAGCTACTCGGTGAACACGGCCTGGGACGGCTACAACGAAGGCAAGTTCCTGGGCTTCTCGCGCGCCAGCACCGACATCTACGGCTTCGGCATCGCCGACGGCACGTTCGTGATGGACGAGTTGACGGTGGCCGCGGTGCCCGAGCCCGGCACCTGGGCGCTGATGCTCCTGGGCCTGGGCCTGGCCGGCCGCATGGCGCAGCGCAGGGCGCGCTGAACGGCGCAGGCGCGCGGCCATGCCGAGAGCGCTGCGCGCTGGCGCATAGCGGTGGTCATGGCTGCCCGCATCACCACCAGGGCCGTGCTCACGTTGCCGGCGCTGGTGGTCGTGTACGTCGCGCTGCAGTGGGTCTGGCTGCAGGCGCGCGACACGCCACTGGAGCGCGTGCTGATCCACGAGCTCACGGTGGGCAGCGCCGTGGCGGCGATCAACGGCCTGACCCCTGAAGCCCGGGCGCGTGGTGTCGAGTCGAGCATTCGCGCCGCCGGAGGCGGCATCAACATCCGCAACGGTTGCGAAGGCACGGAGATCTGGTTCCTGCTGGTCGCCGCGATCGCTGTTTTCCCTGCGGACTGGCGGCACAAACTGCTGGGCGTGCTGGCCGGCGCGGTGGTGGTCTTCGTGCTCAACCAGGCACGGGTGCTCGGTCTCTTCTATGGCCTTCGCCACGACCGCAGCCTGTTCGACCTGCTGCACACCTTCGTAGCGCCTCTGTGCATGGTGGCCGGCGCACTGCTGTTCTTTCTGACCTGGGTGGCGTGGAGCGGCAGGCGCGCAGCGCAGGCCGCGCGATGATGCCCGAGCCCGCCCGCCGCGTGCGCAGCCTGGCGCTGCGCTTCCTGCTGGGGTCGGCCGTGCTCGCAGGCCTGCTCGTCGCCACCGGCCCGGCTGTCGAACGGGCCGTGCTGCCCTTGCTGGCCACCGCGCTGCGTTTCATCGACCCTGACCATCGCATCGAACACCTGGTGCTGCACGACACGGCGGCCGGGCGCGTCGTCGAGCTGACCGTGACGCGGCAGCGTTATGTCTTCGTGGGAGGCCGTGCACTCGAGCCGAACCCGATGCTCACCGCCACGGCATCGACACTGGCCGGCAGCGTGCGACTGACGCTCGTGCTCGTACTGGCTGGCGCCTTCGCGTTCCCGATTTCAGGCTGGCTTGCGCGGGCTGTTCAATTCCTGCTTGCAGGCGTGGCAACCCTGCTGGCCCTGGCGCTGGATGTGCCGATGCTGCTGGCGGCGGCCACCCACAGCCTCTACCTGAACGCCTTCGACCCGCTGTCCTGGACGCCGCTGCAGGCCTGGTCGGACTTCATGCTCGGCGGCGGCCGCCAGATCGTGCCGCTGGCGCTGGGTGGCTCGGCTGCGCTGCTCAGCCAGTGGGCCGCCGCGCAGGCCCCGGTGCCGCAGGCCGCCCGGGGCTGCTGAACGGACCAATGATCCGTTCGGATCACACCCGGATGTCGTCCGGACACTGGCACATCACGCGCGAGTCACAGCTCAAACCTAAGCTGCGGCGCAGCCCATAGCCCCCGGATTTGCGCCTTGTTGTCTTGCAACTGTCATGTGTCTCGTCGCGCAGCCGGCTTCACGCTGCTCGAATTGTTGGTGGTGATGGTGATCATCGGCCTGCTGGCCGGCTACGTGGGCCCCAAGCTGTTCAGCCAGATCGGCAAGTCCGAAGTCAAGGCGGCCAAGGCCCAACTCGACGCGCTGCAGAAGGCGCTGGACCAGTACCGCATCGACGTGGGCCGCTACCCCAGCACCGAGCAGGGCCTGGCGGCCCTGGTGATGAAACCGGCCAGCGAACCGCGCTGGTCCGGCCCGTACCTGGCCAAGGCGGTGCCGGCAGACCCCTGGGGCCGCGTCTACCAGTACCGCGCGCCGGGGCAGCATGGCGAGTTCGATCTGCTCTCCTATGGCCGCGACGGGCAGCCGGGCGGCACCGGCGAGAACGCCGACGTGGTCAGCTGGTAAGCCCCGGCACCCATGCCCGAATTCGTCGTCCGCATCCACGAGCCCGCGCGCGGTGTGCGCGATGTTCGCGTCAGCGCCGAGCATGCCGGCCGCGTGGCCGATGCGCTCGGCATCGACGCGCGCCGCCTGCTGTCGGTGCGGCTTGCACAGCCGGCGGCGGCCGCCCGGCGCAGCGGCTTGAACCTGCGCCTCTTCGCGCAGGAACTCTCGGTGCTGCTGCAGGCCGGCGTGCCGCTGCTTGAAGCGCTGGCCACGCTGCGCGAGAAGGACGCCGGCGCGCAGGTGCTGGACGGCGTGCTCGCCGCCCTGCGCGACGGCCTGCCGCTGTCCACCGCGCTGGCGCGCGCACCGGCCGCATTCGACGAACTCTTCGTGGCCGTCGTCGCGGCCAGCGAGCGCAGCGGGCAGCTGCCGGCGACCCTGCGTGACCACGCCGCCTACCTGGCCTGGAGCGACGCGCTGCGCGCGCGCCTGGTGGCGGCCAGCGTTTATCCGCTGATGCTGCTGGGCGCGGGCGGCGCCGTGGTGATGTTCCTGCTGCTCTACGTGCTGCCGCGTTTTGCCGGCATCTTCGACGGCATGGGCCAGGAACTGCCCGCCGCATCGCGGGCCCTGATGAGCCTGGGCGTGGCCGCCCACGCCAACCCGACGGCCGCGCTGCTGCTGGCCCTGGCCGTTCCGGCGGCGGGCCTGGTGCTGTGGCGCGCGCCGGCGGCGCGCGCGCTGGCGGCCCGGCTGCTGTGGCGCAGCCGCTTCATCGGGCCGCGGCTGCGCGTGCTGGCGCTGGCGCGCCTGTACCGCTGCCTGGCCCTGCTGCTCGCGGCGGGCGTGCCGGTGCTGGCGGCGCTGCGGCTGGCCGAAGCGGTGCTGCCGGCCTTGCTGCAGCCGGCGCTGCGCGCCGCCGCGGCCGAGGTCGGCACCGGCCTGCGGCTGTCGCAGAGCCTGCTGGCGCACGGCCTCGCCACGCCCGTGGCCCTGCGCATGCTGCGCGTGGGCGAGAGCAGCGGCGAGGTGGCCACGATGTTCGAACGCGCCGCCGCCTTCCACGACGAGGAGATCGCGCGCCTGTCCGAGCTGATCACGCGCACCGTCAACCCGGTGCTGATGCTGGTCATGGGCGTGGTGATCGGCGGCATCGTGGTGCTGATGTACCTGCCCATCTTCACGCTGATGGAGACGGTGCAGTGAACGCCGTCAGCGACATGCTGGTGCCCGATTTCGCCGCCTGGAACCACGCCGGCGCCGTGCGCCACGGCGTGGTGCCGGCGCGCGACGAAGCCGGCCGCCTGTGGCTGCTGGCCGACCGCGAACCCGACCCGCTGCTGCTGCAGGTGGTGGAAGCCCAGGCTGGGCGCCGCGTGCGCTGGCGCCGCTGCGAGGCCGCGGCGGTGCAGGCCTGGCTGGCCGAAGGTGAGCGCGAGTTCCGGGCCCTGGACGGCGTGCACGCCGGCGCGGCCCCGGCCGATGCCGCAGCCGGGACGCAGGAGCTCTCGCTCACGCGCATGGCCGCCGAGTTGAGCCCTGCGGTGCGCCTGCTCGACGCCGTGCTCTATGACGCGCTGAAGGATGGCGCCAGCGACATCCACATCGAGAACCATCCGCGCGGCGCCGACATCCGGCTGCGCATCGACGGCGTGCTGCTGCAAGTGCAGCGTGTCGAAGGCACCGCGCTGGCCGAGCAGATCGTGTCGCGCCTGAAGGTGATGGCCGAACTCGACATCGGCGAACGCCGGCTGCCGCAGGACGGCCGCTTCCAGCTCAAGGTGACGGGCCGCGAGATCGACTTCCGCCTCTCGGTGATGCCCAGCGCCTTCGGCGAAGACGCCGTGGTGCGTGTGCTCGACCGGGCGCACCTCGTGCAGGGCAGCGGCCCGCTGAGCCTGCAGGGCCTGGGCTTCGAGCCGCAGCTGCGGCAGAACATCCTGGCGCTGGCGCGGCGCCCGCACGGCATGCTGCTGGTCACCGGCCCCACCGGCAGCGGCAAGACGACCACGCTCTACGCGGCGATCACTGAAACCCACAGCGGGCGCGAGAAGACCATCACCATCGAAGACCCGGTGGAGTACCAGCTGCCGGGCGTGGTGCAGATCCCCGTCAACGACAAGAAGGGCCTGAGCTTCGCGCGCGGCCTGCGCAGCATCCTGCGCCACGACCCCGACCGCGTGATGGTGGGCGAGATCCGCGACGCCGAGACCGCGCAGATCGCCGTGCAGGCCGCGCTCACCGGCCATCTGGTGTTCAGCACCGTGCACGCCAACAGCGCCTTCGACGTCATCGGCCGCTTCATGCACATGGGCCTGGACCTCTACAACGTGGTGTCGGCCCTGGAAGCCGTGCTCGCGCAGCGCCTGCTGCGCCAGCGGTGCACCGACTGCGGCGGCCCGGGCTGCCCGGCCTGTCGCGGCACCGGCTACCGCGGGCG
>CAYREA010000256.1:0-6363 GCA_964423075.1 uncultured Rubrivivax sp. | reverse complement strand
GCCGCCCTTCAGGCCCTCGTACACCACACGGCCGTAGTTGCGGCCACTCAGGCCCAGCTTGGGCTTGGTGGTGGCGCCCAGCAGCGGGCGGCCGAATTTGTCCAGGCGCTCGCGTTCAACGATCAGGCCGGTGGGCGGGCCCTGGAAGGTTTTCACGTAGGCCACCGGGATGCGGATGTCTTCCAGCCGCGCCGCCTTCAGCGGCTTGAAGCTGAAGACGTTGCCGATGAGGCTGGCCGTCATGTTGGCGATGGAGCCTTCCTCGAACAGGATCAGGTCGTAGGCCACCCAGGCGAAGAACTCGCCCGGCCGCCCCGGCACGCCTTCCACCTTGTAGGCCTTGGCGCGGTAGCTGTCGCAGGCGGTGAGGCGGTCGGTCCACACCACGGTCCAGGTGGCGGTGCTGCTTTCGCCGGCCACGGCGGCGGCGGCTTCCACCGGGTCCACACCTTCCTGCGGCGTGATGCGGAACAGGCAGATGGTGTCGGTTTCCTTGGGCACGTAGTCGGGCTGCCAGTAGCCCATCTGCCGGTACTTCAGTACCCCGGCGGAGTAGCGCTTCTTGGCGTTGCCGGTGATGTCGGTGGCCTCGGTCAGGAGGGAGGCTTCAGCGGGATGGTTCATGCAGTGGGGCTCCAGAAACCGGGTTTGACGCGGGGTTCGGGGCAATGTAGGGTGGCGATCCCTTCAGGGAAAGTCAGATCTTCTTTCCCCAGACTTCAGCCCAGACTGAGCAATGAACGTCACTTTCCGCCAGCTGCGGGTTTTCGCGGAGGTCGCCCAGCACGGCAGCATGGCGCGCGCCGCCGAGGCTTTGCACCTCACGCCGCCCGCGGTGAGCATGCAGATCAAGGAGGTGGAGTCGCAGGTCGGCCTGCCGCTCTTCGACCGCCAGGGCCGCAGCGTGGTGCTGTCCACCGCCGGCGAGTACTTCCTGGTGCACGCCAAGCGCCTGCTGGCCGCGCTGAAGGAGGCCGACGACTCGATGGCGCGCTTCAAGCGCGTGGAACGCGGGCTGCTCACCATCGGCATGGTCAGCACGGCCAAGTACTTCGTGCCGCACCTGCTGGCGCGTTTCCACCAGGACCACCCCGGCATCGACGTGCGCCTGCGTGTGGTGGGCAACCGCGAACAACTCGTGGCGCTGATGCAGACCAGCGAGGTCGACCTGTCCATCATGGGCCGGCCGCCGCGCGAGATCAGCACCCGCTCGGAGAGTTTCGCCAGCCACCCGCTGGTGTTCATCGCGCCGCCCGATCACCCGCTGCTGCGGCAAGCCCACGCGCCGGTGCAGGCGCTGGGCCCCTACGAGTTCATCGCGCGTGAACATGGCTCGGGCACACGCGCGGCGATGGAAGGCTTCTTCCACGAACACCGCTTCGCGCCGCGCATCGCGATGGAGATGAGCAGCAACGAGACCATCAAGCAGGCCGTCATCGCCGGCATGGGCCTGAGTTTCCTGTCGCTGCACACGGTGGGGCTGGAGCTGAAGACGGGGCTCTTGAAGATCGTCGACATCGCCGGCACGCCGGTGATGCGCACCTGGAACGTGGTGCACCTGGGCAGCAAGGTGCTGTCACCGGCGGCCGAGGCCTTTCGCTACTTCGTCATCGAGCAGGGTTCGGCCTTCCTGCGTGCGCACGATGAACCACTGCTTTCACCAACATGAACGACACCCGCACGTGGTTCGGCCACCCGCGCGGCCTGGCCGTGCTCTTCATCGTGGAGATGTGGGAGCGCACCAGCTACTACGGCATGCGCACGCTGCTGGTGCTGTACATGGTGGACCACCTCTTCGTGCGCCCCGACGTCGGTGCCGCGGTGCTGGGCTTCGATGCCATCAAGGGCGCGCTCACCAGCGCCTTCGGCCCGCTGCAGACGCAGGCGCTGGCCTCGCAGGTGTACGGCCTCTACACCGGCTTCGTCTACCTCACGCCGCTGTTCGGCGGCCTGCTGGCCGACCGGCTGCTGGGGCGGCGCAAGTCGGTGGTGGCCGGTGGCGTGCTGATGGCCATCGGCCACTTCCTGATGGCCAGCGAGAGCCTGTTCTTCGTGGCGCTGCTGGTGCTGATCATGGGCAACGGCTGCTTCAAGCCCAACCTGTCGACGCAGGTGGGCGCCCTCTACGCGCCGGACGACCCGCGGCGCGACCGCGCCTACTCGGTGTACTACGTGGGCGTCAACGTCGGTGCCTTCATCGCGCCGCTGATCTGCGGCACGCTGGGGCAGCTGGTGGGCTGGCACGCCGGCTTCGCCGCCGCCGGCGTGGGCATGGTGCTGGGGCTGGTGTTCTACCTCTTCAACCAGGACAAGCTGCCGGCCGAGCCGCCGCCCACCGCCTCAAGCACCGCACCGGCGCTCGGCCTTGCGGCCTACCTGGTGGGCGTGCCGCTGCTGGTGGGTGCGCTGCTGCTGCTGTTGACGCTGCCCACCGCCGTGCAGGCGGTGCTGGCCGCGCTGCTGCTGGCGCTGGTGCTGCGCTGGCTGCTGCGCCTGCCCGGCGACGAACGCCCGCGCGTGCTGGCGCTGTGCCTGGCCTGCTTCGTCACCGCCACCTTCTGGGCCGTGTACGAGCAGCAAGGCAATACGCTGCAGCTGTGGGCCGACCAGACCACGGCCTGGCCCACGGTGGCCGGCTTCACCATCCCGTCCACCTGGTACCAGTCGTTCAACCCCTTCATGATCGGCCTGCTGGTGCCGGTGCTCAATGGCTTCTGGGCCTGGCAGGCGCGGCGCGGCAGCGAGCCTTCCAGCGTGGTGAAGCTGGCCATCGGCTGCGCGCTGGAAGGTGTGGGCTTCATCGTGATGATGGCCGCGCAGGCCGGTGCTGAGCCCGGCCAGCGCCAGAGCGTGTGGTGGCTGGTGGGTGCCACGGCCATCTTCACCGTCGGCGAGCTCTACCTGTCGCCCATCGGCCTGAGCTTCGTCACCAAGGTGGCGCCGGCGCGCATCGTGTCGATGATGATGGGCGTGTGGTTCTTCGCCAACTTCATCGGCAACTTCATGGCCGGCTGGCTGGGTTCGTTCTACGAGGTGATCCCGCGGCAGAGCTTCTTTGCGCTGATGCTGGCCATCGGCCTGGCCGGTGGTGCGGTGCTGTGGGCGCTGAGCCGGTGGCTGGATCGTGTTACCGCGGCGCCGCAGGCGGTGGCGGCGCACTGAGCGCCAGCCGCTCGTCACCGGCCCGCTCCTGCAGCGCGGTAGCCAGCGCCAGCGCGCTGAGGGCCAGCACCAGCGCACACAGCCCCGCCAGGATGGCGGGCGCCTGCTGCTGCCAGCGCCGCTTGCTTGTAAGGCCCCCTGCATGTCGCATGCACGGGACATTAGGGCAGCGGGCGTTAGCGCCCCGTTACTGCCTCGTCAGCGCGCGGGCTTCTTCGGCGCCGCCTTCTTGGCCGCCGGCGCCGGGCTGGCGCTGAGCAGGGTGTCGAGGTTCTTGGTGATCTCGGCCTCGATGGTCTTGCTGAAGGCGCCGAGCAGGAAACCCAGCTTGGCTTGCAGGTCGAAGTGGTCGGCGGCCACGATGAGCCGGCCGCTGACGCCGCTGCGGGTGAATTCCACCGTGTCGCTGGTCTCGCCTTCGACCACGGTGCATTCCATGTCGAACTTCGATTCCACCTGCTCGGCCCACGACCAGGCCACCTTGCGCGCCTGCGCCAGGCCCAGCTGATGGTCACGGTGGATGCGGATGTCTGCCATGTCTCGTCGGCTCCCTGGTTCTGGGTGTCACGGTACCGTGCCGGCCAATCGGGCGCGGCGCTGGTCCTTGGGTAAGGCGGCCAGTTCGCGCACCGCGGCGTAGAAACGCTCGAAGTCGGCGCCCTGCGCTTCGAACAGGCGCTCGAACTCGGGCACCAGTTCGTTGTACGCCGCCAGCACGCCAAAGGACGCATTGTTGGCGCGTTCGAACCAGCCGTCATATCCCGCAAATCCTTGCCAGGGGCCTTGTTTCAGGGCCTGGTGGTCGTTGCGCAGGGCGGCCATCAGGCTGGCCTTGGCGGCGCGCTTGGCCGCGTCATCGCCCGGGCCGGCGTAGAGCTCGCCCAGGCTGTGCCGGTAACGCTGCGTCAGCGCGCGGAAGTCGGCGCGGCGGCGCTCGGCGGCGGCGGCCTTCTCGCCCTGCTCGGGCGTGCCGTGCAAGGCCAGCCAGCGCCGGCCGCCGATGCGTTCCACCGCGGTGGCGAAACTCTCGTTGAAGGTGGTGTCGTCAGCCGCGTAGGCCACCTGGTGCGCCAGTTCGTGGAACACCAGGCGCGCCACCTCGGCCTCGGGCCAGTTCAGGAAGGTGTTGAGCAGCGGGTCGCCGCCCAGCCAGTTGGTCCAGCCGAGAGTGCTGTAGGCGGGTACGCCGTAGACGGTGATCTCCAGGCCTTGCGCCTTCAGCTCGGCCGCCAGCGCGTCGGCGCCGGCGCGCTGGAAGTAGCCACGGTAGCCCACGCAGCCCATCACCGGGAAGCACCAGGTCTTGAGCGTAAGCGACAGCTCGGGCGCCGCCACCACATTCCACACCACGGCCTCGCGTTCCAGGTCGGCATAACGGCGGTAGCTCTTGTTGTCGGGCAGCTTGAGTTCGCTGACCGCGAAGTCGCGCATGCGCTGCGTGAGTTCGAGCCGCTCGCGCAAGGGCGCTGGCGTGGCGGGGTCAGCCACCACCTCGGCCACCGGGCGCGCGCGGCGCATCAGGTCCAGGTGGCCGCCGGCCGCCTGGGCGTAGTACGAGATGCTGCTGCAGCCGCTGGTGGCGCACAGCGTGGCCGCCGCCAACAGCAGCGTGCCCAGCAGGCCGCCCGCGGCCATCAGCCACCCCCTCTTGCGCACGCCACGCTCAGACGGGGCCGACTTCCACCAGGCAGTCGTAGAACGCCGGCGCACGGCCGATGTCCGTCAGCCGCTGGTGCGTCACTTCGTTGACGTTGGTGCCGTTCAGGCCCAGCTTGCGCCACCACACGCCCAGGCCGTTCACCACGCCGGGCCGCGCGCGCGCCGACACCTCGGCCTTGCAGCGGTATTCGCCACGGTCGTTGAAGACACGCACCACGGCGCCGCTGGTGATGCCGCGCGGCGCCGCATCGCTCTCGTGCATCTCCAGGATGGGCTCGCGCTCGCTGGCCTGCAGGCTGTCGACGTTGACGAAGGTCGAGTTGAGGAAGTTGCGCGCCGGCGGCGAGATCATGGCGAGTGGAAAGCGTGCTGCGAGTTCGGGCGAGGAACGGACGCTCTCGTAGTTGGGCACATGGTCGGGCACGCCCAGGCCCGGGGCGTCCACGCGCACCTTGCCGTTGGGCGTGGGGAAGCCGCCGTCGGCGAAAGGCGCATCGGCGATCTTCAGCATGCTCCAGCCGCGTTGATCCAGCTCGGCCAGGTCCACATGCTCGGGATCGAAGGCGCCGCGCGCCATGGCCTCGTCGCTGTCGGCGAAGCAGGGCTCGGTGTAGCCCACGCGTTCGGCCAGCGCGCGGAAGATGGCGGCGTTGGAACGCGCCTGACCCAGCGGCTCCACCGCCGGCTTGTTCAGCATGGCGTAGGTGTGGCCGTAGGCCATGTGGGCGTCCCAGTGCTCCAGCTGCGTGGTGGCGGGCAGCACGTAGTCGGCGTGGTCGGCGGTGTCGGTGAGGAAGTGCTCCAGCACCACCGTGAACAGGTCTTCGCGCGCGAAACCCTGCACCACCTTGCGGCTCTCGGGCGCCACGGCCACGGGGTTGCTGTTGTAGACCACCACGGCCTCGATCTTTGGGCCGAAGGCCGGGCTGGCTTCGCGCAGCAGGTCGTCGCCGATGGTGCTCATGTTGATGGTGCGCGGGGTGCGGCCGGCCAGCAGGTCGGGGCGCTGCAGCCAGGCGTCGCGCTTCCTGCCCTTGAACCAGCCGCTGGCCGACAGCAGCAGGCCGCCGGCCCGGTGCCGCCACGCGCCCACCAGGCAGGGCAGCAGTGCCACCAGGCGTGCCGCATTGCCACCGCCGCGCACGCGCTGCATGCCGTAGTTCAGGCGTATGGCTGCGGGCTTGGTGGTGGCGTAGTCGCGCGCCAGGCCGCGCACCTCGTCGGCCGTGATGCCGCATTCGGCCGCCGCGCGTTCGGGCGGCCATTGCAGCGCGCGTTCGCGCAGTGCCGGCCAGCCGTCGACATGGCGCTCGATGTAGTCGTGGTCGAGCCAGTCATTCACGATCAGCTCGTGCATCAGCCCCAGCGCCAGCGCGCCGTCGGTGCCGGGCAGCAGGGCGATGTGCTGGTGGCACTTCTCGGCCGTGTCGGTGCGCCGCGGGTCGATGCAGACGAGCTTGGCGCCATTGCGCTTGGCCTGCTGCGCGAAGGTCCAGAAGTGCACGCTGCTGGTGATGGGGTTGCTGCCCCAGATCAGGATCA
>CAYREA010000255.1:0-6487 GCA_964423075.1 uncultured Rubrivivax sp. | reverse complement strand
GGCTGATCGAGGACGCGCGCTTCAAGACCTACGGCTGCGGCTCGGCCATCGCGTCGAGCTCGCTGGTCACCGAGTGGGTCAAGGGCAAGACGCTCGACGAGGCGGTGACGATCAAGAACACGCAGATCGCGGAAGAGCTGGCGCTGCCGCCGGTGAAGATCCACTGCTCGATCCTGGCCGAAGACGCCATCAAGGCGGCGGTTCAGGACTACAAGGCCAAACACGGCGCCACCACCGTGGCTGCCAGCGCGCACTGAAGACACCATGGCGGTTACCCTGACCGAAGCCGCGGCACGGCACGTCACACGCTACCTGGGCCGTCGCGGCAAGGGCGTGGGCGTGCGCCTGGGCGTGAAGACCACCGGCTGCTCGGGCCTGGCCTACAAGCTGGAGTATGCCGACGACATCGCCCCCGAGGACATCATCTTCGAAGGCCATGGCGTGAAGGTGCTGGTCGACCCCAAGAGCCTGCCCTACATCGACGGCACCGAACTCGACTTCGTGCGCGAAGGCCTGAACGAAGGCTTCAAGTTCCACAACCCGCGCGAGAAGGATCGCTGCGGCTGTGGAGAGTCCTTCCGCGTCTGAGGCGACAATTCCGCAGCGCAGGGCGCGGCACATTGGCCGCGCCTTGTCATTTCAAGACCATGCCTGACCCCATCGTCATCCGTCGCGAACGCCCCGACCAGCCCGAGGTGATGGCCTTGCTGGCCGAACTGGACAGCTACCTCGCCAGCCTGTACGAGCCCGAGGCCAATCACATCCTCGACGTGCACCAGCTGCTGCAGCCCGAGATTGCGTTCTACGTCGCGCGCGACGAAGGCCGCCCCGTGGGCACCGCGGCCTTCCGCCGCATGGCCGGCGAGCCTGCCACGGGCGGCCAGGCCTACGGCGAGATCAAGCGCATGTACGTCAGCCCGGCCCAGCGCGGCCAGCGGCTCGGCGCGCGCCTGCTGGCCGCGCTGGAAGACGGCCTGCGCGCCGAAGGTTTCCGGCTGGCGCTGTTGGAAACCGGCCATCACCAGGCCGAGGCCGTGCGCCTGTACGAGCGCGAAGGCTACGTGCCGCGCGCGGTGTTCGGCGGCTACCCGGACAACGGCCTGTCGATCTTCTACGGCAAGACACTGTGAAGCTGAGCGACGACGACTTCACCCTGTTCGGCCTGCCACAGCGCCAGGCCCTGCAGCGCGCCGAGATCGACGCCCGCCGGCGCGACCTGCAGGCCCAGGTGCACCCGGATCGTTTTGCGTCCGAAGGCGCCGCCGCGCAGCGCCTGGCCATGCAATGGGCCGTGCGCGTGAACGAGGCCTACCAGCGCCTGAAAGACCCGCTGGCCCGCGCCGCCTACCTGTGCGAACTGCGCGGCGTGCCGGTGGACGCCGAGCGCAACACCGCGATGCCCGGCGCCTTCCTGATGCAGCAGATGCAGTGGCGCGAGGCACTGGACGAAGCGCAGGGCCTGGCCGATGTCGAGGGCCTGGACGAGCAGGTGGGCCGGGACGAGGCCGCGCGCCTGGCGGAGCTGGCCCTGCTGCTGGACGAGCGCAACGACACCGCGGCCGCGGCCGCCCAGGTGCGTGCCCTGATGTTCGTCGGCCGCTTCCGCGCCGACATCGCGCGGCGCCTCGAAGCGCTGGACCCCACACGCTGACACCATGGCCCTGCTGCAGATCTCCGAACCCGGCCAGGCGGCCGACCCGCACCAGCGCCGCGTCGCCGTGGGCATCGACCTCGGCACCACGCACTCGCTGGTGGCCGCGGTGCGTCATGGCGTCGTTGAATGCCTGCCCGACGCGCAGGGCCGCGTGCTGCTGCCTTCGGCCGTGCGCTACCTCGAAGGCGGGCGGCGCCAGATCGGCTACGACGCGCGCGCTGCGCAGGCCGAGGACGCCGAGAACACGCTGGTCTCGGTGAAGCGCTTCATGGGCCGCAAGCTGGCCGAGGTGGTGGGCCGCGAGCGCCTGCCGTACCGCTTCGTCGACCAGCCCGGCATGGTGGCCATTGCCACGCGCGAGGGCGAGAAGACGCCGGTGGAGGTGTCGGCCGAGATCCTGGCCGCGCTGCGCCAGCGCGCCGAGGACACCTTCGACACCGATGAACTCTTCGGCGCCGTCATCACCGTGCCCGCCTACTTCGACGACGCCCAGCGCCAGGCCACGAAAGACGCCGCGCAGCTGGCCGGCCTGAACGTGCTGCGCCTGATCAGCGAGCCCACGGCCGCTGCCGTGGCCTATGGCCTGGACAACGCCAGCGAAGGCCTCTACGCCGTGTACGACCTGGGCGGCGGCACCTTCGACATCAGCCTGCTGCGCCTGACACGCGGCGTGTTCGAGGTGGTGGCCACGGGCGGCGATGCGGCCCTGGGTGGCGACGACATCGACCACGCGCTGGCCGACTGGGCCATGGCGCAGGCCGGCGTGGCCGGCATCAGCCCGCAGGACAAGCGCGCCGCGCTGGTGGCGGCGCGCGCTGCCAAGGAAGCGCTCAGCGATGCCGAGGCCTCGGCCTGGCAGGCCACCATCGGTGGTCGGGCCTGCAGTGTGGCCGTCACCCGTGTGCAACTCGAAGCCCTGGCTCAGCCGCTGATCGACCGCACGCTGGGCGCCGTGCGCAAGGTGCTGCGCGACGCCAAGGTGGCACGCGACGAGGTGCAGGGCGTGGTGATGGTGGGCGGCAGCACGCGCATGCCGCGCGTGCGCGCTGCCGTCGGCGAACTGTTCGGCCGCGAGGTGCTCACCAACGTCAACCCGGACGAGGTGGTGGCCCTGGGTGCTGCCATCCAGGCCAACGCGCTGGCCGGCAATGCCAAGGACGGCGAGTTGCTGCTGCTGGACGTCATCGCCCTCAGCCTGGGCCTGGAGACTATGGGCGGCCTGGTCGAACGCGTGATCGAGCGCAACACCACCATCCCGGTGGCCAAGGCGCAGGAGTTCACCACCTTCAAGGACGGCCAGACCGCGATGGCCATCCACGTGCTGCAGGGCGAGCGCGACCTGGTGAGCGAATGCCGTTCGCTCGCGCGTTTCGAGCTGCGCGGCATCCCGCCCATGGTGGCCGGCGCGGCGCGCATCCGCGTCACCTTCCAGGTCGATGCCGACGGGCTCCTGAGCGTGTCGGCGCGTGAGCAGACCTCGGGTGTCGAGGCCGCCGTCACCGTCAAGCCCAGCTACGGCCTGGGCGACGAGCAGATCGCGCAGATGCTCAAGGACAGCTTCTCACACGCCGAGGCCGACATGGCCGCGCGTGCGCTGCGCGAGGCGCAGGTCGATGCCGAGCGCATGGTGCTGGCCACACGCGCGGCGCTGGCGGCCGACGCACAACTGCTGACGGCCGAAGAACAACGCGAGATCCAGGTCCTGATCGACAGCACGCTGCAGGTTGCCGCCGGCGGCGACGCCCACGCCATCGAGGCCGCCGTCAAGGCGCTGGCCACCGGCACCGAGGCCTTTGCAGCAGCCCGCATGAACCAGGGCATACGCCAGGCCCTGGCCGGCCGCAAGCTCGAAGAAGTCTGAAGACCATGCCCGTCATCCGCATCCTGCCCCACGCCGACTACTGCCCGCAGGGCGACACCATCGAGGCGCCCACCGGCACCTCCATCTGCGAGGCGCTGCTGGAAAACGGCATCGCCATCGAACATGCCTGCGAGATGAGCTGCGCCTGCACCACCTGCCACGTGGTGGTGAAGGAAGGCTTCAACTCGCTCGGGGAGATGGACGAGAGCGAAGAAGACCTGCTCGACCGCGCCTGGGGCCTGACGCCCACCTCGCGGCTCAGCTGCCAGGCCATCCTGTCCAACGAAGACGTGGTGATCGAGATCCCGAAGTACTCGATCAACCACGCCAGGGAAAAGCACTGACTCAGGTCGCCGGCTTGTCCGACAGGGCCTTCAGGTTGTCGGTCAGTTCCTTGCCCATCGGCGCGTTCAGGTTGATGCCCTTGGGCGGGATCGGCGACATGAACCACTTGCGGTAGAGCTTCTCGAACTCGCCGCTCTTCATCAGGTTGGCCAGCACGCCGTCGACCAGCTTCTTGATGCCCGCATCGTCCTTGCGCATCATGATGGCGTAGGGCTCCACCTGGATGGGCTCGCCCACCACCGCCAGCGAGGCCGGGTTCTGGGCGCTGGCGCGCAGGCCGTAGAGCAGGATGTCGTCCATCGCAAAGGCCGCGGCGCGGCTGCTTTCCACCAGCAGGGCCGACTCGGAATGGTCCTTGGCGCCGATCAGTTCGATGGGCAGCTTCTGCTCGGTGATGATGCCGCGCATGATGCGGAAGTTGGTGGTGCCCGTGGTCGACACCAGCACCTTGTTGTTCAGGTCGGCCAGGCCCTTGATGCCCGAGTCGGCCTTCACCAGGAAGCGCGTACCGGTGTAGAAGTAGTTGACGGCGAAGGTCACCTGCTTGGCGCGGTCGCTGTTGTTGGTGGTGCTGCCGCACTCCAGGTCGATGGTGCCGTTCTGCACCAGCGGGATTCGGTTGGCGGAGGTGACGGCCTGGCGCTGCACTTTCAGGTCAGCGCGGCCGGTGACCTTCTTGATCTCGTCGACGATGCGGTCGCAGATGTCGACGCCGAAGCCCACGGGCTGGGCCTTGTCGTCGAGGTAGGAAAAGGGGATGGACGACTCGCGGTAGGCCAGCGTGATGCTGCCGCTGTCCTTGATCTTGTCGAGCGTGGCCTGTTGCGCGTGCGCCGGCAGCAGGGCCGCCAGGGGTAGCAGGGTGGTCAGGGCCAGGCGGGTGGTGGGATTCATCGCGGCGACTCCAGGGTTCGTGGCTGCAAGGGTGGGGCGCATGCTAGCGAAACTGGTGCGTCGCCCCGCGAGCAGTCCTGTGTCATGCACCAAAAAAAGACCTCCCCGTCTTGCAACGGGGAGGTTGGACTAGGGCTCGTGCCCTGCTGAGGAGATAGACAGACACTCGAAAGTGTCGACACTCACCAGAGCAAGTGGCGTGCCTGCCTGTTGAGTCAGCGGGGCCCGTTCAGAAGTAGAGCGCCAGCGCCGCGACGAAGCGGCCGCCGTCCAGCACCGGCAGCACGGCCAGGGCCGAGAGGCCACGCACCCGCCCGCCAGCACCCGGCTCGCGCGTGAGATCGTTGCTGGTGACGGGCAGCCCACTCAGCCAGCAGCGGCCGATGCTGCCCTGGCCTGGCTCCAGCGGCGTGCCGGTGTCGGACAGCAGGCCGGTCACTTCGCAGAAGCCGTCCTGCAGCGTCAGGGCGCGGTCGCCGAAGTCGGGGCGCCAGATCTCCACCCGGCGTGCGATGGGCGTGCCCAGGGCCGACAGGAAGGCCAGCACGTACTGCGCCGGCCCTGGCGTGGCGCAGGGCAGCGCAAAGCCCCGGTTGATGCCCACCTTGACGGCGCTGTCGCCGCGCAGGAAGCCCGAGCCGCGGCCCAGGTCGGGCAGGAAGACGGGCTTGCGCCGTTCCCAGGCCAGGCCCGGTAGGCCCGTTCCTAGGCGAAAACTGGTGCGGCGCGAGATGAACTCGAAGGTGTCGCCGGTGCGGCCGTAGTGGCCGTCTTCCAGCGTCATGTCCTTGGAGGCCGCCGGATCGTTCTTCCAGACCTCGATGGCGCCGGCATGGTCGTCGTCGTCACCGCAGAAGAAGACCACGACGGCCACCAGGTAGTCGCCGGCGAAGATGGGCAGGGCGATGCCGCAGGTCAGCCCGTCGGCCTGCGCCGCCACGGTGCGTTTGAAGTACGAGCCTTCGAAGGCATGCAGCACGACCGGCGCGCCGCTGTCCCAGGCGCGGCCGGGCAGGCCTTCGCCGCGACCAAAGCACATCTCGCGGCTGATGCGCGCCATGCGCGCGCCGGGCGCGTAGAGGCCACCGCCGAATTCGAGCAGCGTGCGGTCGCTGCTGGGCAGCCAGTACTCGGTGGCCTTGATGAAGCACTTCGCTTCGACTGCTACCGCTGTCTCGCTCACGCCGCCGCCTTCTCGACGTGCCCCTGCCGCGTGTACAGGAAGTCGAGCACCGCCTTGCGGTAGTGCACATAGGCGCGGTCTTCGGCGAGTTCGACACGGTCGCGCGGGCGGTCGAGGTCCACCCGCAGCAGCTCGCCAATGGTGGCGGCCGGGCCGTTGGTCATCATCACGATGCGGTCGGACAGCAGCACGGCTTCGTCGACGTCGTGCGTCACCATCACCGTGGTGCTCTTCGTGCGGGCGACGATCTTCAGCAACTCGTCCTGCAGCCGCGCGCGCGTGAGTGCATCGAGCGCGCCGAAGGGCTCGTCCATCAGCAGCACCTTGGGCTCCATCGCCAGCGCACGCGCGATGCCCACGCGCTGCTTCATGCCGCCGCTGATCTCGTGCGGCCGCTTCGTGAGCGCGTGGCCCATGCCGACGAGTTCGAGCGCGGCCTGGGTGCGTTCCTTCAGCTGGGCCTTGTTCTCCTTGGCACCGAAGACACGTTCCACCGCCAGGTGCACGTTCTCGGCGCAGCTCAGCCAGGGCAGCAGCGAGTGGTTCTGGA
>CAYREA010000254.1:0-6592 GCA_964423075.1 uncultured Rubrivivax sp. | reverse complement strand
CTCGAACATGCGGTTGAAGGTGCGCAGCAGCGTGCTCTTGCCGCAGCCGCTGGGGCCGATGAAGGCCGTGACCTTGCGCTCGGGGATGTCCAGGTTGATGTGCTTCAGCGCATGAAAGCTGCCGTAGTAGAAGTTCAGGTCGCGCACGGCGATCTTGGACTTCTCGGCAACCGGGGTGTCGACCTTGGTGTCCATGAAGGAGTTCTTCCTCGAGGTTCAGTTCTTCTTGCGGAACACGACGCGGGCGAGGATGTTCAGCCCGAGCACGCCCAGCGTGATGATGAAAACACCGGCCCAGGCCAGTTCGCGCCAGTTCTCGTAGGGGCTCATAGCGAACTTGAAGATCGTCACCGGCAGGCTGGCCATGGGTTCGCCCAGGTTCATGGTCCAGAACTGATTGGACAAGGCGGTGAAGAGCAGCGGGGCCGTTTCGCCGGCGATGCGCGCCACGGCGAGCAGGACGCCGGTGAGCACCCCAACGCGCGCGGCCTTCAGCGTCACCGCCGAGATCACCTTCCACTTCGGCGTGCCGAGTGCATAGGCGGCTTCACGCAGCGCGTTCGGAATGAGCGCAAGCATGTCCGAGGTGGTGCGTATGACCACCGGAATGACGATCAGGGCCAGAGCCAGGATGCCGGCCAGGGCCGAGAAGGCACGGAATCGTGCCACCACCACGTAGTAGATGAAGAGACCAATGACGATGGAAGGCGCCGAGAGCAGGATGTCGTTGATGAACTGCGTGATCCGGCCGAGCCACTTGCCCTGCCCGTACTCGGCGAGGTACACACCGGCCATCACGCCGATGGGGGTGCCCAAGGCTGTGGCCAGGGCGACCATCATCAGCGAGCCGGCGATGGCGTTGGCCAGGCCACCGATCTCGGCCTGCGGCGGCGGCGTCATCTCCGTGAACACCGCGAAGGACAGGCCGCCCAGGCCCAGCCGTACCGTCTCTACCAGGATCCAGGCGAGCCAGAACAGGCCGAACGCCATGGCCGCCAGCGAGAGCGCGAGCGCCACCTGGTTTCCCAGCTTGCGCCGCCGGTGCAGGCGCAGGCGGCCCGCGTCGAGCGCCTGGATGCTCATGAGCGCTTCCCCTCGTTTCGCTTCAGCCGTGCCAGCAGCAGTTTCGACAGCGCCAGCACGACAAAGGTGATGAAGAACAGGACCAGACCCAGATAGATCAACGAAGCCTGGTGCAGCCCGGGATTGGCCTCGGCGAACTCGTTCGCCAGGGCCGAGGTGATGCTGTTGGCCGCCTCGAACAGCGACAGCGAATCCAGTTGGTTGAAGTTGCCGATCACGAAGGTCACGGCCATGGTCTCGCCCAGTGCGCGGCCCAGGCCCAGCATGACGGCGCCGATGACGCCGCTCTTGGTGTAGGGCAACACCACCTTCCACACCACTTCCCAGGTGGTGGCGCCCAGGCCGTAGGCCGATTCCTTCAGCATCGGCGGCGTGGTCTCGAACACGTCGCGCGTGACCGCAGCGATGTACGGGATGACCATGATCGCCAGGATGATGCCGGCCGACAGGATGCCTATGCCCACCGGCGCGCCGGACACCAGCGCGCCGAGCACGGGGACACCACCGAGCAGTTGCTGCATGGGCTGCTGCACGAAGGTGGCCAGGATAGGCCCGAACACCAGCAGGCCCCACATGCCGTAGACGATCGAAGGCACGGCTGCCAGCAGTTCTATCGCCACGCCCAACGGGCGCCGCAGCCAGCCCGGAGACAGTTCTGTCAGGAAGAGCGCAATGCCGAAGCTGACGGGAACCGCAATCAGCAAGGCGATGACCGACGTCGCAATGGTGCCGTAGATCATCACCAGGCCGCCATACCTGTCGTTGACGGGGTCCCACTCGCTGCGCCACAGGAACGACAGGCCGTACTCGTGGATGGCGGGCCAGGCCCCCACCACCAGCGAGATGATGATGCCCACCAGCACTGAAAGCGTCAGCCATGCGGCGGCGTGAGCAAGCAGCGAAAAGGCGGCATCGCCCCAGGGCAAACGCCGCTGGCGGGGCGGCGGGCTGCCGCCGAAGGTGGACTTGTCGTTGTTCAAGTCATCCTTGTAGGGCGTGGCGGGGAGCGTCGCGGCCAAGGGGAACCCTCCTGCGGCTGTTCTTGTGAGCGACGCTTACTTGAAGGCGACGGCCTTGCCGCTGCCATCCTTGATCTCACCCCAGGACTTTCGCACCAGCGCCTTGACGGAGTCGGGCAGCGATACGTACTCAAGGTCCAGCGCCATCTTGTCGCCATTCGCATAGGCCCAGTCGAAGAACTTGAGTGCCGCCGCAGCTTGCGCCGGCTTCTCCTGTGCTTTGTACATCAGGATGAAGGTGGCGCCGGTGATGGGCCAGGCGTCCTTGCCGGGCTGATCCGTGAGGATCTGGAAGAAGGTCTTGTCCCAGCTGGCGCTTGCGGCGGCGGCCTTGAAGGTCGTGTCATCCGGGGATACGAAGCTACCTGCCTGGTTGCGCATCTGCACGTGAGCCATCTTGTTGGTGGTCGCGTACGAGTACTCGACGTAGCCGATGGTGTTGGGCAGGCGCTGCACGAAAGCGGCGACGCCCTCGTTGCCCTTGCCGCCAGCGCCCGTGGGCCAGTTCACGGCCGTGCCTTCGCCCGCCTTGGCCTTCCACTCGGGGTTCACCTTGGACAGGTAGTTCGTGAAGATGAAGGTCGTGCCCGAGCCGTCGGCGCGGCGCACGACGGCGATGGCGGTGTCCGGCAGCGCCACGCCAGGGTTCAGTGCGGTGATCGCGGGATCGTTCCACTTGGCGATCTTGCCCAGGAAGATGTCACCCAGGACCGGGCCCGTCAGTTTCAACTGTCCGGGCGTGATGCCTTTGATGTTGACCACGGGCACGACGCCGCCGATGACGGTCGGGAACTGCATCAGACCGTCCTTGGCCAGGTCGGCGTCGGTCAGCGGCATGTCGGAAGCACCGAAGTCGACAGTCTTGGCCTTGATCTGGCGTATGCCGGCTCCGGACCCCACGGACTGGTAGTTCACCTTGGCGCCGGACGACTTGTGAAACGCATCGGCCCACTTGGCATACAGGGGCGCCGGGAACGTGGCGCCTGCGCCGGTGACATCCTGGGCCAGGGCGGTGAGGGCCAGAGAAGCCAGAGCGAGGCCGGTGGCGGCCGTGCGGATCATCCTGAAGGACATGGACACACCTTTGGGGTTCGGTTGCAACATGCGCCGGACTTTATGGATGCCGTATGACAGAACTGTGACTGCGACGCCTCGCGCCCACGCATTTCAGTGCGTCATATGGCAGTCATGCGAACGTCACTGAATCGTCATCTGCGTTGCCTATGGTTCCGGCCATCCCATTCGAGGAGACCGAATCCCATGTCCAAGCGAACCTTCCTGCGCACCTTTGCCGCCGTTTCCGTTGCCGCACTGGCCGCCTGCGCCAGCGTGGCGCCGCCGCCGGCCACCATCGCCGACACTGCCGCGCGCACGCCAGAGTTGTCCACCCTGTCGGGCCTGATCCAGCAGTCGGGCCTGGCCGACACGCTTCGCGGCGCCGGCCCCTACACCGTGTTCGCTCCCAGCAACGAGGCCTTCAAGGCCGTGCCCGCCGCCACCATGGCCAAGCTGGCCGCCGACAAGGAACTGCTGCGCTCGGTGCTGACCTACCACGTGCTGCCGGCCAAGCTGAGCGCGGCCGAAGTGGCCAACGGCAGCGTCAAGACGGTTCAGGGCGCCAGCGTGGCGCTGGCCAAGGCCGGCACCTTCGTCACGGTGGAAGACGCGGTGGTGCAGAACGCCGACGTGGCCGCCAGCAACGGCGTGGTGCACATCATCGACCGGGTGCTGATGCCCCCGGCGAAGAAGTAAGGCGCTAGCCGCCCGAGGCGGCGGCCGCCATGCGCTCGGCGCAGCGGCGGCCGACCGCGGCGTCCCTGGCCTCGACCATCACGCGCAGCACGGGCTCGGTGCCCGAGGCGCGGATCAGCACGCGGCCGTCCTTGCCCAGTTCCATCTCGGCCTGGGCGCGTGCATCGGCCAGCGCGGCATTGCGCGCCCAGTCGCTGCCTTCGCGCAGGCGCACGTTGATCATGGTCTGCGGGTACAGCGTCACGCCTTCCAGCAGCGAGGCCAGCGTGCTGCCGCGGCGCCGGATGGCCTGCATGATCTGCAGCGCGCTGACGATGCCGTCGCCGGTGGTGTGGCGGTCCAGCGCCAGCAGGTGGCCCGAGCTCTCGCCGCCCAGTTGCCAGCCGCGCGCGGCCAGTTCTTCCAGCACGTAGCGGTCGCCCACCTTGGCGCGCACCAGGGGCACGCCCAGGCGGCCCAGCGCCAGCTCGACCCCGATGTTGGTCATCAGGGTGCCCACCACGCCGGGCACCGGGCGCTGCAGCGACAGGCGGTCGGCCGCCATCACATAGAGCAGCTCGTCACCGTTGTACAGGCGACCTTCGGCGTCCACCAGCTGCAAGCGGTCGGCGTCGCCGTCCAAAGCGATGCCGTAGTCGGCGCGATGTTCGGCCACGGCCTTCACCAGCGCCTGCGGCGCAGTGGCACCGACGCCGGCGTTGATGTTCAGCCCGTCGGGCGCACAGCCGATGGTGACCACCGCCGCGCCCAGTTCGTGGAACACGTCGGGCGCCACGTGGTAGGCCGCCCCATGCGCCGCGTCGATGACGATCTTCATGCCGCGCAGCGAGAGCGTGTGCGGCACGGTGCTCTTGCAGAACTCGATATAGCGGCCGCTGGCGTCTTCCAACCGGCGCGCCTTGCCCAGCCGGGCCGAGTCCACCCACTGCGGCTCGCGCAGCAGTTCGTTTTCGACATCCGTCTCCCAGCTGTCGGGCAGCTTCTCGCCGCCCGAAGAGAAGAACTTGACGCCGTTATCGGCAAACGGGTTGTGCGAAGCACTGATCACCACGCCCAGGTCGAGCCGCAGCGCGCGCGTAAGGTAGGCCACGCCCGGGGTGGGCAAGGGGCCGCTGAGCAGCACGTCGACACCGGCCGACGCAAAACCCGCTTCGAGCGAGGACTCGAGCATGTAGCCCGAGATGCGCGTGTCCTTGCCGATCACCACCGTGGGCCGCGGTGTCGTGCGGCGCAGCACCTGGCCGACGGCGTGGCCCAGGCGCAGCATGAAGTCGGGGGTGATGGGGCTCTGGCCCACGGTGCCGCGGATGCCGTCGGTACCGAAGTAGGTTCTGCTCATGGTCTTGTGAATCTCCTGCGCGGGCATTGTCGTGAGGCACCCGGCCGGGGTGCGAGGCCGGCTGCTGAACTTGTGCGAACTTGTTGGGACTCAGGCGGTGCTTGCGGCCTGCCAGACGCGGATGGCGTCGACCGTGGCGGCCACGTCGTGCACCCGCACGACGGCGGCGCCGCGCTGCACGGCCACCAGGGCCGCGGCCACGCTGGCCGCCTGGCGGTCGCCCACCGGCCTGCCCGTGATCTTGCCCAGGGTGCCCTTGCGCGACCATCCCACGAGCAGCGGCCAGCCCAGGTCGGCCAGTTCGCGCTGGCGTGCCAGCAGGGCGATGTTGTGCTCGGAGTTCTTGGCGAAACCGATGCCGGGGTCGACCGTGATGCGGTCCGGCGCGATGCCGGCGGCCTGCACTTCCGCCGCACGCTGGCGCAGGAAGGCCGCCACCTCGACCACCACGTCGGCGTAATCGGTCATGGTCTGCATGGTGTCGGGCTCGCCGCGCATGTGCATCAGGCACACACCGGCCTTGGGGTGCGCCGCCACCACCTTCAGCGCACCGGGGCGCTGCAGCGAACGCACGTCGTTGACGATGTCGGCCCCCAGGGCCAGCGCTTCCTGCATCACGCGCGGCTCGCTGGTGTCCACCGACACCGGCAGACCCAGGGTCACCGCATGGCGCAGCACCGGCAGCACGCGCGCCAGCTCGTGCGCCACGCTGGGGCTCTCGGCGCCGGGGCGCGTGGACTCGCCGCCGATGTCCAGGATGTCGGCGCCCTCTTCCACCAGCCGGTTGCAGTGTGCGATGGCCGCGTCGGCCGCCGCATGCTGGCCACCATCGAAGAAGGAATCGGGTGTGACGTTGACGATGCCCATCACGCGCGGGCGCGACAAGTCGATGCGGAAGCGGGAAGTCTGCCAGTGCATGCGCGGGCTCGCTGGAAGTGACGGGGCTGGAAAGACGAACGGGGCCTCAAGCCCCGTTCATTATCGTTCCTGTCCGTGCACTTGGGCCGTCAGGCGGCAGCCGGTGCTCCGTCAGTGCCCACCGGCGCGGCCGGGCCGCCCGGTGTCTTGCTGGACGAAGGCGTCCAGTCCTTGGGTGTGCGCGGCGGCTTGCCGGCCATGATGTCGTCGATCTGGTCGCTGTCGATGGTTTCCCATTCCAGCAGCGCCTGCGCCATCGCGTGCATCTTGTCCTTGTTCTCTTCGATGAGGTGGCGCGCGGTGGCGTACTGCTCGTCGATGATCTTGCGGATCTGGATGTCCACCTTGCGCATCGTCTCTTCGGACATGGTGGTGGTCTTCGTCACCGAGCGGCCGAGGAAGACCTCCCCCTCGTTCTCGGCGTAGACCATCGGGCCCAGCTCGTCGGTCATGCCGTAGCGCGTGACCATGTCGCGGGCGA
>CAYREA010000253.1:0-6626 GCA_964423075.1 uncultured Rubrivivax sp. | reverse complement strand
GGCCGGCCAGCGCATCGACAACCTGCCCTACGAGCAGATGCGCGCCTTGCGCGGCCGCCGCATCGGCGCCATCTTCCAGGATCCGCTGACTTCGCTGAACCCTCTGTACACCATCGGCCGGCAGCTCACCGAGACCATCCTCACGCACCTTCCGGTGAGTGCCGTCGAGGCGCGCCAGCGTGCCATCAAGCTGCTGCAGGAAACCGGCATCCAGGCCGCCGAGCAGCGCATCGACCAGTACCCGCACCAGTTCAGCGGCGGCATGCGGCAGCGCGTGGTGATCGCGCTGGCGCTGGCGGCCGAGCCGCAACTCATCGTCGCCGACGAGCCGACCACGGCGCTGGACGTGTCGATCCAGGCCCAGATCATTTCGCTGCTCAAGCGCCTGTGCAAGGAGCATGGCGCGGCCGTGATGCTGGTGACGCACGACATGGGCGTGATCGCCGAGACCTGCGACCGCGTGGCCGTGCTCTACGCCGGCCGCATGGCCGAGATCGGCCCCGTGGCCGACGTCATCCACCGCGCCAGCCACCCCTACACCAGCGGCCTGATGGGCTCGATCCCGGCGATGGACGAAGACCGCGAACGCCTGCTGCAGATCGATGGCGCGATGCCGCGCCTGAACGCCATCCCGCGCGGCTGTGCCTTCAACCCACGCTGCCCGCAGGTGATGGCGCGTTGCCGGGAAGAACGGCCCGAACTGATGGATGCCGGCGCGACGCGGGCAGCGTGCTGGAAGGTGAATCTGTGACGGCCTTGGTGGAAGTGAAGGACCTGGCCAAGACCTTCGACGTCTCGGCGCCCTGGCTCAACCGCGTCATCGAGAAACAGCCGCGGCGCTTCGTGCACGCCGTCGACGGTGTGTCCTTCAGCATCGAACGCGGCCGCACGCTGGCGCTGGTGGGCGAATCGGGCTGCGGCAAGAGCACGGTGGCCCGGCTGCTCGTGGGCCTGTATGCACCCACGCAGGGCTCGGTGCTCTTCGACGGCCAGGCCACGAACGTCGAACGTCCGGCGGCCGAGTTGCGCACGCTGCGCCGGCGCATGCAGATGATCTTCCAGGATCCATACGCCAGCCTCAATCCGCGCTGGAAGGTGCTGGACATCGTGGCCGAGCCGCTGCGCGAACATGGGCTGGTGCAGGACGCGGCGGGCACTCGCGCGCGCGTGGGCGAACTGCTGCGACAGGTGGGCCTGTCCGAAGCCGACAGCGACAAGTTCCCGCACCAGTTCAGCGGCGGCCAGCGCCAGCGCATCAGCATTGCGCGCGCACTGGCCACGGCGCCCGAGTTCCTGGTCTGCGACGAACCCACCTCGGCGCTGGACGTGTCGGTGCAGGCCCAGGTGCTCAACATCATGAAGGACCTGCAGAAGCGCCAGGGCCTGACCTACCTCTTCATCAGCCACAACCTGGCCGTGGTGCGGCACGTGGCCGACGAGGTGGGCGTGATGTACCTCGGGCGGCTGGTCGAGATCGGCCCCAAGCGCGAGATCTTTTCCCACCCGCGCCACCCGTACACGCGCATGTTGCTGGACGCGATCCCCGACATCCACATGAGCGGCCGCGCGCGCACGCCGGTGCAGGGCGAGGTGCCGAACCCACTGAACCCGCCCAGCGGCTGCAGCTTCCACCCGCGCTGCCCGCATGCGAACGCGCGCTGCGCCGCCGAACGACCGGCGCTGACGCTGTTCCAGGGTGTGCGGGTGGCCTGCCACGCCGCAGAGGAAGGGCGGATCTAGATCAGGCGTTCGTTCGAGAACAGCGAGGCCACGCTCTCGCGCTCGCGGATCAGGTGCACCTGGCCGCCGTCGACCATCACCTCGGCTGCACGCGGCCGGCTGTTGTAGTTGCTGGCCATCGCCATGCCGTAGGCGCCGGCCGAGAGCACGGCCAGCATATCGCCGGCTTGCACGGCCAGGGTTCGATCGCGGCCAAGCCAGTCGCCCGACTCGCAGATCGGGCCCACCACGTCCCAGGTGCGGCCGGCGCCCGGCCGCCGCACACACGGCTCGATGCCCATCCAGGCTTCGTACATCGCCGGGCGCACGAGGTCGTTCATGGCCGCATCGACGATGCAGAAGTTCTTGGTCTCACCGGGCTTCAGGACCATCACTTCGGTCAACAGCACGCCCGCGTTGCCCACCAGCGAACGGCCGGGCTCGAACAGCACCTCGCGCTGGCCGTGGCCACGCTGGTCCAGCCGGGCCAGCAGCGCGCGCACCATGTCGGCGGCGGCGGGCGGCTGCTCGTCGGTGTAGGTGATGCCCAGGCCGCCGCCCACGTCGACATGGTGGATGTGGATGCCGGCGGCCTCCACGGCTTCCACCAGGTCCAGCACCCGGTCGAGCGCGTCGATGTAGGGCGCCAGCTGCGTGATCTGCGAACCGATGTGGCAGTCGATGCCCCGCACCTTCAGCCCGGGCAACGCGGCCGCGTGGCGGTAGGCCGCCAGGGCCTGGGCATGGGCGATGCCGAACTTGTTGCCTTTCAGTCCGGTGGAGATGTAGGGATGTGTGCCGGCATCGACGTCCGGATTCACGCGCAGGCTCACCGGCGCCACACGGCCCAAGGCCAGCGCCTCGGCGTTGAGCGTGTCGAGCTCGGCTTCGCTCTCGACGTTGAAGCAGCGCACGCCGGCCAGCAGCGCCTGGCGCATCTCGGCCCTGCTCTTGCCCACGCCCGAGAACACGACCTTGCCGGCGTCGCCGCCGGCCGCCAGCACACGCGCGAGTTCACCGCCGGAGACGATGTCGAAACCGGCGCCAGCCTGCGCAAAGGTCTGCAGCACGGCCAGGCTGGAGTTGGCCTTCATCGCGTAACACACCAGATGCGGCCGGTCCTTCAGGGCCGAGGCGTAGGCATCAAAAGCCGCGCGCATCGCGCTGCGCGAGTAGACGAACAACGGCGTGCCGAAACGGCGCCCGAGTTCGAGCAGCGCATGGCCTTCGAATCGCAGTTCGCCGCCTTCGCGGGCCAGGTACGGCGCGCCGGGCAGGCTCATTTCGCGGGCGCGGAAGCGGCCGCAGCCGGTGTGACCGGCAGGGTCAGCGGACCCTTCTGGCCGCAGGCCGACAGGCCCATGCACGCCCACGTCAAGGCGGGGGTGAGCAGGCAGGCCGCTACACTCGATTTCAGTCGCAACACCATGCGAGGCATTCTATGAGCACGGCCCCTGCCATCACCCTGACCGACACCGAGTACCAGCGCGAGACCGGCGCCCTGCTGGCACGCATCGAGGCCGCTGCAGACCGCTGGCTGCAAGACGACGTGATCGACATCGACACCCACCGCACCGGCGGCCTGCTGGAACTGGCCTTCCCCGACGGCAGCAAGATCATCATCAACACGCAGCCGCCGCTGCACGAGGTGTGGCTGGCGGCCAAGGCGGGCGGTTTCCACTACCGTCATGTCGGCGGCGCCTGGCGCGACACACGCGACGGCAGCGAGTTCATCGAAGCCTTGAACCGGCACGCCAGCGCGCAGGGCGGCAAGCCGCTGCAGTTCTAGCCTCTTCAGCGTTTGAAGAGGTCGAGGATGCCGCTGCGCTCTTCGGTGGTGGCCGGCTCGGGGATCTTGTCGTCCAGGCCCAGGCTGGCAATGCCGTTGCCGTGGGCGAACTCCTCAAACATCCAGTAGCCGCCGGAACCCACCACACCCTCGGGCGCCTTGTACTCCTGCACCGGCACACCGCGCAGGGCGTGTTGCATGAATTCGATCCAGATCGGCAGCGACAGCCCCCCGCCGGTTTCCCGGTCGCCCAGCTTGCGCGGGGTGTCGTAGCCGATCCAGACCACTGCCGTCAGCGTGGGGTGGAAACCGGCGAACCAGGCGTCCATCGAGTCGTTGGTGGTGCCGGTCTTGCCGTAAAGGTCTGGCCGCTTGAGCGTGCCCTGGGCCCGGGCGGCGGTACCGGAGCGCGCCACCTCTTGCAGCAGCGTATCCATGACAAATGCGTTGCGCGCCGAGAGCGTGCGCTGACTTTCATCCAGAACCGGTGGTTTGGCTTCGAGCAGCAACTTGCCCTTCTGGTCCGTCACGCGCTGGATCAGCATCGGCTGCACGCGGTAGCCGCCGTTGGCGAAGACGCTGTAGGCGGTGGCCATCTGCATGGGCGTCACCGAACCGGCGCCCAGCGCCATGGTCAGGTAGGCCGGGTGTTTGTCGGCATCGAAGCCGAAATGCTGGATCCACTCCTGCGCGTAGACCGGCCCGGTGCTCTGCAGAACACGGATCGACACCATGTTCTTGGACTTGGCCAGCGCCGTCTGCAGCGGCATCGGACCTTCGAACTTGCCGTCGTAGTTCTTCGGCTCCCAGGGCTGGCTGCCGGTGGTGCCGGCGTCGAAGAAGAGCGGCGCGTCGTTGACGATGGTGGCCGGTGTGAAGCCCTTTTCCAGCGCCGCCGAGTAGATGAAGGGCTTGAAGCTGGAGCCCGGCTGGCGCCAGGCCTGGGTGACGTGGTTGAACTTGCCCTTGCCGAAGTCGAAGCCGCCCACCAATGCACGCAGGGCGCCGCTGCGAGGGTCGAGCGCGACAAAGGCGCCTTCGACCTCCGGCAGTTGAGTCAGCTGCCAGTCGCCCTTGGCGCTCTTCAGCGCACGCACCACGGCACCGCGGCGAATCTGGGTCTTGGGGCCGGCCTTGCCCGACAAACCCGAGGTGACAGGCTTCAGGCCGTCGCCGGTGACGACGATGGAGTCGCCGGACTGCAACATGGCCGTGACCTTCTTCGGGGAGGCTTCCAGCACCACGGCAGCACGCAGGTCGTCGTTGTCGGGGTGCTCGGACAGCGCCTCGGCCACCCGGGCATCGAGCAGTTGGGCATCGCCCGGCAGGTCGACGTAGGCCTCGGGGCCGCGGTAAACCTGCCGAAGTTCGTAGTCCATCAGGCCTTTGCGCAGCGCGCGATAGGCCACCATCTGGTCGGCCGAACTCACGGTCAGGTAGACGTTCAGGCCGCGCGAATAGGCTTCGTCGCCGTACTGGGCATAAACCAGCTGGCGCGCGGTCTCGGCCACGAACTCGGCGTGCAGGGCGCTGTCATTCTGCGTGCGGTAGCGCAGGACCTGCGCCAGAGCCTCCTCGTGCTGGGCTTCCGTGATGAAGCCGTTCTCGAACATCCGGTTGATGATGTAGCGCTGGCGCTGCGTGGCCCGCTTCGGGTTGGCGATCGGGTTGTAGGCCGAAGGCGCCTTGGGCAAGCCCGCCAGCATGGCGGCCTCGGCCACCGTCACGTCCTTGAGCTTCTTGCCGAAGTAGATGTCCGCCGCCGCCGCGAAGCCGTTGGCGCGCTGGCCCAGGAAGATCTGGTTCATGTACAGCTCCAGGATCTGGTCCTTGGTGAGCCGTCGCTCGATCTTCAGCGCCAGCAGGATCTCGTAGATCTTGCGCGTGAAGGTCTTCTCGGTAGACAGGTAGAAGTTGCGCGCCACCTGCATGGTGATGGTGCTGGCGCCCTGGCTGCGCGCGTCGCGCAGGTTCTCGATGGCGGCGCGGGCCACACCCTTGTAGTCGACGCCGCCGTGCTGGTAGAAGCGCGAATCCTCCGCCGCCAGCACCGCGTCCTTCATCAGTTGGGGGATCTGGGCAATGGGAACGAAGTTGCGCCGCTCCTCGCCGAACTCGCCCAGCTGGATGCCGTCGGACGAGAACACCCGCAAGGGCAGCTTGGGCCGGTAGTCGGCCAGGCTCTCGATCTCGGGCAGGTTCGGATAGGCCACCGCCAGCGCCAGCAGCACCACGAGAAGAATGGAAGCCAGCCCGGCCAGCGCAAGGCCACCCAGCCAGCCAAAGGCCCGCAGCACCGTGCGCGCCCAAGGCGGCAGGCGGGACGGCGGGGAGGAGGGTGCGGGCTCGGTGGGGGTCATGAAGAACCCGGCGAGCGGGTGCGCGGATTATAGGAAGGGCCCTGCCGGCGCCGTCGACAAACGGCCAGACACAACTGGAACAGTGGTCCAGGGCCACCCGTGACTTTGTCCACTGGGGAACATGGGACAGTCCAGGCCATGCTCTCGGACTGGCTTGCGGGTTGTTTCAAACCCGCCGCTGGCGTCAGGGAATGGCAACGTCGCTGAAGGTCAGCCGGAGCTTTTTTCTTTGGTGCACAAGGGCTTTACTGCTAGCATTGAAGTAACTTCTTAACAAGCCCGGGGCTCTTTTTGGGTTCTTGCGGTTCTCCTGGGGCCTATTAGCCGCGTGGCTGGGGAGTGGGGATTTTGGGATTTCTCGACACATTGCTGGGTCGCAAGCACTCACCCATGATTGGGCTGGACATCAGTTCGTCCAGCGTGAAGCTTGTGGAACTCGACCAGACGCCGAGCGGCGAGTACGTGCTCGAGCGTTTCGCGTCCGAGCCTTTCGAAAAGGGCTGGATCACCGACGGCCAGATCGAGAAGTTCGACGAGGTGGCCGCCGCCGTGAAGCGGGTGGTCAGCAAGAGCGGCACCAAGACCAAGCAGGTGGTGATGGCCATGCCGCAATCGGCTGTCATCACCAAGAAGATCATGCTGCCGGCCGGCCTGCGCGAAGAAGAGATGGAGATCCAGGTCGAGTCGGAAGCCAACCAGTACATCCCGTTCTCGCTGGACGAGGTGAGCCTCGACTTCTGCGTCATCGGCCCGAGCCC
>CAYREA010000252.1:0-6708 GCA_964423075.1 uncultured Rubrivivax sp. | reverse complement strand
CCAGAAGGCCCTGGTGGTGCCCGACAAGACCGAGCGCGTGTGGCGCTACCACCAGAACACGCTGCAGGCGCTGCAGGAACTGGTGCAGGCCGCGGGCCTGAACCACCCGGGCGCGATCACGGCCTCGCACATCGTGCGGCGTTCGTCGGACAGCAGCGTGAAGCTGCTCGCGCACCAGCTGCCTTTCGTGAAACCGGGTGCGCTGCTCGACGCCATCGAAGGGCGCGCCGAGTGGCCGCACAACGTGTTCAAGCTCTACTGGCCGCTGGCTCGGAGTGAGAGCTTTCAGCCGCTTGAGCCGGCTCGGCCATGAGCGCCAGCACGTCGCGCGTCATCACCTCGGCCAGCGCGCTGCGCGCGTGCACGGCGCGGTGGGCGCCTTCGCGCAGCAGCAGTTCGGCCTCTTCGGCATTCGGTGCCCGCACGACGACCGGGATGCCCGGGTTCAGCGTGCGCGCGGTCTCGATCATCGGCCGTGCGTCGGTGCTTTCGCTGGTGGCCACCACCAGCAGGCCGGCTTCGGCGATGTGGGCCTGCACCAGCACCAGGGGGTCACTGGCGTCGCCGAACACCGCCGGCGTGCCGGTGGCGCGCAGGGCTTCCACGCGCTCGCGGTTCTGGTCGACGACGACGAAGGGCAGCTCGCGCCGCAGCAGCGCCTGCGCGATCTCGCGGCCCACCGCGCCGTAACCCACCAGCACCACCTGGCGCGCCAGGTAGCGGCGGTCGGTGCTCACCGGCAGCTCGGCCAGCGGGTCTTCGCGGCCTTCGAGCCGGCGCGCCAGCGCCGAGCGCTTCAGGATCCAGCGCCGCGCCGGCTCCACCGCCGAGAACAGCACCGGGTTGAGCGCGATGGACAGCAGCGCGCCGGCCACCACCAGGCTCTTGGCTTCGGGGGGCAGCACGCCCAGGCTGCCGCCCAGGGCCACCAGGATGAACGAGAACTCGCCGATCTGCGCCAGGCTCGCCGACACCGTGAGCGCGGTGTTCAGCGGGTAGCGCAGCAGCACCACCAGCACACCGGCCGCGAGCGACTTGCCCACCATGATGATGGCGGTGACGGCCAGCACCTGCAGCGGCCGGTCGATCAGCACGCGCGGGTCGAACAGCATGCCCACCGAGACGAAGAACAGCACCGCGAAGGCGTCGCGGAAGGGCAGCGACTCTTCCGCGGCGCGGTGAGCGAACTCCGATTCGCGCAGCACCAGGCCGGCGAAGAAGGCGCCCAAAGCGACCGACACGCCGAACAGCGCCGAAGCGCCATAGGCGATGCCCACCGCCACCGCCACCACGCACAACGTGAACAGCTCGCGCGAGCCGGTCTTGGAGATCTGCCACAGCACCCAGGGCAGCACACGCCGCCCGCCCACCAGCATCAACACCACGAAAGCGGCCACCGCCAGCAGCGTGCGCGCCAGCGTCAGCCACAGGCTGTCGCCGCCGCTGCCGCCGTCGGCCAGGCCCACCAGCGCCGGCAGCAGCACCAGCACCAGCACCATCGCCAGGTCTTCGACGATCAGCCAGCCCACGGCGATGCGGCCGTTCTGCGAATCGAGCACGCCGCGCGACTCCAGCGCGCGCAGCAGCACCACCGTGCTGGCCACCGAGAGGGAAATGCCGAACACCAGCGCACCACCCGCCGACCAGCCCCACCACAGCGCCAGGCCCGCGCCCATCGCGGTGGCCACCGCCATCTGCACCACGGCGCCGGGAATGGCGATGCGGCGCACCGCCATCAGGTCGGCCAGCGAGAAGTGCAGGCCCACGCCGAACATCAGCAGCATGACGCCGATCTCGGCGAGTTGCGTGGCGAGGTCCATGTCGGCCACGAAGCCCGGCGTGTGGGGGCCGATCAGCACGCCGGCCAGCAGGTAGCCCACCAGGGCCGGCAGGCGCAGCTTCGACGCGCAGAAGCCCAGCACGAGCGACAGCCCGAGGGCCGCGGCCATCGTGACGATCAGGGGCATGCTCGGGTGCATCGGCACAGTGTGCCGGATCGAGCGCCGCTGCCGGCCGCGCAGGCGGCGGCGTAGGGCTATTCAGCCCTGCGGCGGCGCGCTGTCGATGAAGCTCTGGCGCACCGCGAGCTTGTCGTACAGCTTCTGCAGATTGGCGTAGCTGCCGCGCCAGTCGATGTGCGGGAAACGGAAGTCGAGGTAACCCAGCGCCACGCCCACGGCCACGTCGGCCAGTGTGAAGTGCGTGCCGGCGCAATGCGGCTTGTCGCCCAGGCCCTGGCTCATGGCCTTGAGCGCGTTGTGCACGGCGCGCATCTGGCGGTCGATCCAGGCCTGGCTGCGTTGTTCGGCGCTGCGCTGCGACCAGTTGGCCTCAAGGCGCGCCAGGATGGCCGCGTCGAGCAGGCCGTCGGACAGCGCCTCCCAGGTGCGCACCTCAACGCGCTCGCGGCCCGAAGGCGGGATGAGCTTGCCCACGGGCGACAGCGTGTCGACGTATTCGACGATGACGCGCGAATCGAAGATCGCTTCGCCACCGTCGAGCACGAGGCAGGGCACCTTGCCCAGCGGGTTGCTCTTGAGGATGGCGTCGTGGTTCCAGACGTCTTCCAGCACGAACTGGTAGTCGAGCTTCTTCTCGGCCATCACGATGCGCACCTTGCGCACGTAGGGGCTGGTCAAGGCTCCGATCAGTTTCATGCTTAGCTGTCTGGTTGGCGAGCGGCACGGGGGCTGCGGCTCGCGTCTCTTCCCTGGGTGCGAACCATTCTAGCCACGCAGCGCAGGCGGCGTGGGCGCGCTGTGTCGCGTGAAATCCACGAGCGGTGGGCGGCCCGGCAGCGACAGCTGCGCCTCGGCCTTCGCCATGTGCGACAGCACGGCGCCGCCACGCACCACGAACAGGCGCTGGGCGCGCAGCCGCACCGCCTCTTCGGGGGTTCGGGCCTGCAGCAGCACGAAGTCGGCGCGGCAGCCGGGCTCAAGGCCATAGCCCTGCAGCCCCAGGATGCGTGCGTTGTTCACGGTCACCGCGTCGAAGCACTGGCGCTGGCCGGCCAGCGAGGTCATCTGCGCCACGTGCAGGCCCATGGCCGCCACTTCGAGCATGTCGCCCGAGCCCAGCGGGTACCAGGGGTCCAGCACGCAGTCGTGGCCGAAGCCGACGTTGATGCCGGCGGCCAGCAACTCGGGCACACGCGTCATGCCGCGGCGCTTGGGGTAGCTGTCGTGGCGGCCCTGCAGCGTGATGTTGATCAGCGGGTTGGCCACGGCGTGCACCTGGGCCTCGGCCATCAGCGGGATCAGCTTGCTGACGTAGTAGTTGTCCATCGAGTGCATGGACGTGAGGTGCGAACCCGTCACGCGCCCGTGCAGGCCCAGGCGCTGGGTGTGGAAGGCCAGCGTCTCGATGTGGCGGCTCATCGGGTCGTCGCTTTCGTCGCAGTGCATGTCGACGCGCAGGCCGCGCGCGGCCGCCAGTTCGCACAGCAACTGCACGCTCTGCGCACCATCGGCCATGGTGCGTTCGAAGTGCGGGATGCCGCCGACCACGTCCACGCCCAGGTCGAGTGCGCGCTTCAGGTTGTCGAAAGCACCGGGCGCACGCAGCAGGCCGTCCTGCGGGAAGGCAACCAGCTGAAGGTCGAGGTAGGGCGCCACGCGGCGCTTCACGTCCAGCAGCGCGCGCACGGCCAGCAGGCGTTCGTCGCACACGTCGACGTGCGAGCGGATGGCCAGCAGCCCGCGCGCCACGGCCCAGTCGCAGTATTGCAACGCGCGCTCGGCGATGGCCTCCTCGGTGAGCAGCGGTTTCAGTTCGCCCCACAAGGCGATGCCCTCCAGCAGCGTGCCGCTGCGGTTGGCGCGCGGCAGGCCCTGGCTGAGCGTGGCGTCCATGTGGAAGTGCGCGTCGACGAAGGGCGGGCTCAGCAGCCAGCCCTGGGCGTCGATCACCTCGGCGTCGGGCGGGGCCGGCAGCGCCGGGGCCAGTGCGCTGATGCGGCCGCCTTCGGCCAGCAGGTCGATGCCCTGGCGTCCGTCGGGCAAGGTGGCATTGCGCACGAGCAGCGCGCGGGTGTGTGGCATGGGGGCGGGGTGGGCGACAAGGCCGCTCGGGTCGACTCGCCAGCATACGTCGACACGCCTGAAGTGAGGCGTTTTCCGCCTGTTGCGCGGGGCGGTTCGGTAGCCGCTTGTCAGGCCCCGGCAACGGGAGCACACTGGTCCGCACGATGGCCCCAAGCGGCCGCCGCCGCAAGAGCCAGCTGACACCCCCACCACGCTCCACCCTCTTCGGCCTTTCCCTTCCCCCAAACACCCTTTTCTCCCCGACATGCCGGCGGCTTGGCCATTGGCATGGTTTCCCACCCTCGCAAAGGAGGTTCTGATGAACTTGACGATCAGCGGCCATCACCTTGAAGTCACCCCGGCGCTGCGCGAATACGTGCTGACGAAGCTAGACCGGGTCACGCGGCACTTCGACCAAGTGGTGGATGTCACCGTCCTGCTGACGGTGGAAAAGCTGAAGGAGAAGGATCGACGGCAGCGGGCCGAAGTGACGCTGCATGTCAAGGGCCGGGACATCTTCTGCGAACAGTCCAACGAAGACCTGTACGCCGCCATCGACCAGCTGATGGACAAGCTCGACCGCCAGGTCGTGCGCCACAAAGACCGCCTGCAGGACCACCACCACGAGTCGCCCAAGCGGCTCGATGCCGGGGTGCTGTAGCCGCCGTCGAGATTTCCCCTCAACTTTGGAACGGCCCCGCGGGGCCGTTTTTCACGCCCGCGGCGGGTGTTGCTGCAGCGCAGCGTCGAACGCGAAATCCACCCGTTTCGGGGTCTTGCTGCTTGGCTCGCAGACTGGGGTGGGGTCTATGATGCTCCGCTTTCGTAACACCTTTGGTCGCCGCCGGGTCACAAGTCCGCGGCGAGAAGGAATGGTCTGATGAACCGTCTTGCCGCCATCCTCCCCGCCAGCAACGTGCTGGTGAACGTGGATGCCACCAGCAAGAAACGGGTCTTCGAGCATGCCGGGCTTCTGTTCGAGAACCAGCACGCCATCGCTCGCGGCACCGTCACCGACAACCTCTTCGCCCGCGAGCGCCTTGGCTCCACGGGGCTGGGCCACGCCGTGGCCATCCCGCACGGCCGCATCAAGGGCCTGAAGAACCCGCTGGCCGCGGTGGTGCGCGTGCAGCAGCCCATCCCCTTCGACGCGCCCGACGACGAGGCCGTCTCTCTGCTGATCTTCCTGCTGGTGCCCGAGGCGGCGACGCAGCGGCACCTGGAGATCCTGTCCGAGATCGCCGAGATGCTGTCCGACCGCGAGCTGCGCGAGCGGCTCAAGACCGAGGCCGACGCAGCCGGCGTGCACAAGCTCATCTCGGATTGGGAACCGCTCAAGTCGGTCGCCTGAGCGCCGTGGTCGCGCCATGAAGCCCACGTCGATCAGCGCCGAGGCGCTCTTCGAGGCGCACCGCCTCGCGATGAAGTGGGAGTGGATCGCCGGCCACGCCCACCCCGAGCGCCGTTTCGACGACGCGGCCGTGCGCGACGCACGCAGCGCCGCCGACCTGGTGGGCTACCTCAACTACATCCACCCCTACCGGGTGCAGATCGTGGGCCGCCGCGAGGTGGCATACCTGCTCGAGGCCTCGCCCGAAGACCAGGAACGCCGCATCTCGCGCATCGTGACGCTGGAGCCGCCGGTGCTCATCGTCGCCGACGCGCAGACCCCGCCCGACCGCCTGGTGGCGATGTGCGACCGCGCCGAGATCCCGCTCTTCGTCACCCAGGAATCGGCCGGCCACGTGATCGACGTGGTGCGCAGCCGGGACCTCTCGGGGGTCAAGAAGGCCGTATGGCTCGTGGTCCTCGTGGTCCTGCCGCTGATCGGCATGCTCGTCTACACGATCGCCCGCGGTGACGGCATGGCGGAGAGGTCCGTGCGGGCCCAGCTCCGCCAGGCGGACCAGCTCCGCGCCGCGGTCGGCGACCAGGCCGGCGTCGCGCCGTCCGACCAGATCGCCTCCGCCAAGCGGCTGCTGGAGGACGGGACGATCACCCAGGAGGAGTTCGAGCGGCTGAAGGCGCGGGCGCTCGCCTGACCGACCGGTGGCCCCGCGTCCCCGGGGGCGCGGGGCCACGACCGACAAGCAGGAGGTGCCCGGCATGGGAACCACCGGTATCGAGGACATGGGTCCCGTCGACGTCGTGCTCATCGGCTTCCCGAAGGACGCGCCGATGACCGGCGAGTCGGTCCCGATCCTGCTCGACCTCGTCGATCGCGGGATCATCCGCGTGTTCGACGTGCTGGTCGTCCAGAAGCAGGGCGACGGCACCTTCTCGGGCCTGCAGGTGTCCGACCTGGGCTCCGAGTCGATCGGCGATCTGGTCGTGTTCGAGGGCGCGTCGACCGGCCTGCTCGACGACGACGACGTGGCCGCCGCGGCCGACGCGATGGAGCCCGGCGAGGCCGCCGTGATGATCATGTACGAGAACAGGTGGGCCGCCCCATTCGCCGCCGCGGTGCGCCGCAACGGCGGGGTGCTCATCGACACCCAGCGCATTCCGCACGCCGATCTGCTCGCCGCCCTCGAGCGGATCGAGTCCGCCGCCTAGGAGGAACGATGGGACTTGTTCGAACGATGGGACGCACCGCGGTGATCGCCGGGACCGCCCAGGCCGTGGGCGGCCGCGTCCACCACCGTCAGCAGCAGCGCTGGGCGGCGCAGGAGGCGGCCGCCGC
>CAYREA010000251.1:0-6771 GCA_964423075.1 uncultured Rubrivivax sp. | reverse complement strand
GGCAGGCGCTGCGTGCCGCCGGCGCCGGGAATGAGGCCGATCTTCACCTCGGGCAGCGCCACGTTGGTGCCGGGCGCGGCGATGCGGTAGTGCGCGCCCAAAGCGAGTTCCAGCCCGCCGCCCATGCACACGCTGTGCACCGCGGCCACCACGGGCTTGGGGCAGTCTTCCAGCAGGCGGATCAAGCTCAGCAGGTTGGGTTCGGCCACCGCCTTGGGCGAGCCGAACTCCTTGATGTCGGCGCCACCTGAGAAGGCCTTGCCGGCGCCCGTCACCACGATGGCGCTGATGGCCGGGTCGGCCACCGCGCGCTCGACGCCTGCGGCCAGCTCGCGCCGGGTGTCGTAGCCCAGGCCGTTGACAGGCGGGTTGTCGAGCGTCAGCACGGCAAGCTTGCCGCGCACTTCGTATCGGGTGCCCATGTCGGCTCCTTCAGGCTGAACGGAAATAGAACGGTCGTTCGATTCTAGGCGGGTGCCCGGCGAGTGCTGCGTCGCTCGCGCGACAGCAGTCTGCCTGGGGGATGCCCACCGCGACCGGCCATGCAGTATCTTCCGCCAGCCCCCGGACCCTGCTTCGCACAAGCCCTCATCCATGCCGCACGCCGCCGGCGCCGCCCCGCCCGCCACCGACGACACCCGCATCCAGCCGCTGCTGCAGGCCGCCCGCGCCGGTGACGGTGCAGCCGCCGGCGAGCTGTTCACCCTGCTCTACCGTGACCTGCGCCGCCTGGCCCACGCCCGGCTGCACAGCGACGGCGATGCCGGCCAGCAGCTCGACACCACGATGCTGGTGCACGAGAGCTACGAGCGCTTTGCCCAGCTCGCCAGGCTGGACGTCACCGACCGCGGCCACTTCATGGCCTACGCCTCGCGCGTGATGCGCTCGGTGATCGTCGACTTCGCGCGCGAGCGCCAGGCCGAGCGCCGCGGCGGCGGTGCCGCGCACGTCACGCTGACCACCGGGCTCGGTGCGGCGCTGGCCGACGGCTCGGCGCAAGCCGACCCCGAGGTGCTGCGCGTGCACGAAGCGCTGGGCGAGCTGGCGCACATCGAGCCGCGCCTGGCGCAGGTGGTGGAGATGCGCTACTACGGCGGCCTGTCGAATGCCGAGATCGCGCAGGCGCTGGACGTCGGGCTGCGCACGGTGGAGCGCGACTGGGAGCGTGCGCGGCTGTTCCTGTACGCCACGCTCAAGCAGGCCTGAAGCGCGGTGGCGGTTTGGCCGGCGCCAATCCGTAATCCCGTCGACAAGCCATGAACGTCGACCGCCAAGGCTGGGCCGAACTGCTGCGCCTGCTGGATACCGCCCTCGAGCTCGATGGCGAGGAGCAGGCGCGTTGGCTGACCGCACTGCCGCCCGCACAACAACAGCCACTGCGCGAACTGCTGAGCCAGCGCCGGGCGGTGGAAACCGCCGACTTCCTGGCCCGGCCGGCGCCGCTGGAGCCCGTGCAGGCCGTGGCCCATGCCGGCCAGCGCGTGGGCCCCTGGCAGCTGCTGCGCGAGATCGGCAGCGGGGGCATGGCCTGGGTCTGGCTCGCCGAACGCGCCGACGGCCAGGGCCGGCGCCGGGTGGCGCTGAAGCTGCCGCGGCTGGGCTGGGCGCCTGGCCTGGCCGAGCGCATGACCCGCGAGCGGGACATCCTGGGCCGGCTTGAACACCCGCACATCGCACGCCTGTACGACGCCGGTGTCGACGCGCTGGGCCGGCCCTGGCTGGCGCTGGAGTACGTGCAGGGCCTGGCCATCGACCGCCACGCCCGCGAACGCCGGCTCGACCTGCCGGGCCGCCTGGCCTTGCTGCTGCAGGTGGCTCAGGCGGTGGCCTATGCGCACAGCCGCCACGTGCTGCACCGCGACCTGAAGCCCGCCAACATCCTGGTCGGCGACAGCGGCAGCGTGCGCCTGCTCGACTTCGGCATCGCCAAGCTGATGCAGGGCGAGGGGGACGCAGGCACCGGCCTGACCCAGGCCAGCGGGCGGGCGCTGACACCCGCGTACGCCAGCCCCGAGCAGCTGAGGGGCCAGCCGCTCACCGCCGCAAGCGACCTCTATTCGCTCGCCGTCGTGGCCTACGAGCTGCTGACGGGCGAACGCCCTTACCGCCTTGCGCGCGGCAGCGCCGCAGAGCTGGAGGCGGCGGTGCTGCGGGCCGGCATCGTGGCGCCCAGCCTCGCCGCCCGCGATCCGGCCGTGCGCCGTGCGCTGCGGGGCGACCTCGATGCGGTGCTGCTCAAGGCGCTGAAGCGCGAGCCGGCCGAGCGTTATGCCAGCGTGCAGGCCTACGCCGAGGACATCGAGCGCGCGCTGCGGCACGAACCGGTGCTGGCGCGGCCGGACTCGTGGGCCTACCGCGGCGGCCAGTTCGTGCGCCGGTGGCCCCTGGAAAGCGGGCTCGTCGCCGCACTGGCCATTGCCGTGCCGGCCGGCGCTGCGGCCCAGGTGGCCGTGATGCTGGCGCTGGGCCTGGGCGCCGCGGCCACGCTGTGGCAGGCGCGCAAGGCCCGCGCGCAGGCACAGCTCGCGCACGAACAGGCCGGGCGCGCCCAGGCGCAGGCACAGCAGGCGCAGGCGGTGCAGGCCTTCCTGGGCAAGGTGCTGGCCTACAACGACCCGCAGCAGGCGCAAGGCCGTGAGCGCAGCGCGCGCGAGCTGTTGACGCTGGCGGCCGGCAGCATCGACACCGACTTCGTGGATCAGCCGGCCGTGCGCGCCCGGCTGCACCAGACGGTGGGCGAGATCCTCTTCGAGATGGGCCGCTTCGCCGACGCCGTCCGCCACCTGCAGCAGGCGCTGGCCCTCCACGACGAGCTGGTTCCGCACGGTGATGCGAACAGCGTGGCGCTGCTGTTCCGGCTCGGCCTGGCGCAACGCGACCTGCGCGACTTCGACGCCGCCGCGGCCAGCCTGCAGCGCGCACTGAAGGTGGGCGACGCGCAGGGCCCGGTGCCGCACCGCCACACCGGCCGCATCCTGGCCAGCCAGGCCTGGCTCGCGCTGCAGACCGGCCAGCCCGACCGCGCGCAGCCGCTGGCCGAGGCGGCGCTGCGCGAACAGCGCGCCTTCGACGGCGAGCGCACCGTCGACTACCTGGCCGTTGCGCAGGACGTGGCGGCCGTGCAGATCGGCTGCGGCAGGCTCGAAGAGGCGGCTGCGCTGATCGCGCAGATCGAGCTGCTGCTGCCGGCCGTGCCCGCCTTCCCTGTCGTGGACCTGCTCACCATACGTGCGCAGCTGGCCACCGTGCGCTTCAGCCGCGGCGAGTTCACCGCCGCCGAAGGCCTGTTCGCCGAGTTGCTGCCGCAGCTGGACCGCCATGTCGGGCCGGCCTTCGACCGCACCGCCATTGCGCGCTCGACCCACGCCCGCACGCTCGCCGAACTGGGCCGCGTGCACGAAGCCGTGGCGCTGCAGCAGGCCAATGTTGACCACGTGATGCCGCGCGCTGCCGCCGAACCCGAGGCGGTGAACCTGGTGCGCCTGCAGCTGGTGCGACTCTTGACGATGGCCGGCCATGCGAGCGAAGCCGAGGCACTGGCGCGTGAGTTGCTCGACTTTCTGTCCTTGCGGCAAGCGCAGCCCACACGCTACCGCGAGGGCGCCCGCGCCTTTCTGGCCGACGCCCTGCTGGCCCAGGGCCGCCGCGAAGAAGGCCTGCGCGAGCTGCAGGCAGCGCTGGACCATTCACAGCAGATGGGCCGCGCCGACAACGCGGTTGAACGCGCGGGCCGGCAGCTGCAGTGGGCCGTCGCCGCCCGTGCGCTGCAGACTGAGGAAGCCCAGGGCCGCGCCGCCGCGGCCTGCCAGGTGCTGGCCGAAGCCCTGGGCGCGGCGAATCCTCGGGTCTTGAAGGGCCAGGCCGTGCTGGCCTGGGTGCAGGGACTGGCCGCTCCCGCGGCCGGGCGGGTGGCCGCGCGCGCAGGCTTCGTGGCCGCGCGCGAGCAGGCCCTGGCCGCGCTGCCGGCACAGCACCCGCTGCGCGCCGAATTGCTGGCCGCCGAAGCGGAGATCGTGGCCGCCACCGACACCGTCGAAGCCGCCGAAGTGCAGGCCGGGGCCGAACGGCTGTATCGGCAGACCGTCGGCCAGCCGCTGCCGCCCGCTTTGCTCAGCCTGCACTGAGCCTTTTGCGGGCCGTGGCGGTTTCCGGCCCGCGCTTCCGTAGTCCCCGATACAAGCCGCACGCAGCCCGCGCGCGGCCCGCAACCTAAAACCCGGAAGGACGCTCATGCCATCCACCTTCACCCGCCTGGCCGCCGTGCTGCTGCTGGCGGCCGCCACGCAGGCGCAGGCGCAATCGATCCTCATCGACGACTTCGTCGGCGCCTTCGGATCGAATCGCGTCTACTACGACAACTTCGGCCCGACCCCGACGAGCCAGCTGGAATCCACGGTGGCGGCGGCCGTGCCGGGCGGCTCACGCCGCCTGCAGCTCACGGCAGACCCGCAGGTGCAGGGCAGCAGCGGGGTCACGCTGAGCGGCGACGGTGCACTGTGGGGCTTCTCGTACCGCCCCGGCGAACAGCGCCTGAACTTCAACCTGAGCTATGGCACGCAGGCACCGATGAACCTCGACCTGTCGGGCACGGCCGCGCTGCACTTCGACGTCTACTACAGCACCCCGGTGTCGCTGGTGGTCTACGCCAGCACGCAGACCACGCCCGGCGACAACCCCGACGCTTCGGCGGTCTCGATCACCGTGCCGGCGCTGTTCCAGCAAGGCTTGGACATTCCGCTGTCGGCCTTCAGCACCAACAGCAGCACCGGACTGCCGGTGAACTGGGCCGACGTCGACGGCCTGTCCTTCTTCGTCTCCAGTCACGGGGACAAGCCCGCACCTGGCGACGGCTTCTGGGTCACCAGCCTCAGCACGGTGCCCGTGCCGGAACCCGCCAGCGCCCTGCTGCTGGCCGCCGGCCTGGCGGCCTTGCGCGTGCTGCGCCGGAGCGCCGCATGAAGCGCGCCCTGTTGAAGCTGGCCGCCGCGCTGGCCCTGTGCGCGGGCACCGCGGCGCACGCGCAGAGCATCGTCAACATCCAGGGCTACGGAGCCGATGGCGCCGGTGCCAGCGGCGTCAGCTACCCGGTGGCGCCGGGCACGCTGGTCGACCTGTTCAACCCGGTGGTCGTGCCCTTCGCGGCCGGCGACTACCTGTTGTCCAGCGCCTGGGGCCTGCCCGGCGCGCTGTACGACACCTGGAACTTCGAGTCCACCGCGCCGGGCAGCTGGGCCAGCCACTTCCTGGCCGCCGAGGTGCTGCCGGATGGCCGCTACCGGGCGCTGCTCGACGGCGTCTCGCTGCTCGACCCCAGCTGCCACAACCACTACTGCGCCTGGGACACGCAGGCCCAGGCCGCTGCGGCCTTCCTGGCCACGCCACCCTTCCGGCTGCACCTGGCGGCCGACACGCAGGTGGCTTTCGTCTCCGCGGACTATTTCCTGCCCGACAACCTGGGTGGCATCTCGCTGCTCGTGAGCGCGGTGCCCGAGCCGTCCAGCGCGCTGCTGCTGCTGGCGGGCCTGGGCTGCGTGCGGGCCGCGCGCAGGCGGAGGTCGTCATGACGCACACCCCCACCGCGGAAGAGAAGCGAACCTTCACCGAAGCCCTGGTGCGCTGGGGCTCGCCGGTGGCCCAGAGCAACGGCCTGCCGGCCGCCGCGATGGTGGCCTGCGGGCTGGTGGAGTCGGGCTACGGCACCAGCGCCATCTACCAGAGGACACACTGCCCGTTCAACCTGCAGAAGCCCAAGGCCTACCACTGGGTGAACTGCAAGACCGTCAACCTGGTCACCAGCACCCGAACCGACGCTGACGGCAAGTCGACGCAGACGATGGTTGCGCCCTTCTGCCGCGCCGTGGGCACTTCAGAGGGCGAGTGGCTGGCCGACGCTGCGCGCATCTGGTGCGAATGGGTGCTGGGCTGGCCGCAACGGGGCGTGCGCGAAAGGCTGCTGCGCATGAAGCACGATCCCGAGCTGTTCACCCAGCACCTGCCGCTGGTGGGTTTTGGCGAAGCCGACAAGGCCGGGCGCAACGGCAAGGTGTTCCTGATGGTGCTGCAGGACCAGCACCTCGTCCGCGAGTGCATGCTGGCGCTGGCCCTGGTCGGCGTCTGAAACCGGTGCCTACACCTCCAGCCACTCCTTGCGGATGTAGGCATTGGCGCGCAGCTCGGCCGGCGTGCCCTCGAACACGATCTGGCCGTGGCCCATCACCAGGCAGCGGTCGGCCACCTCGAGCGCGATGGTGAGCTTCTGCTCCACCAGCAGCACCGCGATGCCGCGCCGCTTCAGCTCGCGCAGGTACTCGGCCACCAGCTCGACGATCTTGGGCGCCAGGCCCTCGGTGGGCTCGTCGATCATGATGAGCTGGGGGTCGCCCATCAGCGTGCGGCACAGCGTCAGCATCTGCTGCTCGCCGCCGGACATCACGCCCGCCGCGGTGTGCTGGCGCTCCTTCAGGCGCGGGAACATGCGGTACATGTCGTCGAAGCTCCAGCGCGGGTTCGCCTTGCCGCGCTTCTCCCCGAGCATCAGGTTCTGGTGCACCGTGAGCTTGGGGAAGATGTCGCGGTTCTCCGGCACGTAGCCGACGCCGAGCTGCGCGATCTCGAAGGGCTTGCGGCCGAGGATCTCCTGGTCGCGCCAGCGCACGCTGCCGGTACCCTCGACCAGGCCCATGATGGCCTTGACGGTCGTCGAGCGACCGGAGCCATTGCGGCCGAGCAGCGCGACGATCTCGCCCGGCTGCACGTTCATCTGCACGCCGT
>CAYREA010000250.1:0-6773 GCA_964423075.1 uncultured Rubrivivax sp. | reverse complement strand
GCAGGCAACCGGCTGCACCTGCACCGGCAAGGCCTGCCAGGCCATGGCCTGGCCTTCGCGCATCTCGAAGTCGCCCTGCCAGTCGTAGACCTTGCAGAAGTGCAGGCGCACGCGGGCGTGCGGGTAGTCCATCAGCTCGATCTTCCAGGGCTGCGCGGTGCCGATGGTGATGCCCAGTTCCTCGTGCAGTTCACGGCGCAGCGCCTGTTCGACGGTTTCGCCGGCTTCGAGCTTGCCACCCGGGAACTCCCAGTAGCCGGCGTAGACCTTGCCTTCGGGACGGCTCGTCAGCAGGAAGTTGCCGCTGCCGTCGAGCAGCACGCCCACGGCCACGTCCACGGGGGTGCGTTCAGCCATGCCGGCCCGCGTAGTCGCGTGCGAACTGCTGCGCCACGCGTCCGCTGCGCGAGCCGCGCTCCAGCGCCCACACGAGGCACTCGGGCCGCGCCGCCGCGATGGCCGCCTCGTCGACACCGAAGCTGCGCAGCCACTGCGCGACGATGGCCAGGTATTCGTCCTGCGTGAAGGGGTAGAAGCTGATCCACAGGCCGAAACGTTCGCTGAGGGAGATCTTCTCCTCGATCACCTCGCCCGGGTGCACCTCGCCGTCCTCGGTGTGCTGGTAGGTGAGGTTCTCCTTCATGTATTCGGGCAGCAGGTGGCGGCGGTTGCTGGTGGCGTAGATCAGCAGGTTGTCGCCGGCGGCGGCGATGCTGCCGTCGAGCACGCTCTTCAGCGCCTTGTAGCCGGGCTCGCCTTCGTCGAAGCTCAGGTCGTCGCAGAAGACGATGAACTTCTCGGGCCGCCCGTCCACCAGGTCGATGAGGTCGGGCAGGTCCACCAGGTCGGCCTTGTCGACCTCGATCAGGCGCAGGCCCCGCGGCGCGAATTCATTCAGGCAGGCCTTGATGAGGCTGCTCTTGCCGGTGCCGCGTGCACCCGTCAGCAGCACGTTGTTGGCGCCGCGGCCGGCCACGAACTGCTCGGTGTTGCGCAGCAGGCGTTCCTTCTGCGGCTCCACTTCCTTCAGGTCGGACAGGCGGATGGTGGCGACGTGCCTCACCGGCTCCAGCACCCCGGCCGAATGCGAGCCCGCGCGCTTGCGGTAACGGAAGGCCACCGAGGCGTTCCAGTCGGGAGCCGTGGGCGCATGCGGCAGGATCACCTCCAGCCGCGCCAGCAGCGCTTCGGCGCGCACCAGCAAGTGTTCAAAAGCCGCGTTCATGCGGGCGAGTTTAGGGCGCGCACGGCGTCGCCCGCGATGACGTAGACGCGGTCGGCCGGCCCGCGCGGCAGCACGTGCATGCCGGTGAAGGCACCGAAGGCCGGCAGCACGCCGACCTGTGCACCGAAGTGGAAGCAGGGCAGGCGCAGGCTGTCGTGTGCGCGGCGGCCGCCCACCACCGCGGCGGGGTGGATGTGGCCGGCCAGCACGTAGGCGTCGGGCACGGGGTCGGGGTGGTGCGCCAGTGCCAGGCCGCCCAGCATCAGCGGCCCGTCGATGCAGCGCACGCGCCATTCGGCCGGCGGGTCGCCGGCGCGGCTGTCGTGGTTGCCGCGGATCAGCGTCAGCTCCAGGCCGGACCGCCGCGTGCGCCAGGCGCCGACGGCAGCCCAGGTGGACGGCGCGCGCGAACGCGCCGAATGCAGCAGGTCGCCCAGGAACACGACATGACGCGCGCCGCTGGCTTCCACGGCTTCGTCCAGCCGCGCCAGCGTCTCGCTCGTGGTTCCGCCCGGCACCGGCACACCCAGGCGGCGGAAGGAGACGGCCTTGCCGATGTGCGCATCGGCCACCAGCAGCAGCCCGTGTTCAGGCAGGAAGAGCGCGCGCTGCGCCAGCAGCCGCAGCGTGGTGCCGCCGGCCTGCAGTTCCATAGCCGGCACCTCAGGTGGTGAGGCGGAGCAGCGCAGGTTCCAGATGCTCGGTGGGCGAGCGCTTGAAGCCCGAGCGCGCGTAGCGCTGCAGCCGGCCCACAGCCAGCGACACCAGGGCCGAGGCCAGCGCCTGTGCGTCCACCGTGGGCGTGCTGCTGCCGGCGGCTTCGGCCGCGGTGCGCAGGCTCTGGCGCAGCTGCGATTCGACGCGGTCGAAGAACTGGTTCATGCGCGCGATCAGGCGTTCGTGCTCGAACACGAGCGCATCGCCCACCATCACGCGCGTCATGCCCGGGTTCTTCTCGCCGAACTGCAGCAGCAGCGTGCAGATCTTCTGCGCCTGCACCGAGCCCGAGGGCTCGCGCTCGGTAACCTGGTTCACCAGCGTGAAGACGCTGCTCTCGATGAACTCGATCAGGCCTTCGAACATCTGCGCCTTGCTGGCGAAGTGGCGGTAGAGGGCGGCTTCGCTCACGTCCAGCTTGGCGGCCAGCGCGGCGGTGGTGATGCGTTCGGCACCGGGCTGCTCCAGCATGCCGGCCAGCGTCTGCAGGATCTGCACGCGGCGTTCGCCCGGCTTGGGGCGCTTGCGAGCGGGCGCGCTCACCGGCCCTTCGGCGGGCACGGTTTCGGCTTCGCCCGTGCCGACCGGGGGCGTTTCATCGGACACGTCGGACATCGGGCGGCGGCGGCTGGGGGAGGAGGGCGCGCGGATTCTGGCACACGGCTTGTGGGGCCTTGTTTGCAGGTAAACACTGACCCACACCGGTTCCAGTGGCCCCTTCACAATCGCGCCCGCTGTTGCCGCCATGTCGCTGTCCACCGTTCCTTGGCCCATCTGGGGCGCCCTCACCCTGCTGCTGGCCGCGCTGGCCTGGCGTGCGCGCCAGGGCCGCCGGCGCGCCCGGGCCGCCCTGCGGCGCGCGCAGGAGGACATGGCCCGGCTGCGCCTGGACCACCACGTGGCGCTGGACCGCGCCCAGGCCGCCGCCGAAGCCGCCGACCTGGCCAAGACGCGCTTCCTGGCTGCCGCCAGCCATGACCTGCGCCAGCCCGCCCACGCCCTGGGCCTGTACCTGGCCACGCTGCGGGCCGGCGAACTGGCCCCAGCCCAGGCCGAACTGGCCGAGCGCATGGCCGCGGCGCTGGGCGCGCTGCAGACCATGTTCGCGGCGCTGCTGGACGTCTCGCGCATCGACGCCGGCAGCCTCGCGCCGCAATGGTCCCTGGCGCCGCTGGCCCCGCTGCTGCGCCGCCTGGCCGACGAACACGCCGGTGCGGCCGAAGCGCGCGGCCTGCGCCTGTCGCTGCACCTGGCCGACGAAGCGGCCACCAGCGTGACCGACCCGCTGCTGCTGGAGCGCGTGCTGCGCAACCTGCTGGCCAATGCGGTGCAGAACACGACGGCCGGCGGCGTGCTGCTGGCCTGCCGGCGCCGCGGGCCGGGCGAGGCGGCGCGCTGGCGCATCGAGGTCTGGGACAGCGGCTGCGGCATCGCGCCGGCCGACCAGGAGCGGGTGTTCCAGGAGTTCCAGCAACTCGGCCAGGCCGGCGCCGGGCTGGGCCTGGGCCTGCCCATCGCGCGCCGGCTGGCGCAACTGCTGCAACTGAAGCTGGCGCTGCACTCGCGCCCCGGCCGCGGCAGCGTGTTCTTCGTCGACGGGCTGGCACCCGCCGGCGCGGCCCCGCTGCGCGCCGCCGCCGCGCGCCAGGATCTGCGCCGCCTGGCCGGCGCCAAGGTGGCCGTGCTCGACGACGACGAAGACGTGCGCCGCGCCACACGCGGCCTGTTGCAGCGCTGGGAATGCACGGTGCATGACGCCGCCGACGCCGACGCGCTGCTGGCCCAGGCCGCGACCCGCCCGCAGGCGCTGATCGCCGACCTGCAACTCGCCGGCGGCCGCCACGGCATCACCGAAGCGCAGCGCCTCTTCGCCGCCTGGGGCGGGGTGGTGCCGTTGCTGCTGGTCAGCGGTGACAGCCTCGCCAGCGTGCCCGCCGGCCTGGACGCGCACATCCTGGCCAAGCCGGCCTCGCCGGCCCGGCTGCGCGCCTGGCTCGAACAGGTGCTGGCCGCGCCCGAGGGAGAAGCCGCTTGAAGGCCCTGATCGCCGACGACCATCCGCTGGTGCGTGATGCGCTCGCGCGCACGCTGCGCGACGTCGAGCCCGGTATCGACATCATCGAGGCCGGCGACGCGCCCGGCGCCATCACGCTGCTGCAGCAGCAGGCCGTGTCGCTGCTGCTGGTGGACCTGCAGATGCCCGGCATGGACGGCGTGGCCGGCGTGCGCCGCCTGCGCGCGCTGTTCCCCACCGTGCCGCTGGTGGTGGTGTCGGCCGAGCAGGAGCCGGCCACCGTGCGCGCCGCGTTCGCGGCCGGCGCAGCGGCCTACCTGCCCAAGAGCGAACCGCCCGAGGTGCTGCAGCAGGCACTCCGCCTCGTGCTGGCCGGCGGCACCTACACGCCCGCGCTGGCCCTGGCCGACCTGCGCAGCGACGGCGCCGCGCCGCGCCCCGACCTGCATGCCCTGACGCCGCGCCAGCGCGATGTGCTGCGTGGCCTGTCGCGCGGGCTGCCCAACAAGCTGATCGCGCGCGAACTGGGCCTGTCGGAAGGCACGGTGAAGATCCACATCGCCGCCGTGCTGCGCGCCCTGCGCGCACGCAACCGCACCGAGGCCGTGGTGCTGGCCCGGCAGCTGGGCTTCGACGCCGCCGGCTGAGCCCAGCCCCCCAGTTCGTCGGCACCTGTGTCCACCTTCAGCGGGATGGCGAGGGGGCGAGGTCCGCCTACCCTGAAGGCAAGGGCCTGCAGTCCGGGCCGCAAGGAGGTTTCACCATGCGCCAGCGGCTCCAGGAGTCCTTGCTGATGATCGCGCCGCTCGCGATGGCGGCGTCCGTGGGCCTGGGTTCGCCCTGGCTGCACGCCCAGGGCCTGCGCGCCGCGCCGATGCCGGCCGACCGCTACGACCGCACCCTGGCCAATGCCTGCGAGGCCACGCACCGCGCCCAGGCCCAGCCTGCCGCGCGCGGCGCGGCGGATGGGCGCACGCAGTCGCCGCAGTGGCAGCAGCAGCACCGTGCGGCCGTGGAGCAATGCCTGCGCGACGGCCTGCGCATCATCCGCACGGCGCGCGCGGCGTCTTGATCAGCGCATCAGCGCACGCAGGGTCCTGACCCGCCGGTCGACATAGGCCGGCCGGCGCCGGCTGCGCACGCTGCGCGCGGCGCCGTCGTGCGCGGCCAGCCAGCGCTGCATCCACACCGTGGCCATGCCGACGCGGCGCGCGGCCTTCTGGTGCACCAGCGTGTCTTCCACCAGCGTGCACTGCGACGGATGTACCTGCAGTTTGGCCGCCAGCATGCGCAGCATGCGGGCGTCGGGCTTGGGGCGCAACTGGCCGAACATGCGCATGGCCTCGATGGCGATCACGCCGTCGAACAGGTGCCGGATGCCCAGAGCACCCAGCACGCGCAGCGCATAGGCCAGCGGCGCATTGGTGACGATGTAGCGCCGCCCCGGCAGCCGCGCCAGCGCCGCGATGTCGGCAGCGTGGCCGCGCACCCGCGCCTCCAGCCCCGGCAGCACATGGGTGTGGTGCAGGAAGTGTTCGGCCTTCACGCCGTCGTGCCGCACCACGCCCAGCAGGGTGGCGCCATAGCGGCGCCAGTAGAGCTGGCGCCGCGCGCTGGCCTCGGCCTCGCTCAGGCCCAGGTGCTGCACCATGTAGGCGCCCATCGCGTCGCGGATCTCGCCCATCGACGCCTCTGTGGCGTCGTGCAGGGTGTCGTCCAGGTCGAACAGCCACACGCGCGTCTTCTTCGTCATGCATGCCCCCCACTTCGGCGCGACAGGCCCCAGATGCCGCCCAGCAGCAGCGCCACGCCCAGCCACTGGCTGGGCGACAGATGCTGGCCCAGCAGCCAGGCGGCCAGCAGCACGGCCGTCAGCGGCTCCACCAGCGTGGCCACGGTCAGCGCCGTGGGGCTCAGGCGTGCCGCCCCCCAGCTGAAGGCCAGCAGCGCCAGCGCGGCCGTCACCACGCCCAGGTACAGCAACCAGGCCTCGGGTGCCACCTCGGCTGGCCAGCCGAGCGGGCGCCACAGGGCTGAAAGGCCCATCACCGCGGCCGCCACCACCGTCAAGCCCATCGTCGCCGGGCCCGCGCCCAGGCCTTGCGACAGCCGCCCGCTGACCAGCGTGAAACCCGCGTACAGCACGGCCGAGGCCAGCGACCAGGCCACGCCGGCCAGCAGATCGTCAGCGCCCAGCGGCGTGCCGGCCGCGCCATGGCGCAGCACGATCAGCGCCGTGCCGCCCAGCGCCGCGGCCAGTATCAGCACGAGCTGCAGGTCGGCCGTCTCGCGCCCGCGCAGCACGGCCAGCGCCGTCACCAGCACCGGCGGCAGGCACAGCGCGATCAGGGTGGGTATCGCGGCGCCGATGCGCGCTATGCCCAGGAACCAGGCCAGCACGTACATCGCCATGCAGCTGCCCGCGCCCAGCAGCAGCAGGCCGTGCCGCCGCAACGCGGGCAACACCGCCGGCCGCGCATAGACAGCCAGCAGCACCACCGAACCGACGACGAAGCGCCAGAACGAGATGTTCTCGGGGCTGAAGCCGTGGCGCGCGATCAGCACGTTGACCACCAGTGCGCCGGTGCCCCACAGGAAGCCGGCGCCGCAGGCCGCGGCCAGCGCCAGGCGCGCCGTGGCCACGTCAGTAGGAGCGGATCATCGTGCCGTAGGCCTGCTCGGTCAGGATCTCCAGCAGCATGGCGTGCGGCACGCGCCCGTCGACCACGTGCACGGCGTTGACGCCGCTCTTGGCGGCGTCAATGGCGCCGGCCAGCTTGGGCAGCATGCCGCCGCTGATGGTGCCGTCGGCGATCA
>CAYREA010000249.1:0-6788 GCA_964423075.1 uncultured Rubrivivax sp. | reverse complement strand
GCCAGGGGTGCGGCAGGCGCCGGCTCCGGTGGCGGTGCTGGCGCGGCAAAGGTTTCTGCGGGCACTGGCGCTGGGGTGGGCGCAGCCAGGACCGGCGGCTGCTGCAGCGGCTGCACATGCACCGGCGGAGCGGGCCGCGGCGGAGGAGGGGGAGGTGTATCGGGCCGCTCGGGGGCGACGAGATCCACCACCATCGGCGCCACCTCGCGCACGGCGGCGCGCACGCCGTCCACCTGCAGCAGCGCCCACAGGCCGAGCAGGTGGGCACCGGCCACGCCCGCCACCATCCAGCGCCCGCCGGCGCGGCTGAAGTCACTGCCACGCCGCAGCGGCAACTGGGGCGCGGTGGTGGGGGGCGGGGCGTTGCGGGTCACGGTGGTCAACGGGCAGGGGTTGTTCATGCTAACAGCAATGCGAATGATTCGCGTTTAAGTTGTCGCAAACAGGCCGTGTCTGCGGCCGTGAAACAACAAACAAAAAGGGCGCCGGATCCGGCGCCCTCGCGGCGAGTGGGCTGCCTGTGCGCTCAGCCTCGGGACTCACGAGGCGCCGGCAGGCGCGGCGCGGTCTTCACGCTCCAGAACATCGTCACCGCCAGGATCGCCACCACCACGCCCAGCGACACCAGCACCGGGATCTTGTAGACGTCGATCAGCAGCATCTTGGTGCCGATGAAGACCAGGATCACCGCCAGGCCGTAGCTCAGCAGGTGGAACTTGGTGGCCACCGCGGCGAGCAGGAAGTACATCGCGCGCAGGCCCAGGATGGCGAAGATGTTGCTCGTGAGCACGATGAACGGATCGCTGGTGATGGCGAAGATCGCCGGGATCGAGTCCACCGCGAAGATCACGTCGGTGAGCGCCACGAGCGCGATCACCATCAGGAGCGGCGTCGCGATGCGCTTGCCGTTCTCCACGGTGAAGAACTTCTCGCCGTCAAAGTTCTTGCTCACGGGCATGAGCCTGCGCAGCAGCTTCAGCGCCGGGTTGTTCTCGAGGTCGGGCTCCTGGCCGGCGGCCCACCACATCTTGATGCCCGTGATCAGCAGGAAGGCGCCGAACACGTACAGCACCCAGTGGAATTCGCTGATGAGCCAGCTGCCCAGCAGGATCATCACCGTGCGCAGCACGATGGCACCGACGATGCCGATCATCAGCACGCGCTTCTGGAAATCCGGCGGCACCGCGAAGTAGGTGAAGATCATCAGGAACACGAAGATGTTGTCCACCGCCAGGCTCTTCTCGATGAGGTAGCCGGTGAGGAACTCCATGCTGCGGGTGTGCGCCACCGCAGCGCCGTGGTCCTGGTAGACGGCCCACCAGAACAGGCCGTTGAAGGCGAAGCTCAGGGCCACCCAGAGGATCGACCAGTTGAGCGCCTCCTTGACGGTGACACTGTGTGCGCCCTGCTTGCGCAGCACGACGAAGTCGACGAACAGGGCCACGAGGACCGAACAGACGAAGACGGCCCACAGCCAGGCCGGCGCGATGGTGTCCATGGACACTCCCGTTGAAGTGGTTGGGAAGACGCGCCGAAAGGTCTTGCGGGGAGGGTCCCTGCGGTCCCGGGCAACCGGCGGGCGCCGGTTACCGTACTGACGGGGGGCCGCCGCGGCGGGCGCCGCGTGCTACTCCCCTTTCGACGAAGCGGATGCTAGCGCGGGGCCCGAAGGCCCCGCTTGCGGTGGGTGCGCCGCTGGGCCTCAGGCGTCGTCGTGCACCTGGTAGGCCGCCATCAGCTGCGCCTGAACGCCGGGCGGCACGGCCTCGTAGTGCGACAGCTCGATGGTGTAGCGGCCCTGGCCGCCGGTGAGCGCGTTGAGCCGGCTCTGGTAACCCGCCAGCTCCGACAGCGGCGCGTGGCCGCGCACGACCATCATGCCGGGCAGGCCGTTGTTGGTGCCGTTGACCACGCCGCGCTTGGCCGACAGGTCGCCGGTGATGTCACCCAGCGAACCGTCGGGCGCCGTGATCTCGATGTGCACGATGGGCTCCAGCACCACCGGCCGCGCTTCGCGCAGCGCCGCCAGCGTGGCCTTGCGCGCGGCGGTGACGAAGGCGATTTCCTTGCTGTCCACGCTGTGGCTCTTGCCGTCGTGCACGGTGACGCGCACGTCCACCACCGGGTGCCCGCTGATGGCGCCCTGCGCCAGCGCCTCGCGCACGCCCTTCTCCACCGCGGGAATGAAGGCGGTGGGGATGGTGCCGCCCTTGACCGCATCCACGAACTCGAAGCCGGTGCCCGCGGCGAGCGTCTCCACGCGCAGGAACACCTCGCCGAACTGGCCCGCGCCACCGGTCTGCTTCTTGTGGCGGTGGTGGCCTTCGGCCTTGCCCGTGATGGTCTCGCGGTAGGCGATGCGCGGCGGGCGCGTGTCGACCTCGAACTTGTAGGTCTCGCGCATGCGTTCCAGCAGCACGCGCAGGTGCAGCTCGCCCAGGCCGTAGATCACGGTCTCGTTGTTCACGGCCACGTGCTCCACCTTCAGGCACGGATCTTCGTCCACCAGCTTGGCCAGGATCTCCCACAGCCGCTGTTCGTCGCCATGGCGCTTGGGGCCGATGGCCAGGCCGTGCACGGGCTTGGGCAGGTCCAGCGGCTTCAGGTGGATGTGGTCGTCCTCAGCGGCGTCGTGCAGCACGGCGTCGTAGTGCAGCGCGTCGACCTTGGCCACCGCGACGATGTCGCCCGGCACGGCCTGCGGCACTTCCACCAGCTGCTTGCCCTGCACCAGGTACAGGTGGCCCACCTTGAAGGGCTTGCGGCCGTCGCCCACGTAGAGCTGGCTGTCCTTGCTGACCGTGCCCTGGTGCACGCGGAAGATGCCCAGCCGGCCGACGAAGGGGTCCACCGTCACCTTGAACACATGGGCCAGCACGTGCAGCGCGGGGTCGGGCGTGGCGTGCATGGGCTCGGCCGCCTCGCCTTCGCCGCGCAGGAAGTCGGGCGGGTTGGCTTCCGTCGGGTTGGGCAGCAGCTTGACGATCACGTCCAGCAGCTCGGCCACGCCGGCGCCGCTCTTGGCCGAGACGAACACCACCGGGATCAGGTGGCCCTCGCGCAGCGCCTGCTCCAGCGGCGCGTGCAGTTCGCTCGCATCGACATCACCGTCGTTGAGGTAGCGGTCGACGAAGGCCGAGTCGACCTCCACCACCTGTTCCACCAGCGCGCGGTGGGCGGCGTCGACGCTGCCGAAGTCACTCTGGCCTTCGCGGTTGAAGAAGCAGTCGACCACGCGCGTGGCGCCATCGACGGGCAGGTTCAGCGGCAGGCATTCCTTGCCGAAGGCGGCCTGGATGTCGGCCAGCAGCGCGGCCAGGTTGGCGCCGCTGTCGATCTTGTTGACGATGATGAGCCGGTCGAGGTGGCGCGCTGCGGCGTAGTCCATCATGCGACGCGCCAGCGGCTCGATGCCGACGGCGGCATTGATCACCACCGCCGCAGTTTCCACCGCTTCCAGCGCCGGCAGGCTGTGGCCCAGGAAGTCGGGGCCGCCGGGGGTGTCGAGCAGGTGGATGCGGGTGTCGGCGCTGTGCAGGTGCAGCACCGACGAGTTCAGCGAATGCTGCATCTTGCGTTCGAGCGGATCGAAGTCGCTGACGGTGCCGCCCTTCTCCACGCTACCTGCCGAAGTGATGGCACCAGCGCGCAGCAGCAGCGCTTCGGCCAGGGTGGTCTTGCCCGCCGCCGCCGGCCCCACCAGGGCCAGGGTGCGGATGGCGGCGGGCCCCACTGGGCTGCCGGCTGGGACTGGGGCCATGTGTGATCTCCTTGTGCGCCTGCGGGGGGTGGCGCGGTGTCGTGCGGGCCAGCGTATTCCAACGCGCCGCGGGCCACAAGGGCAGTGGCCCGGCCGGCCTGCGTGCTAGCGTGAGGGCTTGCGACACATCAAGCCGGGCCCACCGCTGGACGCACCCTCCGTCACTGCCGCGCCACGCCGCGTGCTGCCCGCGCTGGTGCTGGCGCAGCTGGCCGGCACCTCGTCGTGGTTTGCGGTGAACGCGGTGATGCCCGACCTGCAGCGCGACCACGGTTATGGCGCAGCGGCGGTGGGCACGTTGTCGTCGGCGGTGCAGCTGGGTTTCATCGCCGGCACGCTGGCGTTCGCGCTGCTGGCGCTGGCCGACCGCTACCCGGCGCGGCGCCTCTTCCTGGTGTGCGCGCTGGCTGCGGCGGGCTGCACGCTGGCCGCGGCGGCCATGGCAGCGTCCTTGCCGTGGCTGCTGTTCTGGCGCGCTCTCACCGGCTTCTGCCTGGCCGGCATCTACCCGGTGGGCATGAAGATCGCAGCGCTGTGGTTTCCGCGCGGGCTGGGTGGCGCCCTGGGCTGGTTGATCGGTGCGCTGGTGCTGGGCAGCGCCAGCCCGCACGCGCTGCGGGCAATGGGTGCGGCATGGCACTGGACGACGGTGTTCGGCTGCGTGGCGGCGGCCACGGCCGCGTCGGGCCTGGCGGTGCTGCTGCTGGTGCCCGAGCCGGCCCATGGCCACACGCTGAACCGGCTGCGCTTCGGCGCGCTGGCGGCCCTTTGGCGTGACGCGCGCCTGCGTGCTTCGGCCGGTGGCTACTTCGGGCACATGTGGGAGCTGTACACGGTGTGGGTGCTGGTGCCACTGGTGCTGGCCACCCGGCTGGCCGGCACGACGGTCAGCGCCTGGTCCTTTGCCGTGCTGGCCGCCGGCGCGGCGGGTTGTGTCGCCGGCGGCTTGCTGGTGCCGCGCTACGGCAGCGCGCGCGTGGCCGGTGTGCAGCTGGCGACAAGCGGCATTTGCTGCCTGGCGGCGCCCTGGATGATGGACGCGCCTTTGCCCGTTTTCATCGCATGGCTGCTGGTCTGGGGCGTGACGGTGGTGGGCGACTCGCCGCAGTTCTCGGCACTGACTGCCGCCAACGCGCCGCGTGAGGCGGTGGGCAGCGTGCTGACGCTGGTCAACAGCATCGGCTTTGCGATCTCGGCGCTGTCGATCGAGCTCTTCGTGCGGCTGGCCCAGCACCAGCCGCTGGGCCACCTGCTGCCCTGGCTGGCCGTCGGGCCCGCGCTGGGCCTGCTGCTGCTGCGGCCGCTGCTGCGGCGTTGAGCCGCTCTACTGGAACGCCACTTCGGCGAAGCTGCGCAGCTTGCGGCTGTGCAGGCTGCCCGGGCGTTCCTGGCGCAACAACTCGACCGCGCGCATGCCGATGCGCAGGTGCTGGTCGACGCGCTCGCGGTAGAAGTGGTTGGCCATGCCGGGCAGCTTGATCTCGCCGTGCAGCGGTTTGTCGCTGACGCAGAGCAGCGTTCCGTAAGGGACACGGAAGCGGAAGCCGTTGGCCGCGATGGTGGCGCTTTCCATGTCCAGCGCCACCGCGCGGCTCTGGCTGAAACGACGCTCGGGGCCCGGATGCGGCAGCAGTTCCCAGTTGCGGTTGTCGGTGGAAGCAACCGTGCCGGTGCGCAGGATGCGCTTGAGCTCGTAACCCGACAGCTGCGTCACGTCGGCCACGGCCTGCTCGAGCGCCACCTGCACTTCGGCCAGGGCCGGAATCGGCACCCACAGCGGCAGCTCTTCGTCGAGCACGTGGTCTTCGCGCATGTAGGCGTGGGCCAGCACGTAGTCGCCCAGCTGCTGGCTGTTGCGCAGGCCGGCGCAGTGGCCGAGCATCAGCCAGGCATGCGGGCGCAGCACGGCCACGTGGTCGGTGATGGTCTTGGCGTTGGCCGGGCCGACGCCGATGTTGACCATGGTGATGCCGCTCGCATCGGGCCGCACCAGGTGGTAGGCCGGCATCTGCGGCAGCCGCGGCGGCGGCGCGCCGAGATCGTCGCCCGGGCGCGCAGGCGTGCCGGCGCGGCGCGTGATCACGTTGCCGGGCTCGACGAAGGCCTCGTACTCGCAGGCCGGGTCGGCCATCAGCGCGTGGCCCAGCTTGATGAACTCGTCGATGTAGAACTGGTAGTTCGTGAACAGCACGAAGTTCTGGAAATGCTCGGGCGCGGTGCCGGTGTAGTGGCGCAGGCGGTGCAGCGAGTAGTCCACCCGCGGCGCGGTGAACAGCGCCAGCGGTTGCGACTCACCCGCCGGCGGCTCGTAGCTGCCGTTGGCGATGCCGTCGTCCATCACGCGCAGGTCGGGCAGGTCGAACAGGTCGCGCATCTTCAGGCGCCGTTCCTGGCTCATGCTGCCTTCCAGGTGGTCGTGTTCGGCCAGCGAGAAGTGCACCGGAATCGGCTGCGCGCTGGTGCCCACCTCGATGGCCACGCTGTGGTTCTTCAGCAGCAGCTTGAACTGCTCGAGCAGGTAATTGCCGAAGAGATCGGGCCGCGTCACCGTGGTCTCGAAGCTGCCGGGGCCGGCCACGAAGCCGTAGCTCAGGCGTGAGTCGGCGCGCGCCACGGTGTCGGTGCGCACACGCACGAAGGGGTAGCAGGCCCGCACGTGCTGGCCGTCGTCTTCACCGGCCACAAAACGCTGCAGGGCGCCGCGCAGGTGCTCGACGCTGCTGCGGTAGATGGCCTGCACCTGGGCCAGGGCGGCTTCAGCGTCGGTGAAGCGCGTGGGTGCTACGAAGAGGGGCAGAGATGCCATGTCGCTTTTTCCTTTTTCTTATGTGGACGCGACATTATCGCTGCGGCCCTCAAAGGATGTAGCGCGACAAATCCTCGTCCCGGGACAGGTCGCCCAGCCTCGCATCCACCAGCGCGGCGTCGATCACCACCGTCTGCCCGCCACGGTTGGGTGCGTCGAAGCTGATCTCGTCGAGCAGCCGCTCCATCACCGTGGCCAGGCGGCGCGCGCCGATGTTCTCGG
>CAYREA010000248.1:0-6807 GCA_964423075.1 uncultured Rubrivivax sp. | reverse complement strand
GCGTGGCCTACAGCGGCCAGTGCTACATCAGCCACGCCCACACCGGCCGCAGCGCCAACCGCGGCGGCTGCAGCCAGGAATGCCGGCTGCCCTACACGGTGACGGATGGGCAGGGCCGCATCGTCGCGCACGACAAGCACGTGCTGAGCCTGAAGGACAACAACCAGAGCGCCAACCTGCACGCGCTGGTGGACGCCGGCATCCGCTGCTTCAAGATCGAGGGCCGCTACAAGGACATGGGCACGGTGAAGAACGTCACCGCGCACTACCGCCAGTTGCTCGATGCGCTGCTGGAACAGCGGCCCGACCTCACCGCTTCGAGCGACGGCCACTGCCGCTACACCTTCACGCCGGATCCGGACCGCGGCTACAACCGCGGCGCCACCGACTACTTCGTCAACGGCCGCCAGATCGACATCGGCGCCTTCGACACGCCCAAACATGCCGGCATGGCGGTGGGCCATGTGGTGAAGCTGGGCGGCGACCACTTCGACGTGGATGCCGGCAGCGCCGACATCGCGCTCAACAACGGCGATGCGCTGACCTGGTGGGACCTGCAGGGTGAGCTGCAGGGCGTGCCGATCAACGTGGCGAAACCGCTGGGCGGGCGCGGCTGGCGCCTCTACCCCAACGCGCCGATGGCGACGCTGAAAGACCTGCGCAAGGGTGCTGCCATCAGCCGCAACCGCGACATGGCCTGGGACCGGCTGCTGGAGAAGAAGTCGGCCGAACGGCACATCGGCGTCGACCTGTTCCTGCGTGACGTGCCGGGTGGCTTCGAACTCGACATCAGCGACGAGCGTGGCCACCACGCCGCCGTGAGCGTGCGGCACGCGCACGAGGCCGCGCAGGACGCCGCGCGCAACGAGCACACGCTGCGCGAGCACCTGGCCCGGCTGGGTGGCACGCTGTTCGAGGCGCGGCACGTGCAGCTGGCGCTGTCGCAGCCCTGGTTCGTGCCGGCCAGCGTGGTGAACGGCCTGCGCCGCGACGCCGTGGCCGCGCTGGAAGCCGCGCGCGCCGCCGCCTTCACGCCCCTGCCGCGTGCCGCGCCCGTCGAGCCGCCGGTGCCCTACCCCGAAGACACGCTCAGCTACCTGGCCAACGTCTACAACGGCCAGGCCGCCGCCTTCTACGCCAGGCACGGCGTGAAGGTGATTGGGGCCGCCTACGAAAGCCATGAAGAGCTGGGCGAGGCCAGCCTGATGATCACCAAGCACTGCGTGCGCTGGTCGCTGAGCCTGTGCCCCAAGCAGGCCAAGGGCGTGGTGGGCGTGCAGGGCACGGTGCGCGCCGAACCGCTCACGCTGGTGCACGGCAGCGACACGCTCACCCTGCGCTTCGACTGCAAGCCCTGCGAGATGCACGTGGTGGGCAAACTGCGCAAGAACGTGCTGCGCGATGAGGCCAAGGAAGCGGCGGCCGTGCCGATGCAGTTCTACCGCACACGCCCTGCGCCGCAGCGCCGCGCCTGAAGCTTTGTGCCCCCCGCGTTCGACGCGGGTTTCGCCCGGATTGGGGGATGGCCCCGCGTTTGCTACCGTCGCAACATCCCGACACGTAGGGGCCACCGCGAGGAGGACGGCAGTCGATGTTCAGCCTGAGGATCGTCAGAGGCGCCGAGTTGGCCGAAGGTGTGCAAGTCGAGACCCGCCTGCCCGAGACCTTCACCCGCTTCGGCGTGGGGCGCGACCCCTCCAATCTCTGGCCCATACCCGACCGCACGCTGGCCATCTCGGCGCGCCACTGCGAGTTCGTCGCCGCGGGCAGCCGTGTGCTGCTGCGCGACCTGTCGACCAACGGCACCTTCGTCAACGGCGCCGCCCAGCGCCTGGCCACCGAGCACGTGCTGCACGATGGCGACCGCATCGAGATGGGCCCGTACACCATCGAGGTGCGCGGCCACGGCGTGCATGCCGCGGGCGCAGCCCCGTTGGACGGCGGGGTCACGGTGCACCGGCCGCCAGCCGTGCCACCGGCACGCTCGCCTTCGGTGGAAGCCACGACGCCGCTGCGTGGCGGCGACCCGGCCGCGATGCTGGCCGCCGCGGCGCCGGCGCCGCGCGCAGGGCTGACCGAGATCCTGCGCAACGCACCGCCCACCGAAGACTCGAAGCTGGCCGTCACGCGCATCCGCTCGGCGCCCAGGCCGGCCCCGGCGCCAACGACGACCCAGGCCCAGCGGCCTGCCGCCGCAGCGGCGCCCGTTGCCGCTGCACCACCGGTGGTGACGGCTGCCCCACCCGCCCAGGCGGCCGACCCGCTGGTCGCGGCTCTCGCCCGCGGCCTGGGTGTCGGCCCCGAAGCACTCGCCGGCCGCGACGCCGCCCAGGCCGCCCTGCAGGTGGCCACGCTGGCGCGCGCCGCGGTGGCCGCGCTGCACCACTTGCTGGAACAGCAGGGCCAGGCGCGGCGCCAGCTCGGCAGCCACGCACCGGCGTTGGCGCCGGTGCGTGACATGAACCCGCTGCGCCGCGCCGCCAGCCCGGAAGGTGCGCTGGCTGGCCTGCTCGCCCCCGGTGCCGATGCCGAAGCGGCCCTGCAACGCGCCGGCGCCGACCTGGCCGCGCACCAGGAGCGCCTGCTCGCCGCCTACCGCGGCGCGGCCACACGCCTGGGTGAAGCCATGGCGCCGGCCGCGCTGGAAAAGGCGCTGGGTGAACGCACCGGCACCGCGCCCGCCGCCCGCCTGTGGGAGATGTACACCCAGATCTGGCACGGCCTGGGCCTGGCGCCCGGCCAGCCCTGGCCCCAGGGTTTTGTCGAAGCCGCGCTGCTGCACCTGGCCGCGGCCTACGACGAGCAGAACAAACCATGAGCGACTTCTTCAGCTACGGCGGTGCCGCGCCCGAACCCGAACGCGGCGCCGGCCCGCGCAGCCTGCTGGGCGAGCTGAGCAGCGAAGACTGGGAACGTTTCATCGGCTACACCGCGCGCCGCCGCTACCCGGCCAGCGCCACCATCGTCAGCGCCGGTGAAGCCGTGCGGGCGCTGTGTTTCATCGCCAGCGGCCAGGTGGAGATCAGCACCGCCGGCGCGCCGCGCAAGACGCCGCCGCTGGTGCGCGGCGAGGGCGAGGTCTTCGGCATGCTCAGCTTCCTGGACGGTGCGCCCAGCGGCATCACCGCCAGCGTGTCGCGCGACGGGCCCGCCGAGCTGCTGATGCTCACGCCCGAATCGCTGCAGCAGCTGGCCGCCTGGCAGCCGCGCATCGCGATGGCGCTGCTGCGCGACCTGGGCGCCCACGTGGCCGCGCGGCTGCGCCGCCTGCAGCCGGGCGACTAGGGCCTGTTAGCGCTATGGGAGGGCTCGCGTGACTCAGCAAACGGCCGCCAGCAAGGCGCGCGGCGCTGCCCAGGCTGCACGCCTGGTCAAGCCGTGCAACGCGGCTGGCGGCCGTTTGCTGAGATCACCCGAAGGGCCGCACCCTGGCTGGCCCCAGGGCGTCGTTGCTCGCTCGTTGCGTGCCGCAGGCACGCGGCCTCGCTCGCGCCTAGCCCTGGGGCCAGCCAGGGTGCGGCGCGAGCCCTCCCATAGCGCTAACAGGCCCTAAGACGATGGCGGCCCGCATCCCCATCGTGCCCGAAGGCGCAGCCGCCGCCACCCAGTTCTTCCGCAACTACACCCAGCTCGAAACCCGCGTACCGCTGGCCGTCTGGGTGGCGGCACGCGTGGTGGTGGTGGGCGTGACGCTGGCGCTGGCGCTGCTGCTGGTGCTGCAGCCCGAACTCGGCCTGAAACTCTTCTGGGGCCTGGCGATACCGCTGGTGCCGGCGCTGCTGGTCATCGCGCCCGGGCTGTGGCGCCAGGTCTGCCCCATGGCCACGCTGAACCAACTGCCGCGCCTGGCCGGCTTCAGCCGCGCGCGCGACCTGCCGGCCGGGCTGAAGAGCGCGGCCTTCGGCATCGCGGTGGCGCTGTTCCTGGGCGCCGTCGCCCTGCGCGCGCCGCTGCTCAACCACAGCGGGCTGGTGGTGGGCATCGGCATCCTCGCGGTGCTCGCGCTGGCCTTCGCCGGCGGCAGCGTGTTCAAGGGCCGCAGCGGCTGGTGCGGCACCTTCTGCCCGCTGGCGCCGGTGCAGCGCATCTACGGCCAGGCGCCGCTGATCGTGGTGAAGAACGGCTACTGCAACCCGTGCGTGGGCTGCCAGAAGAGCTGCTACGACTTCAACCCGCGCGCCGCCGTCTTCAGCGACATCTACGACGACGACCCGCGCCACGCCGCGCAGCGCCGGCTCTTCATGGGGCTGCTGCCGGGGCTGATCCTGGGTTACTTCCTGCAGCAGGGCGCCGCGCCGGCCTACGGGCCCGCGATGCAGGCGCTGGTGCTGTTCGGCGCCGGCTGCGCCTCGGCCGGGCTGTACATGATCGCGGTGGCGTTCTCGCCCGCCAACCCCTACCGCGTGGCGTTGGCCTTCGGCACCTTCGCGCTGTGCGCGTTCTACTGGTTCGCGGGGCCGACCGTGGTGCGCACGGTGTGTGAACTGGCCGGCGTGGAAGCGGCGCCGGGGCTGCTGGAGGCCTCACGCGGCACCGGCATCGTGCTGGCTGCGCTGCTGGCCGCCAGCGGCCTGCGCGCCGAGCGCCGCTACAGCGCCACGCAGCGCGGCGCACGCGCCGCCGACGGCCAGCGGATGACGACGCAGATCGGCGGCGCCACCTCGCTGAAAGACCGCCTGGCCGGCCGCGACGCCGCCGAAGTCACCGACCGCGGCAGCGGCATCGTCTTCCAGGTGGCGCCCGACGCCACGCTGCTGGAGGCCATCGAATCGGCGGGCCTGAAGATCAACTTCGGCTGCCGCGCCGGCGTGTGCGGGGCCGACGCCGTGGCCGTGTGCGAAGGCCATCAGAACCTGTCGCCGCCAGGCGAAGACGAGCTGGCCACGCTGCGCCGCCTGGGCCTGGAAGGGCGCGCGCGGCTGGCCTGCATGTGCGCGGTGAAGGGGCCGGTGCTGATCGACCGCGACCCGCAGTCGCAGCCTGCACCGGCCGCCGCCGCCAAGCCCGCCGCGGCCCCGCTCGACCGTGCGCGCAAGGCCGGCCTGCAGCGCGTGGTGATCGTCGGCAACGGCGTCGCCGGCATGGGCGTGGCCGAGGCACTGCGCCGCGCCAGCGACAGCGTGCAGATCGACGTCGTGGGCAACGAGGCGCACGCCTTCTACAACCGCATGGGCATCGCGCGCCTGGTCTACGACGCGCCCGACATGGGTGCGCTGCAGCTGGTGCCGCCCACCTGGCCGGCGCAGCAGCGTGTGGCGGTGTGGCTGAACACCGTGGCCGCGCGCATCGAGCGCGAAGCCCACCGCCTGGTGCTGGCCAACGGCCAGGCCCTGCCCTACGACCGCCTGGTGCTGGCCACCGGCGCACGCAGCACGCCACCCAGCTCCGAATTCCTGCAGCATCCCAATGCCTTCGTGCTGCGCAGCGCCGATGACGCCCGCGCCATCCGCGACTACGTGCACCGCCGCCGCGCCCAGCGTGCGCTGGTGGTGGGCGGCGGCGTGCTGGGCGTGGAAGCCGCCGACGCGCTGCACAAGCTGGGCCTGAAGGTGACGCTGGTGCAGCGCGCAGACCGGCTGATGAATGCACAGCTCGACGAGCAGGGCTCGGCGCGGCTGCAGGGTTACCTGGAAAGCATCGGCCTGCAGGTGCTGACCAACACCTCCGTGGCCCGCTACGAGGGCCAGCCGCAACTGCAGGCGGCCTGGTTGAGCCACGGGCCGCGCGTGCGCGCCGACGTGTTCGTGGCGGCTCTGGGCATCCAGGCCAACACCTTCCTGGCCGAACAGGCCGGGTTGAAGCTGGGTGAGAACGGCGTGCGTGTCGACCGCCACATGACCACCAGCGACCCGCACATCTACGCCGTGGGCGACGTGGCCGAGTTGAAGGGCACGCCGCGCGGCCTGTGGCCGATCGGCGCCGCGCATGCCGCCACCGCGGTGGAAGCCATGCTGGGCGAGCCGCTGCCCTACGCCACGCCACGCATCGTGCTGCAGCTCAAGTGCGAAGGCATCGATCTGCGCAGCCAGGGCGACATCGTGGCGCGCGAAGGCGACGAAGATTTCCACGCCCGCGAAGGCGACGAAGCCTGGTGGCGGCTCATCGTGCGCAGCGGCCTGTTGGCGGGCGGGCTCTACGTCGGCCCGCCGGGCTCGTCGAAGGCGTTCACCAAGCTGCTGCAGCAGCCGCTGGACCTGGCGCCCATCCGCGCCGAACTGCGCGCGGGCAACCTCGATGCGCTGAAGAAGCTGGCGCGGGCCTGAAGCCAGCGCCGGCTGCACTCAGCGCTGGGGCGTACCGCCGCCGGAGCGGCCGCCGCCGGAGCGCGAGCCGCCACCGGGGCGACCGCCACCGCCGGCCGGGCGTCCACCGCCCGAACCCTGCGGACGCGGCGCAGCGCCACCCGCGGGGCGGCCACCGCCCGAAGACGGACGGCCGCCCGAAGGCCGGTCACCCCCACGGCCGCCGCCGCCGAAACCACCCGGCCGGCCACCACCACCGCCGCCGGCATTGCGGCGCGTACCGCCCACGCCGATGGTCATGCGGCCCAGCACGATGGGCTCGGCCTTCTCGCCCGCGGGCGGCTCGAAGCCGGGGATGACCTCGCGCGGGATGCTGCGCTTGATCAGGCGCTCGATGTCCTTCACGAACACCTCTTCGTCCAGGCACACCAGCGAGATGGCCTCGCCGGTGGCGCCGGCACGGCCGGTGCGGCCGATGCGGTGCACGTAGTCCTCGGGCACGTTGGGCATCTCGAAGTTCACCACGTGCGGCAGCTGGTCGATGTCGATGCCGCGCGCCGCGATG
>CAYREA010000247.1:0-6853 GCA_964423075.1 uncultured Rubrivivax sp. | reverse complement strand
TGTAGATCTGCGAGTTGATGCCCACCACCTCGCCGCGCAGGTTGAGCAGCGGGCCGCCCGAGTTGCCGGGGTTGATGGCCACGTCGGTCTGAATCAGCGGCAGCAGGTCGCCGGTGTCGCGCTGCTTGGCGCTGACGATGCCGGCGGTGACGGTGTTGTCCAGGCCGAAGGGCGAGCCGATGGCCATCACCCACTCACCCACCTTGAGCCGGCTCACGTCGCCCAGCTTCACCGGCGGCAGGCCGGTGGCGTCGATCTTCACCACTGCCACGTCGGAGCGCTTGTCGGCGCCGACGATGCGCGCCTTCAGCTCACGCTTGTCGGTGAGCGTGACGATGACCTCGTCGGCACCCTCGACGACGTGTGCATTGGTCATGATGAAACCGTCGGCGCTGAGGATGAAACCCGAGCCCACGCCACGCTGCTGAGGCTCGGCCTCGCCGCGCGGGTTGTTGCCGCCGCGGTCGGGCCGGTTGGGGATGGGTATGCCGAAGCGGCGGAAGAACTCTTCCATGCTCGGGTCGACTTCGCCGCTGCCGCTGTTCCCGGCACTGGCGCGGCGCTCGGTGGTGCGGATGTTCACCACCGACGGGCCCACACGCTCCACCAGTTCGGTGAAGTCGGGCAGTTGCACGGTGGGCGTGGCGCCCTGCGCGTGGCTGGGCTGCGAATGCAGCATCGCGCCGCCGAAACCTGCGGCAACCAGGCCCAGGGCCAAGGGGGCGACCCAGGAACGAACGAAGCTCATGGTGCTTGCTTTCATGGGAGAAGGAAGGGACTACGGGGCCTTGCGTTCGACGGCTTCGGCGAAGAGCTTGAGTGTGGGCAGCGGCACGTCGCCCACCACGGTGAGCCACAGGTTGCCACGGCGTTGCGTCAGCGTGCCCGCCGCGCCCATCTGCGCGCGCAGCTCGGCGCTGTGGCGCAGCGCCTTGTAGGGCTCGACGAACAACGACACGTGGGTCAGGCCGTCGGTGAACACGGCCTGCAGCACGGGCGATTCGCCCGCCGATTCCAGCCCGCGGCGCACGCAGCCGGCCAGGATGAAACCCGGCACGCTGCGCTTGAGCTCGAAGCCTTCGTCTGCGAGCGTCGTACGCCGCAGCTGCGGACGCGCCACCTTGTAGCCGTCCAGCAGGCGGGGATTGCGCAGGTCCTGCATCACCACGTCGGGCTGCGGCCTGAGGCCCACCTTCACTTCGGAGAACTGGGTCGTCTCCAGCGTAGGGCGCGCGCCGCCGCCAGCGGGGGCGGGGCCAATCACGTCGGCGCGCAGCATCAGGCCGCTGCTTTGGTCGGCCCACAGGCGCTGGGCATAACGCAGCAGGTCGCGCGGCTCCAGCAGGATGACCACGGCGTCGCGGCCGGCCAGGCGCTCGCTGCCCTCGCGCTTGAAGTCGTACTGCTCCAGCGCCAGCGGGTCCACCGTCTGCGGCGTGGTCACCGATGCGCCGAGCGTCTCGCGCCGCTCCACCAGCGCCTGGCGCGTCTTCGGGCGCAGCGTGTGCACCAGGTCGTTGTGGCGCAGCACGCGCTGCTGGTCGCCGTCGAGCGCCTCCAGCAGTTCGAAGGTGTCGTTGCCCAAGGAGAAATGCACGACGCGCGAACTGGACATCAGGTCGCCCACGCGCAGCACCAACGTGCCCTCGTAGTTGCCGGTCCGGGCTGCGGCGTTGATGCGCACCAGCCAGTTGCGCGCATCGGCCAGCGCCGCGGCATCGGGCGCGCCTGCCGCGTTGGCGGGCAGCAGGCAACTCATCAAGGCAAACAGCGGCAACCACCGCAGGACGCGAGCTTCCATCAGCGTTGGGGCACCGGCGTGACGGTGATGTCGACCCGGCGCAGGCCGCCGCCGGGGGGCGCCACGGCCAGGCTGTTGCCCACCGAGCGGTGCGCCCGCACGTATTCCAGCACGGTGGGGTCGTACAGCATCACGGGCTGCGTCGCCACGGCTGCCTCGGCCGGCGTGTCGCGGGCCATCAGCTGGCCGCCGTCGGTGCTGGAGGGGTTCAAACGTGCCACCACCAGCACCCCGGCCACCACCACGAAACCCGCCGCCGCCGCCACCGGCAGCAGCCAGGGCTGGCGGCGCCGTGCGGCCACCGGCTGCGGCGCCAGCACCACGGGTTCAGCGGCCAGGCGGGCGCGGACACCCGCCAGGAAGGCGGCGTCGCGGCCGGCCGGTGCCGCCAGGTCTTCCGAACGCATGACGTCGCCGATCAGCTGGTAGGCGTGCCAGTCGCGCCGCAGGTGCTCGTCGTCGCGCCAGCGGTTGCAGGCGTGCTCGGCACCCTCGGCTTCGCCATCGACCAGGGCCGACAGCCAGGCGCGGGCCTGATCGGGGTCTTGGGTATCGCTCGGCAGGGTTTGTCGCTCGGGGTTCATGCGGCTCGCTCGCAAGAAGGAATGATCCGGATCGGGGCCTTGGGGTTCCGCGGGCGTCACCATCGTTCGCCGTCGCGTGTGTCCAGCAAGGGGCGCAGGCGGGTGGCGATGGCTTCGCGGGCGCGGAAGATGCGGGAACGTACGGTGCCGATGGGGCAGTTCATGACGTCGGCGATCTCTTCGTAACTCAGGCCTTCGATCTCGCGCAAGGTGATGGCCTGGCGAAGGTCTTCCGACAGTGCCTCGATGGCCGCGTTCACGGCCGTGGCGATCTCCTTGCTGGCGAGCAATGCTTCGGGTGTCTCGCCGTCGCTTAGTTCATTCTCCGCGCGTGAAGTTTCCTCACCATCGTCGCCGTTGCTGCGCGACGACTCCAGCACCAGCGGGTCGCGCTTCATGTCCATCAAGGCCTTCTTGGCGGTGTTGACGGCAATGCGGTACAGCCAGGTGTAGAAGGCGCTCTCGCCGCGGAACTGCGGCAGCGCGCGGTAGGCGCGGATGAAGCTTTCCTGGGCGATGTCCTGCACCAGGTCGACGTCGCGCACCATGCGGCCAATGAGCCGCTCGATCCTGCGCTGGTACTTGACCACCAGCATCTCGAAAGCGCGCACATCGCCGCGTTTGACGCGGTCGACGAGCACGGCATCGGCATCCGCGTCTGACATTCAGTCGGCAGTTCGCTCCGGCGGGCGGACGCGGGGGGCGGTGGGTTTGGGAGGGCGCGAATATACCGCGGCGCGCAGAGCATGCCAGGCCGAGGCGGCCTCGGATTGTGTGACGGCGATCCAGCGCGCCGGGCCTGGTGCCTCGGGCCGCAGGCGCAGCAGCAAGGCCGGGCCGATGTCGATCATCACGGCCAGCCTGCCCGGTGTGCCGTCAACCGACCACAGCTGGCCGTCCCAGCGCAACAACTGCAGGCGCGGCCGGGACAGGCGCCAGGCCAGAAATCCGGTGGCCGCTGCCGCCAACAGCCAGGCCGGCCAGGCCGCTAACTCGAGGTGAAGCAGCGTGAAGGCCGTGATTGCGGCGGCAGCGATCGCCGGCAGCAGCGCCTGCAACGCACGCCAGCCGCTGCCACCGCTGCAGCTGACGGCCACTGCCGGCGCCGGCCGCATGGCGCTGCTGCGCTAGGCGCGCCGGAAGACCAGCGTGCCGTTGGTGCCGCCGAAGCCGAAGTTGTTCTTCACCGCGACGTCGATCTTCATCTCGCGCGCCTGGTTGGCGCAGTAGTCCAGGTCGCACTCGGGATCCTGGTTGAAGATGTTGATCGTGGGCGGCGACACCTGGTGGTGCAGCGCCAGCACCGTGAACACCGACTCGATGCCGCCGGCGCCGCCCAGCAGGTGGCCGGTCATCGACTTGGTGGAGTTCACCACCAGCTGCTTGGCGTGGTCACCGAAGGCCAGCTTGATGGCGTTGGTCTCGTTCACGTCGCCCAGCGGCGTGCTGGTGCCGTGTGCGTTGAGGTACTGCACCTCGCTGGCGTTGATGCCGGCGTTGCGCAGCGCGGCCTTCATGCTGCGCTTGGGGCCGTCGACATTGGGCGCCGTCATGTGGAAGGCGTCGGCGCCCATGCCGAAGCCCGCCAGTTCGGCGTAGATCTTCGCACCACGGCGCCTGGCGTGTTCGTACTCTTCGAGCACCAGCACGCCGGCGCCTTCACCCAGCACGAAGCCGTCGCGGTCCTTGTCCCAGGGGCGCGACGCGGTCTGCGGATCGTCGTTGCGCGTGGACAGCGCACGCGCCGCCGCGAAGCCACCCAGGCCCAGCGGCGAGATGGTGGCCTCGGCGCCGCCCGCCACCATCACGTCGGCATCGCCGTATTCGATTAGCCGGCCGGCTTCGCCGATGCAGTGCAGGCCCGTGGTGCAGGCCGTCACGATGGCCATGTTCGGGCCGGTGAAGCCGTACTGGATGGAGACGTGGCCCGAGATCATGTTGATGATCGAGGCCGGCACGAAGAAGGGCGAGATGCGGCGCGGGCCACGTTCGCGGTACTCGCCGTCGGTGTTCTCGATCATCGGCAGGCCGCCGATGCCCGAACCGACGAGGCAGCCGATGCGCTCGGCCGTCTCTTCGTTCAAGGCGTCGCCGGTGGGCAGGCCGGCGTCACGCACGGCCTGCATGGACGCCGCCATCCCGTAGTGGATGAAGGTGTCCATGTGGCGGGCTTCCTTGGCCGGGATGTAATCCTCGATCTTGAAGCCCTTGACCTCGCCCGCGAAGCGGCAGGAAAAGGCCGCTGCGTCGAACTTGGTGATGAGATCGATGCCGCCGCGGCCGGCCACCAGATTGGCCCAGCCTTCAGCGACGCTGTTGCCTACCGGGCTGATCAACCCGAGGCCGGTGACGACGACGCGCCGGCGCGACATCGGTCGGCTCAACCCTTCTGGTGGCTGCTGGCGTAGTCGATGGCCAGCTGCACGGTGGTGATCTTCTCGGCTTCCTCGTCGGGGATCTCGATGCCGAACTCGTCTTCGAGCGCCATCACCAGTTCCACGGTGTCCAGCGAGTCGGCACCCAGGTCGGCCACGAAGGCCTTCTCGTTGGTGACGTCGGATTCAGGTACGCCGAGTTGTTCGGCAATGATCTTCTTGACTCGCGCTTCGATATCGCTCATGACTCCTCCGGGAGTGGGGACGGTTCAAACAGCCGGCGATTCTACCGGCCTAGGGATTGCGGGATTTCGCTGCGGCGGCGCAGGCGCTCAGGCCATGTGCATGCCGCCGTTGACGTGCAACTCGGTGCCGGTGATGTAGCCCGCCTCGCGGCTGGCCAGGAAGGTGACGGCATGCGCCACCTCTTCGGCCGCGCCCAGGCGGCCGAGCGGGATCTGCGCCAGCAGCGCGGCCTTCACGGCATCGGGCAGGCCTTGTGTCATGTCGGTGGCGATGAAACCCGGCGCCACACAGTTGACGGTGATGTTGCGCGCGCCGAGCTCGCGCGCCAGTGAGCGCGTGAGCCCGGCCACGCCGGCCTTGGCGGCCGCGTAGTTGGCCTGGCCGGCGTTGCCGATGGCGCCCACCACCGAGGTGATGTTGATGATGCGGCCGTAGCGCTGCTTCATCATCGGCCGCGTCGCGGCGCGACAGGCGCGGAACACGGCCTTGAGGTTGGTGTCGTGCACGGCATCCCAGTCGTCGTCGCTCATGCGCATCGACAGCGTGTCGCGCGTGATGCCGGCGTTGTTCACCAGCACGTGCAGGCCGCCGCGGGTCTTGACGAGGCGGTCGATGGCAGCTTCGAGCGCCGGGCCGTCGGTGACGTCGAGCACGATGCCTTCGCAGCCCGGATAGGCCGACAGCGCGTCGGTGATCGAGGCCGCGCCGGCCTCGCTGGTGGCCGTGCCGGTGACGCGGTAACCCGCCGCCGCCAGCGCCGCCGCGATGCTGCGACCGATACCGCGCGAGGCGCCGGTGACCAGAGCAACTTGCGCTTCGCTCATGCCAGCATCTCCATCGCTGCCTTCAGGCTTGCGGGATCGAGCACGGTCGTGGTGATCACCTCGGCGTCGACCCGCTTCACCAGCCCAGCCAGCACCTTGCCCGGCCCGCATTCGACGATGTGCTGCAGGCCGCGCGCGCGCAGCGCCTGGGTCACCTCCACCCAGCGAACGGGGCCGAAGGCCTGGCGGTAGAGCGCGTCGCGGATCGCCGCCGGATCGGTCTGCACGGCGACATCGATGTTGTTGACCACCGGGATGTGCGGCGCCTGCAGCACCACCGAGGCCAGCTTCTCGCGCAGCGCGTCGGCCGCCGGTTTCATCAGCGACGAATGGAAGGGCGCGGACACCGGCAGCAGCAGTGCGCGCTTGGCCCCCAGGCCTTTCAGCTTCTCGCAGGCCAGGTCGACGGCGGCCTTGTTGCCGGCGATGACGGTCTGCTTGGGGTCGTTGAAGTTCGCCGGCTCGACCGCCTGGCCGCTCTCGGCGGCCGCGGCGGCGCAGCCTTCGCGCACCACGGCGGCGTCGAGGCCGAGGATGGCGGCCATCGCGCCCACGCCCACCGGCACGGCCTGCTGCATGGCCTGGGCGCGAAAACGCACCAGCGGCAACGCATCGGCCAGCGTCAGCGCCCCCGCAGCCACCAGCGCGCTGTATTCACCCAGCGAGTGCCCGGCCACGGCGGCCGGCTCGGCACCGCCCTCGGCACGCCAGGCGCGGTAGCAGGCGATGGCGGCCGTCAGCATCACCGGCTGCGTGTTGGTGGTGAGATCCAGCGCTTCCTTGGGGCCGGCGTGGATCAGTTGCGCCATGTCTTCGCCGATTGCGGCCGAGGCCTCTTCGAGCGTGTGCTTCACGGCAGGATGATCACCCCAGGCGTCGAGCATGCCGACGGACTGCGAGCCCTGGCCGGGGAACACGAAAGCGAATGCGGGCATGTCGAGGAGCCTGTCGAACGATAGGGATGTGGCTCAGAAGTCGAGCAGCACGGCGCCCCAGGTGAAGCCGCCGCCCACGCCTTCGAGC
>CAYREA010000246.1:0-6869 GCA_964423075.1 uncultured Rubrivivax sp. | reverse complement strand
ATCGGCAGCGGCCTGCGCTACGACCTCGCGGTGCAGAGCCCCGAGTACGTGAAGGAACTCGTCACCCACCACGTCGGCGGTTATCTCAAGATCGCGCCCGAGCACACCGAAGGCGGGCCGCTGTCGAAGATGATGAAGCCGGGCATCGGCAGTTATGACCGCTTCAAGCAGATGTTCGAGAAGTTCTCGGCCGAGGCGGGCAAGAAGCAGTACCTCATTCCGTACTTCATCGCCGCCCACCCGGGCACCAGCGACGAGGACATGATGAACCTGGCCATCTGGCTCAAGCGCAACGGCTTCAAGGCCGACCAGGTGCAGACCTTCTACCCGAGCCCGATGGCCACGGCCACGGCGATGTACCACACCGACCTGAACCCGCTGAAGGGCATCAGCCGCGACCCGCAGCGTGCCGAGCGCGTGGACATCGTGCGCGGTGAACGCCGGCGCCGCCTGCACAAGGCCTTCCTGCGCTGGCACGACCCTGCCAACTGGCCGCTGCTGCGCGAAGCGCTGAAGGCCATGGGCCGCGCCGACCTCATCGGCAATGGCAAGCACCACCTGATTCCCGCCTACCAGCCGGCCGGCGGCGACGGCTACGTCAGCGCGCGACGCAAGAACAGCACCGCGCCGGGCACACGCACTTCGGTCGTGACTCAGGGCCGGGTGCTGACGCAGCACACCGGTTTGCCACCGCGGGTGACGGGCGCGGCGCGCAAGAAGCCGCGCTGAGCACCCCGGGGCAAGCCCGCACTCTGCATGCCGCCTTGCGGTGGTAGCTTCGCGCCATCACAAGCGGACACCGCGAGGAGACACCATGCGCAAGGAATTCAGCCGCCTGCTGGCGGCTTTTGTGTTGTTGTGGGCCAGCGTGGCGGCGCACGCCGGCGGCCCCTACAGCAACGCCTTCTTCTTCGGCGACAGCCTGTCCGACACCGGCAACATCTACACCCTGACCGGTGGCGCCACGCCGGCCTCGCCCTACTTCAACGGCCGCTTCTCCGACGGCCCGGTGTGGACCGAATACCTCGCCGCGGGCATCGGCCTGCCGGCCAGCTCGGCCGCTTCGCTGCAGGGCGGCACCAACTTCGCCTTCGGCGGCGCGCGCACCGCGGGCGGCAGCATCCCCAGCCTGCTGGCGCAGGTGGGCAGCTTCACCGCCGGCCTGGCAGCGCTGGACCCGAACGCGCTCTATGTCGTGGTGGCCGGCGGCAACGACATGCGCGATGCGCGCAGTGCCTTCTCCACGATGGACGCTGCCGGTGCCGCCGGCCGCCTGGCTGCGGCCACCACGGCCACCAACAACATCCGCGGCGCCATCAGCCAGCTGGCCGCCAAGGGCGCCCGCAACGTGCTGATCTCCAGCCTGCCCGACCTGGGCACCACGCCCGAAGCCGTGGGCCTGGGCCTGGTGGCGCCGTCTTCCGACGCCAGCCTGCAGTTCAACATCCTCACCAGCAGCATCGTGGGCTGGGGCCAGTCGCTGGGCCTGACCATGAGCTTCCTGGACATGGCCGGCGTCAACACGGCCATCCGCAACGACGCGCTCGGCAACGGCGGTGCCACCTACGGCATCACGAACGTGTTCACGCCCTGCGGTTCGTTCCAGGGCTCGATCGGCATCTCGTGCAGCGTCTCGGGCTTCTCCGACGCGCTGCACCCCTCGGGCCGTGCGCACGAGCTCATCGGCGCTGCGGCGCTGGCCGCCGTGCCCGAACCCGCCACCTGGCTGCTGATGGCCGCCGGCGCGCTGACGCTGCTGGCCGCGCGCCGCCGGCGGAAGTGAGCCCCCAAGCTCGCTGACGCTCGCTACCCCCCGAGGGGGCCGTCCGCCAGCGGCCCGGCAGAGCCGGTTCCGCGGCGGGAAGCTTGGCTAGACGCCGGCTTCGGCCAGGGCCGCTTCCAGCGCGGCCAGTTCGGCTTCGGTGGTGTAGGCCTGCACCGAGACGCGCACGAAGGTGTGGCCACCGTGCCAGGTGACGGGCACCTCGATGCGGTGCTGCTCGAAGAGCCGGCGCCGCAGCGCGTCGCCGTCGCTGCAGCGCACGGGAATGGTCACCATCTGCGCATAGGCCTCGTCGGGCGCCACCGGCGCCAGGCCGTTGCCCGCCAGCACGCGGCGCTGCAGGGCCAGCGCCATGGCGTGGCAGCGCGCACGCTGCACTGGCCATTCGTGGCGGGCCTGGAAGTCGATGGCCGCCGGCACCGCCAGGAAGGCCGCGATGTCGCGTGTGCCCTGCCATTGCAGGCGGCGCTCGAGCACGCTGCGGCCGGCGTAGGCGTCAAAGCCGGTGTGGCCGGAGACTTCGGCGACATAACCCCAGCTCACCACGGTGGCCTGCACCTCGGCCTGGCGCTCGGGCCGCGCGTGCAGGAAGGCGGCGCCCTTGGGCGCACACAGCCACTTGTGGCAGTTGCCGGTGTAGAAGTCGGCGCCCACGGCCGCCAGGTCCAGTTCGATCTGGCCTGGCGCGTGCGCGCCGTCCACCAGTGTCGTGATGCCGCGCTCGCGCGCTGCGGCGCACAGTTCCGCCAGCGGGAAGACCAGCGCCGTCACGGAAGTGATGTGGCTCACGAAGATCAGCCTCGTGCGCGGCGTCACGGCCGCCAGCAGCGTTTGCACGAAACGCTCGGGTTCGAAGGGCAGGGGTATCGGCACCCGGCGGTAGGTGGCGCCGGCCTGTTCGCAGGCGCGCTGCCAGGTGGCGTCGCAGGCGCCGTATTCGTGGTCGGTGGCCAGCACCTCGTCGCCCGGCTGCAGGGCCAGCGAGGCGGCGACGATGTTCACGCCGGTCGTGGCGTTGGTCACGAACACCAGGTCTTCGCCGCGCGCGCCCAGGTGGGCCGCCAACTGGGCGCGCGCTTCGGCCAGCAGCGTGCCCGAGCGCCGGCCCAGGAACTCCACCGGGTTGCGCTCCATCTCGCGCTGCCAGTGCTGGAAGACGTCGAACACCTCGCGCGGGCAGGCGCCGTAGCTGCCGTGGTTCAGGAAGACGATGTCGGGGTCGAGCAGGAAGAGGTCGCGCATGGCGGCGGCAGTGTCGCATCCCGCCTTGTCAGGCAGATTCCGACACGCGGCATGGCGCCGCACCGACCTGCCGGCTGGGCATGCGCCACAGGCGGCCGGCCACGGCGTCGCCTACCTTGAAGGCATCCACTGCCGAGTTCACGAACCACCATGTCCACCAGCCGCTTCGCCGCCCTTGCCTCCCCAGCCCGGTTCGAGTTGCGCTTCGAGTCCCTCTTCAACCCCGGCCGTGGCCTGGCCTTCCCCTGCGACGAGCGCGGCCTCGTGGAACTGGACCGGCTGAGCGAACGCGCCCGCAGCAACTACCTGTATGCCCGCGCGGTGGTGGGCCGCGAGTTCGCCACACCCGCGGTGATCAACGGCGCCTTGCGCTGAGTCGCTGCGCCAGCTCAGGGCAGAATCTGCGGCCATGGCCAGCAGTCTTCTTGCCCTCATCGATGACGTCGCCACCATCCTGGACGACGTCGCCATCCTCAGCAAAGTCGCCGCGAAGAAAACCGCTGGTGTCCTGGGCGACGATCTCGCGCTCAATGCACAGCAGGTCAGCGGCGTCAAGGCCGAGCGCGAATTGCCCGTGGTTTGGGCCGTGGCCAAGGGCTCGCTGCTCAACAAGGCCATCCTGGTGCCGGCCGCGCTGGCCATCAGCGCCTTCGCACCCTGGGCGGTGACGCCGCTCCTGATGATCGGCGGTGCCTTCCTCTGCTTCGAGGGTTTCGAGAAGCTGGCCCACCGCTTCCTGCACAGCGCCGAAGAGGACGCCGCCCACCATGCCAAGCTGACGCAGGCACTGCAGAACCCGCAGGTCGACCTGGTGGCGCTGGAGCGCGACAAGATCAAGGGCGCCGTGCGCACCGACTTCATCCTGTCGGCCGAGATCATCGCCATCACGCTGGGTACGGTGGCCACGGCCCCCTTTGCCACGCAGGTGCTGGTGCTCAGTGGCATGGCCCTGGTGATGACCGTCGGCGTCTACGGCTTCGTGGCCGGCATCGTCAAGCTCGACGACCTGGGCCTGTGGCTGAGCCAGCGCCCGGCCGCGCTGGCGCAGGCGCTGGGGCGCGGCATCGTGAGCGCCGCGCCCTGGCTGATGAAGGGGCTGTCGATTGCCGGCACCGCGGCGATGTTCCTGGTGGGCGGCGGCATCCTCGTGCACGGCATCCCGCCGCTGCACCATGCCATCGAACACGCGGTGCAGCCGCTGGGTGCTGCGGCCCAGGCCGTGTTGCCGACGCTGGCCGACGGCCTTATCGGCATCGTGGCCGGCGCGCTCGTGCTGGCCGTGGTGATGGGCGTTCAGCGGCTGCGCCGCTGAAGCGCCCGGGGGCTACTTGCCCTCGATGCCGAGCAGTTCCACCTCGAACATCAGTGTGGCATTGGGCGGGATCGGGCCACCGGGCGTGCCGCGTTCGCCATAGGCGATGGCCGCCGGGCAGGCCAGCTTGGCCTTGCCGCCCACCTTCATCTTCTGCACGCCTTCGGTCCAGCACTTGATCACGCGGTTGAGCGGGAACTTGGCCGGCTCGCCGCGCTGGATGGAGCTGTCGAACTCCTTGCCGTCGGGGAAGGTGCCGCGGTAGTGCACCTTCACCACGTCGGTGGCGGCGGGGCTGGCGCCCGTGCCGTCCTTCAGCGAGCGATAGACCAGACCGGTGGCGCTGACCTGCGCGCCGGTTTCGGCCGCGGCCTTGGCCAGCGGGTCGGGCTGGGCCAGCGCGGCGGTGCCGGTGGACAGGATCAGGGCGGCAAGGAACAGGGCATGGCGCAAGGCAAGGTCTCCTACGGGGGTGGGGCGGGGATTCGAGCGTCAGTGCTCGGCAAAGGTCTTGGTGAACCACTTGCGCAGCATGTGGCGCTCGTAGGGCAGGTTGGTGCCGACGTTGTCGACGAAGGGCAGGTTCGTCTGGTAGGCGATGTCGTAGATCCTGGCTTCACCGCTCTTGAGCGTGCGGGTGCCGGCCTGCAGGGTGTAGCGCAGGTTGATCTCGGGCCAGTCGGCCATGCCGCGCATCACGCGCAGATCGCTGCCGCGGCCGGGCCGCAGCTCACCGGCCAGGTTGATGTTGGTCACCTCGAACTTCAGCGTCTGCCCGTCGGGCAGCTTCGCGGCGAAGGCCTGCAGCACGGCCGTCATCTCGCGCAGGGTGCGTTCGCGGTCGGTCGCGCCGAAGCCCACATCGGTGAACTTCTCAGGCTCGATGTAGCTGACTTCGACGGTGCCCGCGGCATGCAGCGGCAGGGCGGTGGCGGCCAGCAGGCCGCCGGACAACAGGGAGAGGGTCTTGCGCATCGTCGGCTCCCGAAGGCGCCCGCGCTCAGCGGGCGGTGCCTGCACTCTACGCCGCCCAGCTGTCCTTGAGCGTCGTGATGCGATTGAACACCGGTGTTTCAGGCCGGTGCTCGACGCGGTCGGCGATGAAATAACCGTGGCGCTCGAACTGGTAGCGGGCTTCGGCGGGCACGCCGGCCAGCGAGGGTTCCAGCCAGCCCTGCACCACCTGCTTGCTGCGTGGGTTCAGCGCTTCCAGGTGGTCGCGGCCGCCGGCCTCGGGTTGCGCTTCGGCATAGAGGCGGTCGTACAGGTTCACGGTGGCGGGCACGCCATCGGCCACGCCCACCCAGGTGATGGTGCCCTTGACCTTCACCTTGTCGGCGCCCGGCGTGCCGCTGCGCGTGTCGGGCACCACCTGGGCCAGCACGCGGGTGATGCGGCCATCGGCGTCCTTCTCGCAGCCGGTGCACTCGACCACCAGGCCGTACTTCAGCCGCACCTTGTTGCCGGGGAAGAGGCGGAAGAAGCCCTTGGGCGGCACTTCGGCGAAGTCGTCGCGCTCGATCCACACCTCGCTGGCCAGGCCGAAGTGGCGTTCACCCAGCTCGGGCCGCTGCGGGTGCGCGGGGGCGTGGCAGGGCTCGATGTGGCCATCGCTGCCGTAGATGTCGGCCCAGTTCGTGAGCAGCAGCTTCACCGGGTCGAGCACGGCCATGGCGCGTGGTGCTTGGCCTTCCAGGTCGGCGCGCAGGCACTGGTCGAGCACGGCGTAGTCGAGCCAGATGTTGGTCTTGCTGGCGCCGCTGCCGTCGGCCATGGCGCGGATGGAAGCCGGCGTGTAGCCGCGCCGCCGCATGCCGAAGAGCGTGGGCATGCGCGGGTCGTCCCAGCCGCTGACGTGCTTTTCGGCCACCAGCTGGCGCAGCTTGCGCTTGCTGGTGACGACGTAGCTCAGGTTCAGGCGGCCGAACTCGTACTGCTTGGGCAGCGGGCGCACCAGCAGGCCCAGGTCGGCCAGATTCTCCAGCAGCCAGTCGTAGAAGGGCCGCTGGTCTTCGAACTCGAGCGTGCAGACGCTGTGGGTGATGTTCTCCAGCGCGTCCTCGATCGGGTGCGCGTAGGTGTACATCGGGTAGATGCACCAGCGGTCGCCGGTGTTGTGGTGCGTCTGGCGCTTGATGCGGTAGAGCGTGGGGTCGCGCAGGTTGATGTTGGGCGAGGCCATGTCGATCTTGGCCCGCAGCACCATCGAGCCGTCGGCATGTTGGCCATCGCGCATCTCGCGCAGGCGGGCCAGGTTCTCTGCCGGCGTGCGGCCGCGGTAGGGGCTGTCGGTGCCGGGCGTGTTGAAGTCGCCGCGGCTGGCGCGCAGGGCTTCGGCGCTCTGCTCGTCGACGTAGGCCAGGCCCGCGCCCACCAGCGCCTCGGCAGCGCGGTACATGAAGTCGAAGTAGTCGCTGGCGTAGAAGAGGTGGCTGGTACCGCCCACGTTCCAGTCGAAGCCGAGCCAATGCACGGCCTCGATGATGGCGTCGACGAACTCCTGCTCTTCCTTCTCGGGGTTGGTGTCGTCGA
>CAYREA010000245.1:0-6871 GCA_964423075.1 uncultured Rubrivivax sp. | reverse complement strand
CTACACCTCGGGCGGCGAGCAGCAGATGTGCGCCATCGGCCGCGCGCTGATGGCCAATCCGAAGATGGTGCTGCTCGACGAACCCAGCATGGGCCTGGCCCCGCAGATCGTGGAAGAGGTGTTCGAGATCGTGAAAGACCTGAACCAGCGCGAAGGCGTCACCTTCCTGCTGGCCGAGCAGAACACGAACATGGCGCTGCGCTACGCCGACCACGGCTACATCCTGGAAAGCGGGCGCATCGTGATGGACGGTGCCGCCAAGGACCTGCGCGAGAACGAGGACGTGAAGGAGTTCTACCTGGGCATGGGCGGCGGTGACAGGAAGAGCTTCAAGGACGTGAAGAGCTACAAGCGACGCAAGAGGTGGTTGTCATGAGCGATGACGAATCCGGTTTCGCCCTGCCCCCGTTCAACGCCGAGCACGCCTTGCAGCAGCTCAAGCGCTCGCTGCGCGACATGAAGCTCGCCGAACGCGGCCCGGGTTTCGAACTGCGCGGCAAGCGCGTGACGGAGCTGGTGCTGGAGGACGGCCGCATCCAGGCCCGCACCGCCCGCAAGCTGGCGCTGACGCCCGAATGGGACCGCCACGCCATCGGCTCGGCGGCCGAGCAGCGCAAGTGGCTGGACGAGCTGAAGAAGCGCCTGGCGCGCTGGGAAACCGAAGACTGACATGAGCCACCACGGCCACTACGACGCGCTGGAGACCCGCGAGCCCGCGCTGCGCGAAGCTGCGCTGATGGCCGCCCTGCCCACGCAGGTGCGCGCGGCGCAGGCCACGGTGGCCTTCGGCGGCATCCTGCAGGGCGTGGACGCGGCCGCCGTGAATTCACGCGCGGCGCTGGCGCAGCTGCCCGTCACGCGCAAGGGCGAACTGCTGGCGCGCCAGCAGGCGCAACGCGCCGACCGCGCCTCGGGAGACCCCTTCGGCGGCTTCGCCACCATCGGCTGGCGCACGCAGGGCGCGGTGCGCCACGCACGGCGCGTGTTCCAGTCGCCCGGGCCCATCTACGAACCCGAAGGCGCGGCGCCCGACTACTGGCGCATCGCACGCGCCATGTTTGCCGCGGGCTTTCGCGCCGGCGACCTGCTGCACAACAGCTTCAGCTACCACCTCACGCCGGCCGGCTCGATGATGGAAACCGGTGCCCACGCCATCGGCTGCACCGTGTTCCCGGGTGGGGTGGGCAATACCGAGCTGCAGCTGCAGGCGATGGCCGAACTGCGGCCCGACGGCTACGTCGGCACGCCCAGCTTCCTGCGCATCGTGATGGAGAAGGCGGCCGAGGCCGGCGTGCTGCTGCCCGGCCTCACCAAGGCGCTGGTCAGCGGCGAGGCTTTCCCGGGTGCCTTGCGCGACTGGCTGATCGAACGCGGCGTACACGCCTACCAGGCCTACGCCACCGCCGACGTGGGCCTCATCGCCTACGAAACGACCGCGCGCGAAGGCCTGGTGCTGGATGAAGGCGTGATCGTCGAGATCGTGCGCCCCGGCACCGGCGAGCCGGTGGTGGACGGCGAAGTGGGTGAAGTGGTCGTGACCGTGTTCAACCCCGACTACCCGCTGCTGCGCTTCGGCACCGGCGACCTGTCGGCCATCCTGCCCGGGCCCTGCCCCAGCGGCCGCAGCAACCAGCGCATCCGCGGCTGGCTGGGCCGCGCCGACCAAACGGCCAAGGTGCGTGGCATGTTTGTGCACCCCAGCCAGGTGGCCGAGGTGCTGCGGCGCCACCCCGGCCTGCAGCGCGGCCGCCTGGTGGTGGACGGCGAGATGGCCAATGACCGCATGACGCTGCACGTCGAAACCGCCGGCCCTGCCGAAGGCCTGGCCGAGGCCGTGGCCGGCACGGTGCGCGACGTGACCAAGCTGCGCGCCGAGGTGCAGCTGGCCGCCCCCGGCACGCTGCCCAACGACGGCAAGGTCATCGAGGACCGGCGGAAGAACGGCTGAGGCAGGCGCGCACTTGACGCGCATCAAGCCCCCGCCACCGGTGGGGCCGTCCTACGTAGTTTCCACGGCCGGCCCGCAGGGAGCGGCGGCCTACCATTCGGCGCAGCAGAACCCCGCCCCATCGCGAACAGGAGACCGTTCCATGCACAAGCTCACATTCATCGCCGCCGCCACGTTGCTGGCTTGCGGCACCGCGATGGCGGCCTACCCCGAGAAGCCCGTCACCGTGGTGGTGCCGTTTGCGGCCGGCGGCCCCACCGACAAGGTGGCGCGCGACCTGGGCGAGGTGCTGCGCAAGGGCCTCAACAACCAGACCGTGATCATCGAGAACGTGGGCGGCGCCGGCGGCACGCTGGGCGCGGCCAAGGTGGCCAAGGCCAACCCCGACGGCTACACGCTGCTGCTGCACCACATCGGCATGTCCACCAGCCCCGCGCTGTACCGCAACCTGCCGTACAAGACGCTGGACGACTTCGAGTACCTGGGCATGATCAACGACGTGCCCATGACCGTGGTGGGCCGTGCCAACCTGCCGGCCAACAACTTCGCCGAGCTGCGCACCTGGATCAACGCCAACAAGGGCAAGATCAATCTGGCCAACGCCGGCCTGGGCGCCGCCTCGCACCTGTGCGGCCTGCTGTTCCAGCAAGCCATGGGCGTGGACATGACCACCGTGCCGTACAAGGGCACCGCCCCTGCGATGACCGACCTGCTGGGCGGCCAGGTCGACCTGATGTGCGACCAGACCACCAACACCACCTCGCAGATCGAGGCCAAGAAGGTCAAGGCGTACGGCGTCACCACGATGAAGCCGCTGAGCACGCCGGCGCTGGCCAAGCTGCCGACGCTGGACTCACAGGGCCTGAAGGGTTTCAACGTCACCATCTGGCACGCGCTGTACGCGCCCAAGGGCACGCCCAAGGCCGTGGTCGACACCATCAACGCCGCGCTGCGCCAGGCGCTGAAGGATCCGGAGTTCATCAAGCGCGAAGAGGCGCTGGGCGCCGTGGTGGTGACCGACGGCCGCCTGAACCCGGCCGAGCACAAGAAGTTCGTCGAGTCGGAAATCAACAAGTGGGGCCCGGCCATCAAGGCCGCCGGCCAGTACGCCGACTGAGGACATGAGCCTGCGCCTGCACGCAGGCGAATGCCTCAGGAGGGGGCCGGCAGGGCGACTGATCAGTTCAATCTGAGCGGGATCGTCACCGGCCCGTCGTTGACCAGGCTCACCTGCATGTCCGCGCCGAACTCGCCGGCCTGCACCTGCGGATGTTTCGCGCGCGCCAGGCGCAGCGTCTCTTCGTAGAGTTCACGGCCCAGCGCCGCCGGCGCCGCGCCGGTGAAGCTGGGCCGGTTGCCGCCGGCGGTGTCGGCAGCCAGCGTGAACTGGCTGACGATCAGCAGCCCGCCGCCCACGTCCTGCACGCTGCGGTTCATCTTGCCGGCTGCGTCGGCAAAGATGCGCAGCTTCAGGATCTTCTCGACCAGCTTCTCTGCGATGGCCGGCGTGTCGGCCGGCTCGGCGCAAACCAGCACCAGCAGGCCCGGGCCGATGGCGCCGACGGTGCGGCCCGCCACGTCCACCTGCGCGCGGCTCACGCGCTGGATGAGGGCGATCACAACGCCGGATCCTTCGGGTCGTCGAAGTGCGCCTCCACGTCCAGCGGCAGCAGCTGGATGGTGGCGCGCAGGCCGGGTACGGCGCCCATCAGCGCCTGCTCCACCGAAGCGCGCACCGCCGCCGCGCGGCCCAGTGTCCAGGCCGCGGGCATGTGCATGTGCAGGTCGACGAAGCGGCGCGCGCCGGCGCGGCGCGTCACCACATGGTCGAAGCGGATGGTCTGGTGCGCGAAGCTCTCCAGCACCTGGCGGATCTGGGCCTGCGCGTCGGGCTCGAGCGCTTCGTCCATCAATCCACCGGCCGAGCGCCACACCAGCAGTCCGCCTTCGCGGCAGATGTTCAGTGCCACGGCGATGGCCACCACCGGGTCGAGCCAGATCCAGCCCGTGGCCTGCACGGCCAGCAGGCCCAGCAGCACGCCGGCGGAGGTCCACACGTCGGTGTAGAGGTGGCGCGCGTCGGCCTCCAGCGCCATCGAGCGCACCGCGCGCGCCTTGCGCAGCATCGACCAGGCCAGGCCGCCGTTGATGGCCGAGCTCAGCACCGACAGCAGCATGCCCAGCCCCAGCTGCTCGATGGGCTGCGGATGCAGCAGCCGCTGCACGGCGGCCACGATGATGGCCAGCGCAGCCACGAAGATCAGCACCCCTTCGAAGCCGCTGCTGAAGTACTCGGCCTTGTGGTGGCCGTAGGGATGGTCGTCGTCCGGCGGCCTGGCGGCGATGGTCACCATCGCCAGCGCGAACATCGCGCCGGCCAGGTTCACCAGCGACTCCAGTGCGTCGGACAGCAGGCTCACGCTGTCGGTGATCCACCAGGCGCCGGTCTTCAGCGCGATGGTGGCCACGGCCACCGCAATGGAGAGCTTGAGGTAGGCGCTGACCTGCAAGGGGCTTACGCGGTGAGCGTCACGCGCGCGAACTTGCGCTTGCCCACCTGCACCACGCAGACACCGGCTGCCACCTTCAGGCCCTTGTCGCTGACCACGGCGCCGTCGATGCGCACGCCGCCCTGCTCGACCATGCGCAAGGCCTCGCTGGTGGAAGGCACGAGCCCGGCCTGCTTGAGCAGATTGCCGATGGCCAGCGGCGCGCCGGACAGCTGCACTTCCGGCAAATCCTCGGGCACGCCGCCAGCAGCGCGGCGCTGGAAGTCTTCTTCAGCGGCATCGGCCGCGGCCGCGCTGTGAAAGCGCGTGGTGATCTCCTTGGCCAGCAGCACCTTGGCGTCCTTCGGATTGCGCCCGCCATCGACCTCGGCCTTCAGCTTCGCCACCTCGCTCTCGGGCCGGAACGACAGCAGCGTGAAGTAGCGCCACATCAGCTCGTCGCTGATCGACAGCAGCTTGGCGTACATGCTGTTGGCCGCTTCGGTGATGCCGATGTAGTTGCCCTTGCTCTTGGACATCTTCTCCACGCCGTCCAGGCCTTCCAGCAGCGGCATGGTCAGGATGCACTGCGGCTCCTGGCCGTATTCGCTCTGCAGCGCGCGGCCCACCAGCAGGTTGAACTTCTGGTCGGTGCCGCCGAGTTCGAGGTCGCTCTTCAAGGCCACCGAGTCGTAGCCCTGCATCAGCGGGTACAGCAACTCGTGCACGCTGATCGGCGTGCCGGCCTTGAATCGCTTGGTGAAGTCGTCGCGCTCGAGCATGCGGGCGACGGTGTACCTGGCGGCCAGTTCGATAAGGCCGCGTGCACCCAGCGGGTCGCTCCACTCGCTGTTGTAGCGGATCTCGGTCTTCGCCGGGTCCAGCACCAGGCTGGCCTGGCGGTAGTAGGTCTGGGCGTTGGCCTCGATCTGCTCGCGCGTCAAAGGTGGCCGCGTGGTGTTGCGGCCCGAGGGGTCGCCAATCATCGAGGTGAAGTCGCCGATGAGGAAAATTACCGTCTGCCCCAGGTCCTGCAACTGGCGCATCTTGTTCAGCACCACCGTGTGACCGATATGGATGTCAGGGGCCGTGGGGTCCAGGCCGAGCTTGATGCGCAGCGGTTGGCCGCTAGCTTCAGAACGCTGCAGCTTCTTCACCCAGTCGGCTTCGGGCAGCAGTTCGTCGCAGCCGCGCAGAGAAACCGCCAGGGCCTCTCGCACGCGGTCGGACATCGGGGGCACGGGCGACTCGGACATGGGCTGTGGCGGGCTTGGGTCAGCGGCTGTTCTAGGGGATGGAAAACCTCGGATCGGTGCAGTAGTGCGCTTGGCTATACTGCCCGCCTGACCTGTCTTCCGGTCTGGGTTGACGCGATGGCGACGCGCCTTGCAAGGTCGCCCGGATTCTAGTGGACGGTCTGCCACCCGCCCGGCAGTGCGCCGGTGCTGGCAGTCTCATGTGATCAACGTTCTCCCGCCGGGCCTATGCCTGCGGCGGCAGGCAGGCAGCAGGACAACACTTGACTTTGAATCACACCGGGGAGCGCGCGCTGCACACCGTGCAGCAGTTCAGCGCCAGGCATCGCCTGGGGCTGGTGGCGGGCATCGTGGCCTTGATGGCGGGCTTTGCCGTCACCGCCGTGGCCGTGGCGCCGCTGGTGGCCGAGCCGGCGGCCATTGCGCAACGGCTCGTGGTCGAGAACATCGAACCCCAGGGCCTGAGCGCCCAATTGCTCGAGTTGGCCACCCAGGACATCGCGCTGACGCGCAGCGACATCACCCGCGGCACCGACAGCGCCGAAAGCCTGCTGGCCCGCCTGGGTGTGCAGGACCCGGAGGCCGCCGCCTTCATCCGCAGCGACAGCACCGCGCGCCTGGTGCTGACCGGCCGCGGCGGCAAGATGGTGCAGGTGCAGGCCGACGCCAGCGGCAGCCTGCAGGAGCTGGTGGCGCGTTTCCCTTCTGACCGCAGCGAGCAGGCGCAGACGCACTTCACGCGGCTGACGCTGTCGCGCATCGGCGGGCGCTGGCTGGCGCGCCTGGCCACCGTGCCCTACACCTCGCAGCAGCGCCTGGCCAGCGGCAGCATCCGCAACACCCTGTTCGGTGCCACCGACGAATCGAGCATCCCCGACGCGGTGGCCGCGCAGCTGGCCGAGGTGTTCTCCACCGACGTCGACTTCCACCGTGAGCTGCGCAAGGGCGACACCTTCAGCGTCTTGTACGAAACGTTGATGGCCGACGAGCAGCCCGTGCCCTGGAACGAAGGCGCCGGGCGCCTGCTGGCGGCCGAGTTCGTCAACGCCGGGCGCGCGCACCATGCCGTGTGGTTCAAGCCGGGCGAGGGCCGTGGTTCGTACTACGACATCGACGGGCGCACCAAGCGCCGCGCCTTCCTGGCCAGCCCGATGGAGTTCTCGCGCGTCACCTCCGGC
>CAYREA010000244.1:0-6895 GCA_964423075.1 uncultured Rubrivivax sp. | reverse complement strand
GTCGGCCGGCATGCAGCCGTCGACGGCGTTGAGGATGTGCACCGCGTTCCACTCCTGGCCCTTGGCCGAGTGGATGGTGGACAGGATCAGGTAGTCCTCGTCACGATTCGGTGGGCCCGATTCGTCGCTGCTGGCCTCGGGCGGGTCGAGTGTGAGTTCGGTGACGAATCGTTCGCGGCTGGCGTGGCCGCGCGCGATCTGCGCCAGCTGCTGCAGGTCGGCCCAGCGCACGCGGGCGTCGTCGTGCAGGCGTTGCAGCTGCGGCTCGTACCAGGCCAGCACGTCGCTCAGGTCTTGCGGCCAGCGTGCCGCGGCGCTGCGCAGCTGCGCCATCAGGGCCACCAGGGCGCGCCAGGGTTCGGCCGCGGCGGGTGGTGGCTTGAAGGATTCGAGCGCACCGGCGTGGTCGAGCAGGCGCCGCACGCTGGCCGGGCCCATGCCGGCCACCAGGCGCGCACTGCGCAGCGCGGCCAGGCGCGAGGCCGGGTTGTCGGCCCAGCGCAGCAGCGCCAGCACGTCCTTCACATGCGCCGCTTCCATGAACTTGAGGCCGCCGTACTTGACGAAGGGGATGCCGCGGCGCACCAGCTCCAGCTCCAGCGCCATGCTGTGGTGCGAGGTGCGGAACAGCACCGCCTGCCTCATCAGGCGAAGGCCGGCTTCGCGCTGCACGAGCACGGCATCGGCCACGCGCTGCGCCTGCTCGGCTTCGTCGGCCACGGTGATGAGGCGCGGCTTCGGGCCGGCCGGCCTGTCGCTCCACAGGTCCTTGGTGTAGCGCTCGCTGGCCAGTGCGATGACGGCGTTCGAGGCCGCCAGCACCTGCGGCGAACTGCGGTAGTTCTGCTCCAGCGTCACCACGCGCGCGGGCGGTGTGCAGCGCTGCGGAAAGTCGAGGATGTGGCGCACGTCGGCGCCGCGGAAGGCGTAGATGCTCTGCGCGTCATCGCCCACCGCGGTGAGCCTGCAGCCCTGGCGCCCCAGCGCGTGCAGGATGTGCGACTGCAGCTGGTTGATGTCCTGCACCTCGTCGACGAGCACGTGGTCGTAGCGTGCAGCGATGCGCGCCGCCAGCGTGGGCTCGTGCATCAGGTGCGACCAGGCCAGCAGCAGGTCGTCGAAGTCCAGCGACTGCTGCTGCAGCTTGGTGTCGGCATAGGCCGCGAACAGGCGCTGCAGCGCCGCTTCGTGGTCGCTGCACCAGGGCCACTGCGCGGCCAGCACGGCGCCCAGCGGCTGGCCGGTGTTGACGCAGCGCGAATGGATGGCCAGGCAGGTGGGCGCCAGCGGGAAGCGCTTGCGGCCCGCGGCCTCGCCCTCGTCGGCGGCCAGGCCCAGCTGCTGGCGCGTGAGCGCCATGATGTCCTGCGCATCGGCGCGGTCCAGCACGGTGAAGCCGGGGGCCAGGCCGATGCGCGGGGCTTCGTCGCGCAGCAGGCGCGCGCCGACGCCGTGGAAGGTGCCGCACCAGGGCAGGACCGGTGGCGCGGTGCCGGCGGGCAGCTTCAGCGCCTGGTGCAGCAGGCGGCCGGCGCGCCGTGCCATCTCGGCCGCGGCGCGGCGCGAGAAGGTGAGCAGCAGCACGCGGTTCGGGTCGGCCCCCTGGCGCACCAGCCAGGCCAGGCGCGCGGCCAGCGTCATCGTCTTGCCGCTGCCGGCGCCGGCGATCACCAGCAGCGGGCCAGCGTCTGCCGGGTGCGTGACGGCGCTGGCCTGCTCGGGGTTCAGCGCAAGGGCAAGGTCAAGGACGGCGGCCATGCCCGACTGTATGCGCATCCAGCCATGGCCTGCCCGGCAGGACTCGAACCTGCGACCCCCAGCTTAGAAGGCTGGTGCTCTATCCAGTTGAGCTACGGGCAGTGGATGAAGGGTCGGCGATTCTAGGTTCGGCCGTCAGCGCTGCTGGTACTGCGTCTTGCCGAACAGCATCTCGCGCGCCTTGTCGTCGCTGATGGGCTTGCGCAATGCGGCCAGCACTTCGACGCCGCGTACCACGGCAGGCCGTGCGGCGATCTCGTCGAACCAGCCCTTCAGGTGCGGGTAGTCGGCCCAATCGATGCCCTGGTTCTTCCAGCTGCGCAACCACGGGAAGACGGCGATGTCGGCGATGCTGTAGCTGGGCCCGCCCAGGTACTTGCTCCTGGCCAGGCGCTTGTTCATCACGCCGTACAGGCGCTTGGCTTCATTGGTGTAGCGGTCGACCGCGTAGGGAATTTTCTCGGGCGCGTAGATGCGGAAGTGGTGCGCCTGGCCCAGCATCGGGCCCACGCCGCCCATCTGGAACATCAGCCACTCCAGCACCTCGTACCTGCCGCGGGTGTCGGCAGGCAGGAACTTGCCGGTCTTGCCGGCCAGGTAGAGCAGGATGGCGCCGCTCTCGAACAGGCTGATGGGCTGCCCATCGGGGCCTTCCGGGTCGACGATGGCGGGGATCTTGTTGTTGGGGCTGATGGCCAGGAATTCGGGTTTGAACTGATCACCCGCGCCGATGTCGACACCATGAACGCGGTAGGGCAGACCGCATTCCTCCAGCATGATGTGAACCTTGTGGCCATTGGGCGTGGCCCACGAATACACTTCAATCATGGGTGTTCCTCGCGGCCGGCCCTCATTGAAGGCTGTCATGGGCGGCCATCGTCACGGACTCTAAACCATGCTCGAAGGCTTCAAGCGCTTGTTCTCCGGTGGCCCCGCGGCCCCGGCCGAAGGCTGGGAAGGTGTCGCACCCTGGGCCCAGTCCAAGCAGTACGGCTTTCGCGGCGTGCAGAACGAAGGCTTCATCATTGATGGCCGCCTGGGCGCCACGCCCTGGCGCCTGGAATGGGGCCCGACGCAGCGGCCCTACATCCAGGGCCAGGAGCTGCGCATCCGCGCCGAGATGGGCCTGTCGTCCGACCTGCAACTGGTGGTGATGAACCGCGCGCTGCAGGAGGCGATGGAAAAGGCGGTGTTCGACCAGTACGTCGACGGCGTGCAGACCCGCATCGACAACCAGACCCCGCCCGAGATGCGCTGGCTGGTGATGTTCCCCAAGCTGCCCGGCAGCGAGATGCCGCTGCTGAAAGACCGCTACGTCGCGCTGGCCAGCACCAAGACCTGGCTGCGCCAGTGGCTGGACGGTGCCTTGTCGCAGGTGCTCTCGGCCCAGGCCGTGGAGATGGACGTGCCCGTGGTGCTGATGATCGGCCGCGGCCGCCTGATGTTGCGCACCGCCTTGGCTGACGCCGACGTGGCCCCGGTGCAGCACTGGCTGCGTGTGTTCGAGACCGCCATGCGCGAGGCGCGCCGCGTCTCCAACGACACCACCGACTCGGTGTCGCCGAGCACGCAGCCGAGCCTGTGGTCGGCCAGCGCGCTACCCGGCGAAGAGCACGACAAGTAGCCGCCGGCGTTACAACGCGTTCTTGCCGAGTTCGATCTTGGCGATGGCGTTGCGGTGCACCTCGTCCGGCCCGTCGGCAAAGCGCAGCGTGCGGGCCAGCGTGTAGAAGTAGGCCAGCGGCGTGTCCTGGCTCATGCCGGCGCCGCCGAAGACCTGCATCGCCCAGTCGATCACCTGGCAGGCCATCTGAGGCGCAACGACCTTGATCATCGCGATCTCGGCCTTGGCGGTCTTGTTGCCGGCCACGTCCATCATCCATGCCGCCTTCAGCGTGAGCAGGCGCGCCTGGTCGATCATGCAGCGCGCTTCGGCGATGCGCTCCTGCGTCACCGTCTGCTGCGCGATGGTCTTGCCGAAGGCGGTGCGGCTGACGGCGCGCTGGCACATCAGCTTCAGCGCACGTTCGGCCAGGCCGATGAGGCGCATGCAGTGGTGGATGCGGCCCGGGCCAAGGCGGCCTTGCGCGATCTCGAAGCCGCGCCCTTCGCCCAGCAGGATGCTGCTGGCGGGCACGCGCACGTTGACGAAGTCGACTTCCATGTGCCCGTGCGGCGCGTCGTCGTAGCCGAACACCGACAGCGGCCGCAGCACCTTCACGCCCGGCGCGTTGGCCGGCACGAGGATCATGCTCTGCTGCGAATGACGCGGCGCGTTCTTGTCGGTCTTGCCCATGAAGATGTAGACGGCGCAGCGCGGGTCGCCGGCGCCGCTGGTCCACCACTTGCGGCCGTTGATGACGTAGTCGTCTCCGTCACGCCGGATGTCGGCCTCGATGTTGGTGGCGTCCGACGAAGCCACCGCGGGCTCGGTCATCGCGAAGGCGCTGCGGATCTCGCCGGCCAGCAGCGGCTCGAGCCAGCGCTTCTTCTGCTCGGCCGAGCCGTAGCGGGCGATGGTCTCCATGTTGCCGGTGTCGGGCGCCGAGCAGTTGAAGATCTCGCTGCTCCAGGGCACCGCGCCCATGATCTCGGCCAGCGGCGCGTAGTCCTGGTTCGAGAGGCCGAAGTTGAATTCGCCGTCGGCGCTGCCGCGGCCGTGAGAGCCGTCGGCTGAAGGTGGCAGGAACAGGTTCCACAGGCCGGCGGCGCGGGCCTTGGGCTTGAGGTTCTCGATCACCTGCAGCGGCGTCCAGCGCTTGCCGGCGCGCGTGTTGGCCTCGATCTCGGCCCACCACTGCGGCTCGGCCGGCAGCACGTGTTCGGCCATGAAGGCGTTGAGCCGGGCAGACAGTTCCTGGGTGCGGGCTGAGTAGCTGAAGTCCATGATCGGGGTCTCCTTGATCGGGTCACCGCGCGGCAGGCGCGGCTTGGGCAAAGGTCCAGGCCATCTGCGCCAGCGTGCCGGTGGCGGCACCCGTGGCGCGCGCCTGCGCGCTGGACGCGATGCCGTCCACCACGCGCTTGGCAATGCCCTGCGTGATGCTGGCCAGGCGGAACAGGTTGTAGGCGAGGTAGAAGTTCCAGTCGGCCATCAGCCCCTCGGCGTCGGCGCGGCCGGTGCGTTCGCAATAGCGGCGCACGTAGTCGAGTTCACCGGGGATGCCCAGCGATGGCAGGTCGAGACCGCCGATGCCACGGAACACGCCGGGCGGGATGTGCCAGGCCATGCAGTGGTAGCTGAAGTCGGCCAGCGGGTGGCCCAGGGTCGACAGTTCCCAGTCGAGCACCGCGACGATGCGCGGCTCGGTCTTGTGGAACACCAGGTTGTCCAGGCGGTAGTCGCCATGCACCACCGTGGGCGTGCCGGCATCGCGCGCGCCGGCGGGCATGTTCGCCGGCAGCCAGTCGATCAGCCGGTTCATCTCGACGATCTCTTCGGTGACACTGGCCAGGTACTGCTTGCTCCAGCGGCCAATCTGGCGCTCGAAGTAGTTGCCCGGCTTGCCGTAGTCGGCCAGGCCTGCGGCGGCCACGTCCACGCCGTGCAGGGCGGCGATGACGCGGTTCATCTCGTCGTAGATGGCGGCGCGCTCGGGCGGGGTCATGCCGGGCAGGGACTGGTCCCACAGCACGCGCCCGTCCATGAACTCCATGACGTAGAAGGCGCGGCCGATGATGGCCTCGTCCTCACACAGCAGGTGCATCTGCGCCACCGGCACGCCGCTGCCCGCCAGGCCCTTCATGACGCGGTACTCGCGTTCGATGGCGTGGGCCGAAGGCAGCAGCTTCGCCGCCGGGCCGGGCTTGGTGCGCATCACGTAGGCGCGGGCCGGCGTGATCAACTTGTAGGTCGGGTTGGACTGGCCGCCCTTGAACTGCTCGACCGCCAGCGGGCCCTGGAACCCGTTCATTTCACGCGTCAGGTGGGCCTGCAGCGCGCCGATGTCGAAGGCGTGGCTGTCGGCGACGGGCTTGGTGCCGGTGTAGTGTTCCATTCAGTTCACCGCTCGGCGATGGCCAGCAGCTTCTCGCGCGACAGCACCACCAGCCGCGCCGGCTCCACCCGCACCGCACCCTCGCGCTCGAAGCCCTTCAGTTCCTGGTTCACGCGCTGGCGCGACGCGCCCAGCAGTTGCGCCAGGTCTTCCTGTGCCAGCGCCAGGCCGATGCGGATCTCTTCGCCCTGCGCGATGCCGTAGCTCTTGGCCAGCAGCAGCACCTGCTTGGCCAGGCGCGCCTGCAGCGGGCGCGTATTCAGGTCTTCGAACTGGTCGAACATCAGGCGTAGGCGGCGGCAGTTCAGGCGCAGCAGCGCGTCGTACAGCTCCACGTGCTGAGCGAGCAGCTGCTTGAAGTCGGCCTTGCGCACGGCCAGCAGCGTGGTGGGGCCATGCGCATCGGCATCGTGGGTGCGCGGCAGGCCGTCGAAGAGTGCGATGTCGCCGAACCAGGTGCCGGGCTCGACGTAGGTCAGCGTCACCTGCTTGCCCGCCAGCGAGGCGCTGCTCACGCGCACCGCTCCTTTGGCCACGCCGCACCATTCCTCGGCCGGTGTGCCGCGTGAAGCGAGCGGGTCGCCGTCGTTGATGCGGCGCACGAAGGCGCGCGACAGGATGGCGCTGCGCAGCGTCTGCGATAGCTTGCTGAACCATGCGCCGGTTTCGATGTTGTGGAGCTCTTCGATTGTAAGAACGGGGGTATTCATGGCTTGTCTCTGGCGCGACAGGGAAGCGACGATGCATTGTCAACGCGCACCCGGGCCACAGACCATGCCGACATCCCTGCACATCCAGAGCCGCCGCGAGGCGGTGAGCCCCGCCGAATGGCAGCTGCGCGTGGACCTGGCGGCCGCGTACCGCCTGGTGGCGCTGTTCGGCTGGGACGACCTCGTCTTCACGCACATCAGCGCGCGCCTGCCGGGTGACGAAGCCGGCTTCCTGATCAACCCCTACGGCTTCATGTTCGAGGAGATCACGGCTTCCAGCTTGGTGAAGGTGGACGCCGCCGGCCGCAAGCTCGACGACACGCCTTTCGACGTCAACCCCGCGGGCTTTGTGATCCACAGCGCCGTGCACGGTGCGCGCCACGACGCCGGCTGCGTGCTGCACACGCACACGCTGAACGGCATCGCGGT
>CAYREA010000243.1:0-6967 GCA_964423075.1 uncultured Rubrivivax sp. | reverse complement strand
CCAGCTCTACCAGCGCAGTGCCGACATCTTCCTGGGCGTGCCCTTCAACATCGCCAGCTACGCGCTGCTGACGCACATGCTGGCGCAGCAGTGCGGCCTGGGCGTGGGCGACTTCATCTGGACCGGCGGCGACTGCCACATCTACGACAACCACCGCGAGCAGGTGGCGCTGCAGCTGGCGCGCGAGCCGCGGCCCTGGCCCACGCTGGCCATCACACGCAAGCCGCCATCGATCTTCGACTACGAATTCGAAGACTTCGAGATCCAGGGCTACGACCCGCACCCGGCCATCAAGGCGCCGGTGGCGGTGTGATCGCGGCCAACACCTTGTGACAGCAGGCCGGGGCCTGCCGACCACAATGCCGGGTTCTGGAGGTACGGCATGCGTGTGCGCTTGGGGTGGATGTGGATGCTGGGTGCGGCCCTGGTCCTGGCCGGCTGCGGCAACAACGACGACGAGGAGAACCGGCCCCCGGTGCCGGTGATCACCCAGCCCGCCGCCGGCACGCTGTTCAGCGCCGGGCAGAACATCAACGTGGCCGTCTCGGCCACCGACCCCGAAGACGGCGCGCTCACCGGCACCCGCATCGTCTGGTGGGCCGAGCTGCACCACGACACGCACACCCACCCGTTCCAGCCGCAGACCAGCAACGCCACCGGCACCCTGGCCATACCGGCGCGTGGCGAGACCTCGGACAACATCTACTACCGCATCCACCTGCGCGCCACCGACAGCGCCGGCCTCAGCACCGAGATCACACGCGACCTGCTGCCGCGCAAGGCCCGCGTGACCCTGGCCACCGTGCCCGCCGGCCTGGCGCTCACGCTCGACGGCCAGCCCTTCACGGGCGGCACCACCGTCACCGGCGTAGTGGGCACCGAACGCGACCTGGGTGCGGCCGACCAGGCCTTCGGCGGCCGCCGCTACCGCTTCACCAGCTGGAGCGACGGCGGTGCCGCCAGCCACACACTCACCACGCCCGCGGCCGACACCACGATCACCGCCACCTTCACCGACATCGGACCGGTGAACAACACGCCGCCCACGGTGAGCCTGCAGGCGCCCTCCACGGCCACCACGGGCGTGGCGGTGACGCTGTCGGCCACCGCCGCCGACAGCGACGGCACCGTCGCGCGCGTGGGCTTCTACAGCGGCGCCACGCTGCTGGGCGAAGACACCAGCGCGCCCTACAGCTTCAGCTGGACACCCGCCACCACCGGCAACGTCACGCTCACTGCGCGCGCCACCGACGACAGCGGCGCCACCACCACCAGCACGGCCGTGGCCGTGACGGTGGTGGCCGCCCAGGCCGACATCGACCCGCCGGTGGTCACCATCACCGCCCCCACCGCGTTTGCCAGCGGACTGACCGGCACCGTGGCGCTGACGGCCACGGCGGTGGACAACGTCGGCGTCACCAGCGTCGAGTTCCAGATCGACGGCGTGGCCATCGGCAGCGCGCTCACGGCGCCGCCGTATACGGTGAACATCGACAGCAATGCCTACGCCTCGGGCCAGCATCTGCTGCGTGTGCGCGCCCGCGACGTGGCCGGCAACCAGTCGGCCTGGACGGTGAACACCGTCAACTTCGGCGGCAGCCGCACCCAGCCGGCGGGTTTCACGCGCAACGAGAGCTGGATCACCGGCCTCAGCTCGGCCACGGCCTTCGCGCAGGCGCCCGATGGCCGCGTCTTCGTCTGTGAACAGGGCGGCGCCCTGCGCGTGGTGAAGAACGGCGCGCTGCTGACGCCGGCCTTCGTGAGCCTGGGCGTGGACAGCCAGGGCGAACGCGGCCTGCTGGGCGTGGCCCTGCACCCCAACTTCGCCACCAACAACTTCGTCTACGTCTACTACACCACCACCAGCGGCGGCGTGCACAACCGCATCAGCCGCTTCACCGCCAACGGCGACGTGGCGGTGGCCGGCAGCGAACAGATCCTGGTCGACCTGCCGGGCCTGTCCAGCGCCACCAACCACAACGGCGGCGCCCTGCACTTCGGCGCCGACGGCAAGCTCTATGTGGGCGTGGGCGACAACGCCAACTCGGCCACCGCACCCAACCTGGCCACGCCGCTGGGCAAGATGCTGCGCTTCAACGATGACGGCAGCATCCCCACCGACAACCCGCACTTTGGCACCCAGACCGGCCTGGCGCGCGCCATCTGGGCGCGCGGCCTGCGCAACCCCTTCACCTTCGCCATCCAGCCCGGCACCGGCCGCATCCACATCAACGACGTGGGCCAGGGCACCTGGGAAGAGATCAACCTTGGCATCGTCGGTGCCGACTACGGCTGGCCCGCCACCGAAGGCCCCACCACCAGCCCCGGCGTGAGCGCGCCGCTGTTCGCCTACCGGCACAGCGCAGCCAACCCGCCGGGTTCGGGCGCGGGCGGCTTCTTCGTCGGCTTCGCCATCGCCGGCGGCGCCTTCTACCCGGCCAACGGGCCGTTCCCGGCGCCCTGGCGCGGCAACTACTTCTTCGCCGACTACGTGAGCCGCTTCATCGGCCTGATGGACATGGGCAACGGCAACGCCGCCTACTCGTTCGGCCGCATCAGCGGCGAACCGGTGGACCTGCTGGCCGCCGCCGACGGCTCGCTGCTGGTGCTGACGCGCGGAGGCATCGTGCGCTTCACCGCACCTTGAACGCCGGCACGGCCGCGCCACAATGCGCGGCCATGCCTGACGAACCCACCCGCCCGCTGCTGGCACTGATTGCCGCCGTTGCCCGCAACGGCGTGATCGGCCGCGCCGACACCCTGCCCTGGCATCTGCCCGAAGACCTGCGCCACTTCCGCGAGACCACCATCGGCCACGCCGTGATCATGGGCCGGCGCACCTGGGAATCACTGCCGCCCAAGGTGCGGCCGCTGCCGGGCCGGCGCAACCTCGTGCTCACGCGCCAGGCCGGCTGGCAGGCCGCCGGCGCCGAGGCCGTGCCCACGCTGGCTGCCGCGCTGGCGCTGCTGCAAGGCCAGCCGCGCGCCTTCGTCATCGGCGGTGCCGGTGTGTACGCGACGGCGCTGCCGCAGGCCGACGAACTGGTGCTCACCGAGCTGCACCAGGACTTCGAAGGCGACGTGCACTTCCCGCCCTTCGACCGCGCCGCTTTCGTCGAGACCCAGCGCCTGCCGCGTCAGGCCGCAGCGCCGAACGGCCTGGCCTTCGACTTCGTCACCTACCGCCGGCGCTGAAACCGGCGCTCAGGCCCCGTCGACGTCCACCAGCCCTTCGCGGATGGCCCACCGCACCAGGCCCGCCAGGTCGCCCACGCCCAGCTTGGCCATGGCGCGGCTGCGGTAGGTGTCCACCGTCTTCGACGACAGGTGCAACTGCTCGGCGATGGCGGCGCTGGTGTCGCCCAGCACCACGCGCACGACGATCTGGCGCTCGCGCGTGGACAGCTCGTCCAGCGACGAGGCCTTGGCGGCCAGCCCGCGCACGGCCACATCGGCCAGGCCCGGGGCCAGGTAGTGGCGCCCGCCCGCCACCTTCGAGACGGCGTCCAGCAGCTCTGAAGAAGGCGAACCCTTGAGCAGGTAACCCTGGGCGCCGGCGCGCAAGGCCTGGGCCACGGTGCGCGGCTGGTCGAGCATGGTCAGCACGATGACGCCGGCGGTGACGCCGCGCTCGCGCAGCTCGGCCAGCACGTCGATGCCCGAGCGGGCGCCCAGGTTCAGGTCGAGCAGCACGACATCGGGCTTCAGGCGCGCGATGTCGGCCAGGGCCAGCGTGGCCTCGCCGGCCTCGCCCAGCACGGTGTGCCCGGCCCCCTCCAGAACCGCACGCAGGCCCTCGCGGACCACAGGGTGGTCGTCGACCAGATACAACCGGGTCATCGCATGTCCTTCTGGCTTTGCGCCATGTCTTCTCCCTGGTGCGCCAGCCATCACGGCAACAAACGGCCGGCACGAGGCGCACTTTAGCGGTGCCACCTGACAAGCGGCAATGGGCCTGAGCCTTGGCCATGCGCTACGCTGCCATACCGCCGAAGTGGCTTTGTCCGGGAGCTCCCCATGTCCAACCCCTCGCTGCGCACCGTGCTGACCTTCAGCGTCGACGACCAGGCCTGGCTGCGCCGCGGCCAGATCGCCGTGCCGAACTTCTTCCAGGGCCACGGCGTGGCACCGGCGCAAGGCGACGTGCTGCGCATCGCCGGGCGCCAGTTCGTGGTGCAGGGGCGGGTGTGGGAACACGACAGCGAGGGCCCGCTGCTGCGCCTGTTCATGGGCCATGCGCATGCGCAGAGCGACACGATCTTCGGCTGAGGTGGCAGACCTCCACCGCGGCAACAAGGCCGCCCTGCCCAGCAAACCCTGCCTGGCTTGCGGCCGACCGATGAGCTGGCGCCGCCGCTGGGCCCGCAGCTGGGACGAGGTGAAGTACTGCTCTGACGCCTGCCGGCGCGCAAAGACCCGCAGTGCCTGAGCTGCGCCACCTCGTGCTCGTGCTGGGCGACCAGCTCGACCTGGACGCCGCCGCGTTCGACGGCTTCGACGCCCCACGGGATGCGGTGTGGATGGCCGAGGTGTCCGAGGAAGCCACCCATGTGGCGTCGAGCAAGGCGCGCACGGTGATGTTCCTGGCCGCGATGCGCCACTTCGCGCAGGCTCTGCGCGCCGCTGGCCGGCCCTTGCACTACACGCAGCTGGACGACCCTGCCAACGCAGGCAGCCTGGCGGCGCAGCTGCACGCCGCCATCGAGGGCCTGCGCCCTGCCGGCCTGGTGATGACGGCACCCGGAGACTGGCGCGTGCTGCAGGCGCTCAAGGGCGTGGCGCAGGCGCACGGCCTGCCGCTGGACATCCGCGAAGACCGCCACTTCTACGGCAGCGTGCGCGAGTTCGCGGCGCATGCGCGCGGGCGCAAGTCGCTGCGCATGGAGTATTTCTACCGCGAGATGCGCAAGCGCCACGGCGTGCTGATGCAGGGCGCCGCGGGTGACCAGCCCGAAGGCGGCCAGTGGAACTTCGACGCACAAAACCGCGAAGCCTTCAGCGCCGCCGGACCGGGCGCCGTGCCGCCGCGTGCGGTGTTCGAGCCCGATGCGCTGACGCTCGAAGTGATGGCGCTGGTGGAGGCTCGCTTCGCCGCCCATCCCGGCCGGCTCGACGGTTTTGCCTGGCCGGTGACGCGCGAGCAGGCGCTCGTGGCCCTGCAGCGTTTCGTCGCCGAGCGCCTGCCCCTCTTCGGCCGCTACCAGGACGCGATGTGGCCCGGCGAGCCCTGGCTGTACCACGCGCACCTGGCGGCGGCGCTGAACCTGAAGCTGCTGCACCCGCGCGAGGTGGTGGCCGCGGCCGTGGCCGCGTACCGCGCGGGTGCGGCGCCGCTGGCCGGTGTGGAAGGCTTCGTGCGCCAGATCCTCGGCTGGCGCGAGTACGTGCGCGGCATCTACTGGACCCGCATGCCCGGCTACGCCGGGCTCAATGCGCTGGAGGCGCAGCAGGACCTGCCGGCCTGGTACTGGACCGGCGAGACGGAGATGGCCTGCCTGCGCGACGCCATCACGCAGACGCTGCAGCACGGCTACGCCCACCACATCCAGCGCCTGATGGTCACCGGCCTGTTCGCGCTGATGCTGGGCGTGCAGCCGCAGCAGGTGCATGCCTGGTACCTGGCCGTCTACGTCGACGCCGTCGAATGGGTGGAACTGCCCAACACACTGGGCATGAGCCAGTACGCCGATGGCGGCCTGATGGCCAGCAAGCCCTACGTCGCCACCGGCAAGTACATCCAGCGCATGAGCCCGCACTGCCAGGGCTGCCGCTACGACCCGGCGCAACGCACGGGCGAGAAGGCCTGCCCCTACACCACGCTGTACTGGGACTTCCTGATGCGACACGAAACCGCGCTGGCCGCCAACCCGCGCATGGCGCTGCAGGTGAAGAACGTGGCGCGCCTGGACGCGGGCCAGAAGCAGGCGATCCGCGAACGCACGGCGGCCATCCGCAGCGGCGAGGTGGCCTGAAAAGCCAGAGAATGCGCCCCACGAGAACGGCAACGTGGAACCTCCTTTGAAACTCGCCACCTGCGAGCTTCACTAGCGTTTCACGGAATCTCAATACGTCCCAAAGCGCACAAGCATCCTGTTGTCGCCAAACGAGTTTCCTCCACTGGCGTCCAACAACACGTCACTGCACCGCACCTGAAATGGGTAGCTAGCCGGGTAGCCAGAGCGCTAGACTTGACGCAAGCTACCCACTGGAGAAATGCCATGGCGCGGCGTGGAAATCTGCTTGACGACGTTCAGATCAGGCACTGGATCGCGAAGGGCGAACCGACCGCGAGGTCCGATGGCGAAGGGCTGACCTTCACTCTGTCAGGTGCAGGTACGGCCGCATGGATCCTGCGGTATCGAATCCCCGGAAACCGGCGCAAGGAGATCACTCTCGGGAACTACCCAGACCTTTCGCTGGCAGCGGCACGGAAGCTCGCGCGCGAACGGCGCGTCGATGTTGACCACGGCAAGGACCCGGCTGCGCAGAAGAAGGTTGAAAAGATGCGGACGCAGAGGGCGTGGACGGTGCGCCAGCTCGTCGATGACTACGAGGTCAAGAAGCTGACGACTCCGCCTCTGGCTGAGGGGACCGTGTACTACCGCAAGTGGGACCTCGACAAAATCATCAAACCCAAGTTGGGTTCCATGGAGGTCCGCCACGTCACACCTGCCGACATCGTGCATGTCATCGAGTCCAGCAAGCGCTCGTGGACCATCAGCAAACGCCTCCTGACGTCCGCCAAGCTCCTATTTGCGCACGCGTGCGGCAAACGGCTGATTGACGTCAACCCTTGCGTCGGCATCGACCTGACCGCCCTGATGGGCGCACGGCCGCCGATACGCCGACGCGTCATGCTGACCGAGGACGAACTGCGCGCCTTGCTCAAGGACATCGACGACATCGGGCTCAAGAACGGGCTGGCCTTCCGCATCTTGCTGGCAACGTGCGTGCGGTCGATTGAGCT
>CAYREA010000242.1:0-7009 GCA_964423075.1 uncultured Rubrivivax sp. | reverse complement strand
ACCGCCGCCTGTTCGACCCGCGCATCCGCCTGACCAGCCACCGCACCGACATCGCGATCCTGCTCATCCTGTGGGTGCAACTGGTCATCGGCCTGTCCACGCTGCCTTCGTCCCTGCACCACGTGTCGGAACCCACCACGATGCTGAGGCTGGCCGAGTACCTGCAGGGCATTGCGCTGTTCCAGCCGAATGCCGCGCTGGTGGCGGGCATCGAATGGCATTTCCAGGCGCACATGCTGTTGGGCATGACGATCTTCCTGTTGTTCCCCTTCAGTCGCCTGGTGCATGTGTGGAGCGGCTTCGGCACCCTGGCCTACCTGGTGCGCCCGTACCAGATGGTGCGTGCGCGCCGGCTCAACGTGCCCGCCGGGCAGGGCCAGCCACGGCGTGTCGGCTGAACACGAGTCCCTCCACTCCTGAAGGCTCAGACCATGAACACCTCCACTTCCGTGCTTCCCCAGGTCAATGGCATCGTGCTGGCCTACCCCAACGAAGGGCTGACGGCCGAAACCCTGCGGCAGCGGGCCTGTGCCGAATTGCTGCGCCAGGCGGCCATCCGGGCCGGCCTGCTGGCGGCCGACGACCCGCTGCCGCTGGGTGGTGCCATGACCGAGACTGCCAGCACCGCCATCGAGGCCCTGCTGGATCGCGAGCTGCACCTGCCTGATCCTTCTGAAGAAGCCCTGCGCCGCCACCACGCGGCCCAACGCGGCCGCTATGCCGTCGGCGAGCGCGTGCAGCTGCGCCACGTGCTGTTCGCCGTCACGCCGGGCGTGGATGTCAACGCATTACGGCAGCGTGCCGAGGCCTGCCTGCTGGATGTGCGCTGCGCTTCGCCCGATGGCGAAGACCGCTTTGCCGTTGCAGCGAGATCGACCTCCAACTGCCCCAGTGGCGCCGATGGCGGCGCCTTGGGCTGGCTGACCACCGACGACTGCGCGCCGGAGTTCGCGCGGGAGGTCTTCGGCAAGACCGAGGTGGGCGTGCTGCCACGCCTGGTGCACAGCCGCTTCGGGCTGCACGTGGTGGAAGTGCGGGCGCGCCAAGCGGGTGTGGAGCCATCGTTCGAATCGGTGAAGTCGGCCGTGGCGCAGGGTCTTCGGCAGCAGGCCTTTGCCACCGCGTTGCGGCAATACCTGCAACTGCTGGCCGGCGAGGCCACGCTGATGGGCGTGGACCTGGACGGCGCGTCGTCGCCACTCGTGCAGTAGGTCTGCTGCGCCAGGCCACCTCTGCGCGACCCTCATGCCCGACGAACTGCTTCAGCGCCTCCAGCGCTTCCAGACCGACGCCTTTCCGCAGCACCGCTCGCACTTCCGGTTGCTGGTCGACGACGGCCAGCACCCGATGACGCTGTTCATCGGCTGCAGCGATTCACGCCTGGTGCCCTACCTGCTGACCGGCGCCGGCCCGGGCGAGTTGTTCCTGGTGCGCAACGTCGGGGCTTTCGTGCCCCCTCACGACCAGAGCCAGGGCTTTCACGGCACCGCGGCAGCCATCGAGTTCGCGGTGCTGAACCTGTCGGTCAAGCGCATCGTGGTGTGCGGCCACAGTCATTGCGGCGCGATCCGGGCCTTGTACGGCGATGTTTCCCCCGCCGCCAAACACCTGGCGCAGTGGTTGGAGCTGGGCCGTGAAGCCGCGTTGCCCGTGGCCGAGCCCGGACTCGACGTGCTGCGGCGCACAGAACAACGCGCCGTGGTGCTGCAGCTGGAGCGCCTGATGGACTATCCGATGGTGCGCGAGCGCGTTGAAGCCGGCACGCTGGCCCTGCATGGCTGGCACTACGTGATCGAAGACGGCGAGGTCCATGTCTTCGACGTCCAGCGCGGAGGCTTCGTGCCCGCGGCCCAGGCCGACAACGCCGGCACGGGGCCCTACCGGGCACACGCCGCCGAGGTGCAGCGCGATGACGAGTCCACCCGCTTGTGAACCAGCGGACGGTCAGCCCAGCTGCACGGCCTCGCCCTGGCGATCGAACGGAATCATGCCCACCAGGTTGCCGGACTTCACCGCCTCCACCATGCGCGCGAGTGCGGCCTCGACCTGCGTCGCCGCCGGAGCCTGCCTGCCCTTGCCAGGCATGGCCGCGGCGAAGACCAAGGCCCAGTCCTGCCCCATGGCCTGTGCCTCAGCCTGCAAGGCGGCGAAGTGCTTCAGGTCGGACGGATCCTTGTCCACGCACATCAGCGGGGCCAGCTCGCCGGACTCACCGGCCTCGAAGCGTGCGCGTTGTTCGGCCGTGGCGTTTGCAGGCAGGCTCGCCGCGGCAAACACCAGCAGGAGACGCTGCGCATCGGGTTGCTGCCGGGCGGCGGCCAGCAGGTGGTCAAAGTGACTGATGTCCATGCCCTCGAGCTTAGCCGCTTCCATCACGATGCTTGACCCGGTTGTCTGGTATCCCGCTGTCAAGACGGCCCACATCGGTCTGGTGCTGGCCAGCGGGTGCCTGTTTGCGCTGCGCGGCGCGCTGGTGCTGGCGGGGCAGGGCTGGGTGATGGCCAAGCCCTGGCGCATGCTCAGCTACGGCATCGACACCCTGCTGTTGACGGCCGGCGTCACGCTCTGGGCCGTGCTGTCACTGAACCCTGTCGGCAGCCCCTGGCTGGGAACCAAGCTCTTGCTGCTGCTGCTGTACATCGTGCTGGGCTCGCTGGCGCTGAAGCGCGCGCGGACCCGGGCAGGCCGCCGCGCCAGCTACGTGGGCGCGCTGTTGGTCTACCTGGCCATGGGCTCGGTGGCCCTCGCCCATCACCCGCTGGGGTTCCTGCTGCCGTGGGTTTCCCATGGCCACTGAGTTCGCTGCAGGGTTCGGTGGGGCGTGGCGTGCTGACCACCTCCAGTACAGTGCCGGCATGCGCCGTTCATGGAGCCTCTCTGCCAAGCTCGGCGCCATCGGCAGCGCCTTGTTGCTGATGGCGTTCGCCTCGATCGGCCTGACGCTGTGGGTGACGTGGCAACTGGAGGGCGGTGCAGCGGCGGTCAACGAGGCCGGCCGCATGCGCATGCAGACCTGGCGACTGGCACAGACCTTGGCGCGTGGAGATGCCCAGCAGATCGCAGAGCGGGTGGCCCAGTTCGAACAAAGCCTGGGCGTGCTGCGCGCAGGTGACCCCACGCGTCCGCTGTTCGTGCCGCACGACGATACGTCGCAGCAGGCGTTCGCCGCGGTCCAGCGTGACTGGGCCGTACTCAGGTTGGACTGGAGTGCAAGGCCAGGCCCGGACGTTGACCTCTCGGCGCAGCAGGCCGGTGCCTTCGTTGCGTGCATCGACACTTTTGTCTCGGCCATCGAGCACCACCTGTCCCGTCTGACGGCCATCCTGAACGCCGTTCAGTTCGTCATGGTGGCGCTGACCATCGGCAGCGCCATTGCCTTGCTGTACTCGGCCTACCTGTTCATCTTCAACCCGCTGTCCAGGTTGCAGGCCGGCCTGGCGCGGGTGGAGGCGGGCGACCTGGCTGCCCGCGTCGTTCCGGGTTCGAACGACGAGTTTGGCGCGCTCGCATCAGGCTTCAACCGCATGACCGAGACCCTGCAGGGCCTGTACCAGAACCTCGAGTCCAAGGTGCAGGAAAAGACCGAGCGCCTGGAAGCCCAGCGTGGGCGCCTTGCCGCCTTGTATGAATCGGCCGCCTTCGTGGCGCGAGCCGAGACGCTGGAGGCGTTGGCGCAGGGCATCGCCAGGCAGGTGCGTCAGGTGGCCCGTGCCGACGCCTCGGCCGTGCGCTGGTCGGATGAGGCCAATCGCAAGTACCTGTTGCTGGCTTCGGACTGCCTGCCGCAGGCCGTGGTCGACGAGGAACTGTGTATTCCGACTGGCGACTGCCTGTGCGGTCAAGCCCAGGGTGGTGCGATGACGCGGGTGATTCCGATCCAGCCGGAGGGCCCGGCTTCGCGCCTCGGACACTGTGCCCGCGAAGGCTTCCAGACCGTCATCAGCGTGCCCGTCAGGCTGCACGAACGCATGGTGGGCGAGCTCAACCTGTTCTACCGTGAATCCAGGGCACTGGCCGACGACGACCGGGCGCTGCTCGAGACCATCGCCAGCCACCTGGCGGGTGCCATCGAGGGCCTGCGCGCAGCGGCGCTGCAGCGCGAGACCGCCGTGGCCGAGGAGCGTGGTTTCATCGCCCGCGAACTGCACGACTCCATCGCCCAGAGCCTGGCGTTCCTGAAGATCCAGCTCGGCCTGCTGCGCAGCGACATCAAGAGCGGCGAACCCGGGCGCATCGAGAAGACCTTGGGCGAGCTCGACGCCGGCGTCCACGAGAGCATGGGCGATGTCCGTGAGTTGCTGGTGCACTTTCGGACCCGCACCAACAACGAAGACATTGCCCCCGCCTTGAAGACCACCCTGCAGAAGTTCGAGCATCAAACGGGTCTGGCGACCCACCTCGACATCGAAGGCGACGGTTTGCCGCTGCCGGCCGACGTGCAGGTGCAGGTGCTGCATGTGGTGCAGGAAGCCCTGTCCAACGTGCGCAAGCACGCGCAGGCGCGCGAGGTGTGGGTGGAGGTGCAGCAGGCGCCGCAGTGGCGCGTGGAGGTGCGCGACGACGGCTGCGGTTTCGATCCCGACGGTGCCGGTCCCGACGAAACCCACGTGGGGCTGCGCATCATGCGAGAGCGCGCACAGAACATCGGCGCCACGGTGGAGGTGGCCTCGGTGCCAGGCTCGGGCACCTGCGTGGTGCTGAAGCTGCCGGAGCGCCTGGGAGTGGCCGCATGACAGTCGCACAACCCATCCGCGTGCTGGTGGTCGACGACCACACACTCTTCCGCCGCGGGCTGATCTCGCTGCTGGCGGGTGATCCGCGCTTCCAGGTCGTCGCCGAGGCGGGCGATGCGAACGAGGCCCATCAACGTGCCGCGGCGACGCAACCCGACGTCATCCTGCTCGACAACCACATGCCCGGCGTCAACGGAGTCGATGCGCTGGCGGGATTCAAGGCGCTGGCACCGCAGGCGCGGATCCTGATGCTGACGGTCAGCGAGGACGAGCGCGATCTCTCGGCGGCACTGCGCGGCGGCGCTCGCGGCTACCTGCTCAAGACCATGGACAGCGAGATGCTGGCGGCGGCCATCCAGCGCACGATGGCGGGCGAGTCTGTCGTCAGCCCGGAGATGACCAGCAAGCTGGTCAGTGCGTTCCAGGCCGGGCAGGGCGCTGCCTCGCCACCGCCACCGTCCATCGACGTCGATCCCTTCTACAGCTTGTCTCCTCGGGAGCGCGAGATCCTGGGCCTGATCGCCAAGGGCGCCAGCAACAAGGAGGTGGCTCGCGACCTGAGCATCGCCGAAGCCACGGTGAAGATCCATGTGCAGCACATTCTGCGCAAGCTGCGCCTGAGCTCGCGCGTGCAGGCAGCTGTCTATCTGGCGGGGCGGTCGGGGTGAGCGCCGAGGACGACCTGCTGGACATGCTCTCGGCGCGCCACTCGGTCTGGTCGAAGTTCCTGGCAGCGCCAGCGCCGCCTTCCAAGCGGCGGTCCGTGCTGCAGACAGTCATGGGTCTCCTCGTCGAGGCGGGCGGCAAGCGCAACGCGGTGCCTACCAGCGCCCGCGCAGGGCCGCACGCCAGGTGCGCGGCCGCTCGACCTGTGTGAACAGCGGCGAGCGCTCGGCCAGGCGCAGGTCGCCCAGGTTCTGCACGCCCACGGTGAGTTCCAACCCGGCAGGCAGCGCCCGCACCAGGTGTGCGCCCAGCAAGGTGATGTCCGGCACCGCCTGCGAGGGCGCGCCGACGGTGGTGGCGGGCAGTGTCTGGCCGCCGTTGAATTCGACATCGAGCCCGGCCCTCCAGGGGCCGCCGGCCCAATCCAGACGCAGGCTGGCGCTGTGCCGCGGCCTGCGATCCAGCCGGTTGCCGGTGCCGCTGCGCGCATCGAGATACGTGTAGCTCATCTGCGTGCGAAAGCCTGCGCCCAGGGGCTGCAGCCAGCTGGCCTCGACGCCGCGCATCCGGGCCCGAGCCAGGCTGTCGTAGCTGTAGGTGCCGGTACCGGGAACCGAGCCGGCAGCGAGCAGCCGGATGTCGATGAGGTCTCGAATCCGCTGCTCGAACACCGTCACCTGCGCCTGGGTCGGACCCTCCGTCCAGCCGGCGGCCAGTTCGATGCTGTCGCTGCTCTCGGGCCCCAGGCTCGGATTGCCGACGAACAGGTTCGGACCTTCGCTGCGTGTGCCGGGCACGATCTGCTTCAGGTTGGGGGCGCTGAACCCGTGCCCGTACCCGCCCTTGAGTGTCCAGCCAGGGCTGGCGCGCCAGACCAGGTAGGCGCGCGGGCTGAGCTCGTGACCGAACAGGTTGTGGCCGTCGTAGCGCAGGCCCGTCGTCAGGCGCAGGGAACGTGCCAGCTCCACCTCCATCTGCAGAAACAGCGCCCGGTGCCTGCTGGTCGCTGCGCCACCCGGGAGGCCGGGATCCTCGAGCGTGCTGTCGCGCAGCTCGAAACCGCCCACCCCGACCAGGGCGCCCCACGGCAGGCGCGCCTGGCCTTCGAGCACGTCGTCCTGGATGCGCTGCGGCGGGTTCACCGCCACGCCTGCGGTGCGCAGGTTGTTGACGGCGATGGTCGAGCGGTAGGCCCGCAGTTCGCTGCTTGCGCTTTCGGTGCCGGCAGGCGCGGACTGCTCGGTCCGCCAACCCAGCGACGTCGTCGTGCGTTCGATCTCATTGACGGTCTGGTGGTAGCGCCTGAGCCCACCGCGTTCTCGCGCTCCGCCATCGCGCACCTCGCGGCCCTGCCGGTGCGCAAAGTCGACCTGCTGCCCAGCCGCGGCCTGCCATCCGAGGGTCAGCCAGGCGTCGTTCTTGTCGCGCCCTTCGAGCTCGGAAATGCGCGGGTCTGCCGGGGACGCCAGGGCCTCGGCCCGGCTCGTCATGGCGCCCACCCTCAGCGCCAGGCTCGCCGCCAGCGGCCCATCGGCCTGAACACCCAGACGATGGCCGGCACCGCCGCGGCCTCCTGCCGCCTGCGAGCCCTCGATGCTGGTGCCCAGGCG
>CAYREA010000241.1:0-7023 GCA_964423075.1 uncultured Rubrivivax sp. | reverse complement strand
ACGCGGCCTACGTGCACATCTGCAGCAACGAGACCATCGGCGGCGTGGAGTACCACGACACGCCCGACGTGGGCAGCGTGCCGCTGGTGGCCGACATGTCCAGCAGCATCCTGTCGCGGCCCGTTGATGTCTCGAAGTACGGCCTGATCTACGGCGGCGCGCAGAAGAACATCGGCCCCGCGGGCCTCACGATCGTGATCGTGCGCGAAGACCTGCTGGGCGGCGCGCTGCCCATCACGCCCTCGGCCTTCGACTACAAGGTGGTGGCCGACAACGAGAGCATGTACAACACGCCGCCCACCTACGCGATCTACATCGCCGGCCTGGTGTTCAACTGGATCAAGGCACGCGGCGGGCTGGTGGCGATGGAAGCGCACAACCGCAAGAAGGCCGCGGTGCTGTACGACTTTCTCGACACCACGGCCTTCTACAAGGCCCCGGTGGCGCGCGACTGCCGCAGCCTGATGAACGTGCCCTTCAAGCTGAAGGACGACGCCCTCGACGCCGCCTTCCTCAAGGGCGCCGAAGCACGCGGCCTGGTGCAGCTGAAGGGCCACCGATCGGTGGGTGGCATGCGCGCCTCGATCTACAACGCCATGCCCATCGAAGGCGTGCAGGCGCTGGTGGCCTGGATGAAGGAGTTCGAGGCGCAACATGGCTGACAAGCTGACCGTCCGCGTGCTCAACAACGTATCGCCCAACGGGCTGGCACGCCTGCCGCCCGAGCGCTACACGGTGGGCAAGGACATGGCCGAGCCCGATGCCATCGTGCTGCGCAGCGCCGACCTGCACGGCGTGGAAATCCCGCCCAGCGTGCGCGCCATCGCGCGCGCCGGCGCCGGCACCAACAACATACCGGTCAGCGCGATGAGCGCCCGCGGCGTGCCGGTGTTCAACGCTCCGGGCGCCAACGCCAACGCGGTGAAGGAGCTGGTGCTGGCCGGCATGCTGATCGCCGCGCGCCAGATCGCGCCCGCGCTGCGCTTCGTCGACCAGCTCGACGTGCACGCCGCCGACCTGGAAGCCACGCTCGAAGAAGGCAAGAAGGCCTTCGCCGGCTACGAGCTGCAGGGGCAGACCCTGGGCATCGTGGGCCTGGGCCGCATCGGCTGCCTGGTGGCCGACGCCGCCATCAAGCTGGGCATGCAGGTGCTGGGTTACGACCCCGACATCACGGTCGACGGGGCCTGGAGCCTGCCTTCGCAGGTGAAGCGCGCCGCCAGTGTGGCCGAGGTGCTGAAGGCCTCGCAGTTCATCACGCTGCACGTGCCGCTGGTGACGGCCACACGCGGCCTGGTGGGCGCCGGCAACATCGGCCTGCTGCGGCAAGGCGCGGTGCTGATGAACTTCAGCCGCGACGGCGTGGTGGACAACGAAGCCGCCCGCGCCGCGCTCGATGCTCACGCACTCGGCGCCTACGTCTGCGACTTCCCCGGCCCCGTGCTGCACGGCCACCCGCGCGTGGTGGCGCTGCCGCACCTGGGCGCCAGCACGCGCGAGGCCGAGGAGAACTGCGCCGTGATGGTGATCGACCAGCTGCGCGACTACCTGGAACAGGGCCAGGTGGCCAACGCCGTCAACTTCCCCGCCGTGCAGATGAGCCGCGAATCGCCCTGGCGCGTGGCCATCGCCAACGCCAACGTGCCCAACATGCTGGGGCAGATCTCCACGACGATGGCGCGGGCCGGGCTGAACATCCACAACATGGTCAACAAGAGCCGCGGCGAGATGGCCTACACGCTGGTGGACGTGGACAGTGCCGTCGGCGCGCCCGTGCTGGCCGCGCTGGCGGCCATCCCCGGCGTGCTGGCCGTGCGCTACCTCCCCGACATGCGATGAGCGGCGGCCCGCCGCTGCTGGACATCGGCGCCGACGGCCGGGCCACGATCACGCTGAACCGCCCGCAGCACCTGAACCGGCTGCACCGCGAAGACCTGGCGGCACTGCAGGCGCACGTCGCCGCCGTGTCGGCCAACCCGGCTGTGCGGCTGCTGGTCATCACCGGCCGCGGCCGTGCCTTCTGCGCCGGCTTCCACCTGGGTGAACTGAACGAAGCCGATGCGGCGGCGGCTGACCCGCGGGCTTTCGAACGCATGGTCGACGCGCTGGAAGCCTTGCCCCAGCCCACGCTGGCGCGGCTGAACGGCGGCGTCTACGGCGGCGCCACCGACCTGGCCTTGGCCTGCGACTTCCGCATCGGCGTGGCCGGCATGGAACTGCGCATGCCCGCGGCGCGCCTGGGGCTGCACTACTACCCGAGCGGGCTGCGCCGCACCGTCAACCGGCTGGGCCTGCAGGCGGCCAAGCGCCTCTTCCTGCTGGGCGAAGCGGTGGACGCGGCCGAGTTGCTGCGTTTCGGCTACCTGGACGCGCTGGCCGACGTGGATGCACTGGACGCGGCCGTGGAGCGTTTCGCCGCCGCGCTGCTGGCCGGCGCGCCGCTGGCCGTGGCGGGCATGAAGGCCTCACTGAACGAGATCGCGCGCGGCGAGTTGGATCTGCCTCGCCTGCGCGAGCGCGAGGCGCGCTGCTCAGCGAGTGAAGACCTGAAGGAAGGCCTGGCGGCCTTCGCGGCGCGCCGAACGCCGCAATTTCACGGGCGTTGAGCCCACCGCCGTAAGACCGGGCGCGCCGGCGCGACTGGCGCCGCATGAACACCCTCTCCAGCCTGCTGCTCGGCATCGCGGCCCTGCTTGCGGCCACCGCCGCGCCCGCACAGCCGCTGCCGCCGGCCCCGCCCTTCAGCGGCCCTTCGCTCGACGGCCGCAGCTTCGACCTGCAGGCGCGCCGCGGCCGCGTGGTGATGGTGGTGTTGTGGCGCAGCGACTGCGCCGTGTGCCTGAGCAAGATGACCGAACTGCGCGCCAACGCCCAGGGCTGGAAGTCACAGCCCTTCGACCTGCTGCTGGTGAACCTGGACGCCACGGCCGCCGACGCCCAGGTCTACGACCGCGCCCGCCGCCAGATCGATGCCGGCGAGGGTGAACGCGGCATCCTCGGCTTCTGGCACGGCGACACCCGCCTGCCGGCCGCCTGGCGCAGCGGCGAGAAACTGCCGCGCACCTACCTGATCGACCGTGAAGGCCGCATCGCCTACAGCCACGAAGGCCGCATCCCGGCCGAGGTGTGGAACCAGGTGGCCGACCTGCTGCCCTAGGCGCTGGCCCCGCGCTGCCGGTGCAGCGCCGGGTCGACCGCCTGCACCATGGCTGCGGTGTCGAGCTGCAGCCCCAGGAAGCGGTTCAGCTCTTCGGCCACGGCCTGTGGCTCCTGCACCACGCGGTGGTAAGGCACTTGCAGCACGCGGATGCCGGCCTGCGCGGCCAGCCAGGCGTCGAGCTGCGTCAGCTGGCTTTCGAAAGCCTTCTTCAACACCGCGGCGTCGGCGCCCACCTTGCCCTCGCGCTGCAGCATCGCCTGCTGGCTGGCCAGCACCTCGGCCAGCGGCCGCTGCATGAAGACGATGCGGTACTGAAGTGACCCGTCGAGCAGCAGCTCGCGCAGCAGCAGGTGGATGATCTTCACCGCCTGGCCCCGCGCCTGCGGCAGCCAGGAACGGTCGCTGCGCAGGCGCTTGACGGGTTCGTATTCGAAGTAGCCGCGCAGGTTGTTCTCATCGGCCGCGCGCTGCCCGTCGCTCAGCACCGGCAGGCCGCCGGCGTGCAGCATCTGCATCATCAGCGAGGTGCCCGAACGCGGCAGGCCGCTGACGACGGTGACGAAATCGTGGGCCATGGGCTCAGTCCAACTGCGGCTGCGGCAGGCCTTCAGCCAGCACGCGCCGCGCGGTTTCGAGGTGCTGGGCCGACCTTTCCGTCTGGCCCAGCTTGGCCGACACCAGCGACACATAACGGTGCGCGATGGCGAAGTTGGGCAGGATGGCCAGGCAGAGCTCGAAAGCCTGCAGCGCACGTTCGTACCAGCCCATGCGCGACAGCACCGCGCCCAGCTGGAAGTGCGCCAGCGGGTAGTCGTGCACCAGGGCGATGGACTGCAGGCCGCTCTGCACGCCTTCTTCCAGCTGGCCCTGTCGCGGCAGCGCCACGCTCAGGCCGTAATGGGCCTCGGCGTTGTCCTTGTCGAGCGCCAGCGACTTCCTGAACGCGTCTTCGGCCCGCCGCCACAGGCGCAGGCGCAGGTAGGCGCGGCCGATGCGGCATTGCAGCCAGGCGTTGTCCTGGCCCTCGCGGGCGGCGCGCTCGAAGTGGTCGAGCGCACCCACCACGTCGTTGGCCAGCCAGGCCTGGAAGGCGCGGAACATCGCCAGCTGCTTGTGGCCGGGCTGCAGGCGCTCCAGCGCATCGGCCAGCGGGCCCAATGCCGGCCCATTGCCGGCCGAGATCGCGGCCTGCCCGGCGAACACCAGGTAGGCCGGTTCTTCGGGGAACTGCTGCACCAGCTCGAGGGCCAGCGTCAGCGCACGGCCGGAGTGTTTGCCGTCCATGCAGGTGCAGGCCAGGTTGAACTTCTGCGCCGCACGGGCGCGCACGATGTCGCGCTCGACGTCCTCGCCCGGCGCTTCGATGTAGCCCAGCTCGACCAGCTGCCGCATCGACGCGGCGGCGGCCTCGGGGTCGTCGTCCACCGACTCGCGCACTCGCGCGTCGTAGACCGGGTCGGGCACCTGCTCCCACGAATCAATGCGCTCGATGGCCGGCGGCTCTTCGAAGGCGTTCACCAGCACGCGGCCTTCCATGTCGCGCCCCACCGGCAGGCCGAAGAGCGTGAGCACGGTGGGCGTGATGTCCAGCAGCGTCGCGCCCGGTATCGTGGCGTCCTTCTTGATGCCCGGGCCGGCCAGCAGCAGGGTGCCGAAGTTGCGGTGCCACTGCTCGGGGCTCACCGCGGCCGTGGGGCGCGAGGCGCCGTTCACGAAGCCGTGGTCGGAGACGATCATCACGTGCGCTTCGGGCCCGGCCAGTTCCACCAGGCGGCCGAGCATCTGGTCGTGGAACTCGTAGATCGCGTTCATCACGCCCTTGAGCGGCTCGTACAGGTCGTGCCGCACGTTGTCCATGCGCGGCGGGTGGAACACCATGAAGTCGTGGCCGATGCGGTCGATGGTGTCGTAGTACGCGGTGCAGAAGTCCCAGGGCTGTTCTTCCATCAGGGCCGTGGTCAGCGAGTGCAGCGAGATGCACTCGGCCAGGCGCCAGGCCAGCGCACGCAGCAGGCGCTGCACCTCGGGGTCGCGCTGGTCGAGCTGCGCGGCCTGCGGGATGAACTGCTGCAGCATGGCGGCCGTGACTTCGGCCGGATGGAAGCGCAGCTCGGCCAGGTCGTCCGCCAGCTCGGGGGGAAACACGGCTTCCGGCTGCGGCGGCCAGTTGTCGGGCGTGGCCGAAGCCGGCGCCACATGGAACAGCTGCGAGACGCAGACGCCGTTGATGTTCTCGGCCGGGTGGCTGGCGTACCAGCCCAGCGCGTGGCAGCGCTTGCCGGCCTGGGCCAGGATGTTCCACAGCGCCTTGCACAGTCGCGAGGTGCTGGCGGTGGGCCGCAGCGCGGTGCAGTCCGGCGTGGGTTCAACGAAGCCGTGCACGCCGTGCAGGTAGGCGCGCTTGCCGGTGGCGATGGAGGTCCACAGCAGCGGCGACAGCACCGGCTGCAGCGTGGCCAGGTTGCCGATGGTGCCGTTCTCGACCAGGCGCGCCAGGTTCGGCATGCGGCCGGCGTCGATGAGCGGATGCATCATCTGCCAGTCGGCGGCGTCCCAGCCCACCAGCAGGAGTTTTTGGGCGAGGGCTGCGGTCATGAAGCTCGGGGACGCGGAACAAATGAAAACCGCGCCCGCGCCCACCAGGGGCGCGGGCGCGGTGCGGCTAGGTCAGCGCAGTGCGCAGTGCTCAGTGAGCCTGGCTGCGGCGGCTGCGACGCATGCGGCGCAGGTTCAGCGCGCCCAGGGCCAGCGCGCCCAGCGAGAACATCGCCGCCGTGCCGGCTTCAGGAACGGCGCTGACGGTGATGGCACCGCCCGAGTTCTCGAAGCTCCAGCCGGTGATCGTGGCCGGGAAGCCCAGGGGGCCGGTCGTGACCAGGGTCATGTAGCCGAAGTTGATGGCGGATGTGGTTTCGTTGAAGAACCGGAAACCCAGGGTGTGGGTGCCCGTGCTCTGGAACGCCGTCGTGGCCGTCGTCGAGGTGGTGGCCGAGAAGGTCGACGCGCTGGAGATCACCGAGCCGGCGGCCAGGTCGAGATACGGGCCCGTGGTGGTACCGGCCACGCCGCCGTTCGAGTTGGCGGGCGTGCCGTTGAAGAACATGGCCAGCGTACTGGCGCTGCCCCAGGGGCCGATGTCCCAGCCGGGCACGGCGCCCGGGGTGATGCCGTTCGCCCCGGTCAGCAGGTTGATGTAGACACCGGCGAAGGTGTTCGGGATGGCGATGGGCGTGCTGAAGGTGACGACCACGGCGTTGGCGTCGGACATCGGGGCGGCGGCCCCGGCCAGCGCCGCTGCACACAGGCCCAGACGCATGCCTACAGAGGAGGAATCGAGGGAAGGCGAGGCTTGTGTTCTCATGCTGATTGGATGGTTGAGTTGGTGAGGGATGAAGGATCCCGCTTCAGCACAAGCCGAGCCAGCCGACGAGCCCTTGTGGAGCCGAACGAACCCCACCGCGGCAATTTCCGCAATCTGGCCGTCATCTGCAGGTCACAGCTTTGCCGCTAAGTTGAGCGGTGAATGGACCGTACCGCCGGGTTCGTAAGCGGTCAATACCCCGCCCCCCGTGATCGGGGGGTGTGCGAAAGTCGCATCAACACGCCATCGTCGGGACTTCGGTTTCAACCCCTTCGACTGGAGCAGTGGTCTTGAACAACTCGCGCAATAGGATCCTCGGCGCCATGGCCTTTGGCCTGGCCGGCGTGCTGGCAGGCGGTGCCCTCAGCACGGCCGCGCTGGCAGCCCCCGCCAGTGCCACCGAAAAGGTGCAGTACTGGTCGGCCCGCGGCGGCACCGTCGGTGTGCGCTGGAACCGCGACCTGGCCGGCGACATCGGTCTGGCCGTGGGCGCGGCCAAGGG